>NZ_JAVREI010000004.1:0-220042 GCF_031845325.1 Blastococcus goldschmidtiae | reverse complement strand
CCGTGGTCCATGCCCTCGTGGCCACTCCCGTGGTCCATGCCCTCGTGGCCACTCCCGTGGTCCATGCCCTCGTGGCCACTCCCGTGGTCCATGCCCTCGTGGCCACTCCCGTGGTCCATGCCCTCGTGGCCACTCCCGTGGTCCATGCCCTCGTCGTCGGCGTGGCCCATTCCCGCGTTCTTGCCGAGCAACGAGGCCGGCGACCGCCGGTCGTCTCCCTTCGTTCCTGATCCGGCCCGCTCGACCAGCGCCGCTCGCCCCTCGTCCAGAGCGACGGCGACGTCACTGGGGCGATGCACGTCCACCCGGTGCCGCGGCTCGGAAACCTGGCTCCACAGCACGTCAACGGCTTCTGCTAGCTCCGATCCGGGTTCGCCAAGGACGACCAACAGATCGGTGTCCGCGGATGACATGGCGCGCCGCCAGCCGCGCCGGTCCAGCTCGGCCTCGACGGACCACCGGAACGTCGTGGCACCCGGGGCATCGACGAGCAGCACCCGCGGCCTCGCCAGCGCCCAGTTCCGCAGTCGGGCGATCAGGTCCATCGCAGCGCACCTTCACGCCAGACGTAGGTGACACCGACGAGCAGAACGGCGAGGAAGCCGAACATCTCGACGACCGCCGCCGCCCCCATGTCCGCGACCACGACCGCCCACGGGTACATGAAGATCATCTCCATGTCGAAGGCCAGGAAGAGGACCGTGACCGCGTACCACCGCGCGTGGTAGCGGGAGACGGCGTGCTGCTGCGGGAGCAGGCCGGACTCGTACGGCAGGACGGCGGCGGGCTCCCGGGCGGTGCGCAACGCCGACGACAGCGCATACAGCCCGACGATCCCGGCCGCGACCACGGCAGCCAGCGACAGCAGCGCAACCATGGCGCCCTCCTCGCCTCGACGGAGATGCCGCTGGGAACGGCCGGTACTGGGCCGGGGAAACGACGGTGATAATCCGGACAACCGTCCGGATGTGGCCGACTGTAGGGGCGGCCGGAGATGTTCGCGCGGCGACGACCGCCCCGCTTCGGCAACCGCGTCAGCCTCGACACACCCAGTGTCAGTCGTCGTCCGGCGCCGCTTCCGAGAGGACGACCAACTGGCGGAGGCAGTGCTCCCGCAGTGGCTCGGGGAAACCCTCTGCCAGGCGGTAGAACACGACGCGCCCCTGCTTCCGGTTGGTCACCAGTCCCGCCGTCCGCAATAACCGGAGCGCGTATCCCACGGCGTCCTCGTTGGCCTCCAGGGCCAGTGCGAGGTCACCGACGCAGAGCTCCTCGACCAGGTCAAGCGCGAACAGGACTCGGGCCCGGGTGGGATCGGCCATCAGGCTCAGCACGCTGGTCAGCTGGGCGGCTTCCTCCCGACTGGGCAGTCGGGCTCGGGCATGCGCGACACGTTCCGGGTCGACCGGATGGGCGTGGCCAGGTTCGGACATCGAGAAACACCTCCAGACCACCCATACCCGTACGGGTCTGCGGGTACCGCCGGCTTCATCGACGCCAGATCCGGGCGACATCCGAGCCGCCCGGCGCCGAGAATCCGAGGAGATAACCATGACCGTGGCAGCCCAGATGCTCGACACCTACCCCAAGGACCTCGGCGGAGTGGACAAGCAGAAGCTCCTCGAGTGCATCGAGGCCTGCTTCGAGTGCGCCCAGGCCTGCACCGCCTGCGCCGACGCCTGCCTCAGCGAGGACAAGGTCGCCGAGCTGACCAAGTGCATTCGCAGCAACACCGACTGCGCCGATATCTGTGGCACGACCGGCCACGTGCTCTCCCGGCACACCGGCTACGACGCCAACCTCACCCGGGCGGTGCTCGAGGCCTGCGCCGCCGCCTGCAAGGCGTGCGGTGACGAATGCGAGAGCCACGCCTCGATGCACGAGCACTGCCGCATTTGCGCCGAGGCTTGCCGTCGCTGTGAGCAGGCCTGCCGAGACCTCATCACGTCGCTGGGCTGACACCGTCCGTTGATCCGCAGCCCCGACCAGCTGCCGGACGCCCAGCCAAGGATATGCGGGTTGGGCGCCCGGCCCCGATGTCTCATGAGTCATCGGAGTCGGGCCGACTACGCAGATCCCCCAGCACCGAGAGCCGCCGCCTTCTGGCGTAAGTGCATCCGACGGATAGAGGCCGCGGGGAGCGCGGGGGGCGGCACAAGGAGCCGCACTCCGCGGCCCCGAGCATGATCAAGTAGCCGCCAACGTCGGGCAGGTGGCCGGCCCCGGCCCCGTGACACCTGCGCCCTCGTGCCCACCAGCGATCTGCCATCCGGGCGGGCCGGCCAAGCCCGCGCGGTCGACCGAGTCGGCCGTGGTCTACGAGGCGAGATAGTAGAGTGGCGCCGGTGCCGAACCCGGCCAGCCAGTAGCTCAGGAGGTTCTGTGCGAGGAGTCCCAGGCCGAGCCGCCCTCGGCTCTGCCGTTCTGGTTGGCGGGCTACTACTGACCGGCTGCGGCCAGGGCGCGACGGGAGCGGTCGAGGCCTTGCCGGCGGGCGGGGCGCGCGTCACGACGCAGGACGACGGCTTCCACGGCACCCTGATGCAGCAGGCCCAGCCCCGTCCGGACCTGACACTGCCCACCACCAGCGGCAAACTATTCGACCTCGGTGACCGCCCGGAGGACGAGATCACGCTGCTCTTTTTCGGCTACACCCACTGCCCGGACCTGTGCCCGACCACGATGGCCGACCTCGCGCTGGCGCGAGACATGCTCGCCCCGGAGATCCGCGACCGGGTGCAGGTGGTGTTCGTGACCGAGGACCCGGCGCGGGACACCCCGGAGGCGCTGCGTGAGTGGCTGGACCGGTTCGATCCGGAGTTCACCGGGCTCATCGGCGGCAACGAGGCCACGGCCGCGGCGCTGCGGGACCTGTACCTGCCCGAGAGCGCGCAGGTGGCCGACCCCTCGACAGCGATCGTCCACCCGCACGAGGCCGACGAGCACGCCGGGGAAGCACACAGGCAGGACGGGGGCGGGCACAGTCACGGGAACTACGGGGTCGACCACGCCGGAGCCGTGTACGCCTGGGGGTTCGGGGGCCGGTCGATCGTCTACACCGGCGGAACCACGCCGGACCAGTACGCCGAGGACCTCACCCGACTGGCCGCCGCCGACTGAGCCGGCCGAACCGGCCCCGGCTCGAACGTGCCGCGCGCGAGTGGACCGCCGCGCCGGCGCGGGCGCACGCCTCGCCGGCCGGTCGGGTCAATCCCCGGACAGGTCGCGCTGCATGCGGAGGTACTCCTCGCGATCGATCTCACCAGCGGCGTAGCGGCGGCGCAGCAGCTCCTGCGCGCTAGCCACCTCGTCGCGCTCGCCAGGCAAACTGGGGGCCATGCCCGGCCGGGCCGGAGAACGGTGCTTGACCAACCAAGTGGCCGCGAGGACCGCGACCACCAGCAGGGCAACGCCAACCAGGGCCCAGAGCAGCATCCAGCCGCCCATCATCCCCATCATCCCGCCGTCCATCATTCCGCCGTCATGGCCCACCATCTACTCCCTCCCTCGAGATGGCAGGGCACCCCTGGGAGTGCCCCGCCACGTGTCGTCGGCCGCTATCTGCGGCCGGTTGACCGATCAGGCGTGATCGGGGGCGCTCTGGTGCATCCGCTCGCACATCTCCGTCATGCCGGGGTTGCCCTCTTGCATGAGCTCGTGCATCTGCGCCATGCCAGGGTTGCCCTGCTCCATGAGCTCGTGCATCGACCCTATTCCAGCGGGCGTCCCGCCCTCGTCGCCGGTGTGGGCCTGGGCCACCCCGGCGGGAACGGCCACTCCCCCTGCGAACAGCGCTGCGACCAGCAGAGACTTCACCATGGCGTGTTCCTCAATCCCGTGTGCGTGTCGATCGACCTCGACTACTATGGTCGATAGTACGCTTCTTTCCGAGGTGCTCGGCCGGCCCATCGCTGCCACCAGGGGATCGGCGGTGACAAGGACGTCTGTTCTGCGCGGCAATCCCGTTCTCGGCAGCGGCACCTTCGGCCTTGTAGCTGCCGGCAGCTGGTGGGCGCTGCGGCATCAGCGGTCGCAGGCTGTGGCCCGGTGGGCTCCGGGCGGGGGCCGGCAGCGCCGGGCCGGGCCGCTGCACGTGCGCGTCTTGGGCTCGGGCGAGCCGGTGGTCCTCCTGCTGCACGGCCTGGCCGGGGCGGGGAACGGCTTCGGCGCCGCCTACGACAACCTCGCCGAAGCAGCGACCGTGGTCGTCCCCGACCTGCTCGGCTTCGGCGGATCGATGGACGTGACCGGACCGACAGACGCACGGGCCCACATCGCGGCCCTGGACGCCGCGCTGACCGCTCTCGGCCTGCAGGACCGGCCCACCATCGTGGCCGGGCACTCAATGGGCGGCATCCTCTCGATCCGCTGGGCCGCTGCGCACAGCCACCGGGTGAAGGCGGTGCTCACCTTCGGAGCGCCGCTGTACCGCAACCGGGCCGAGGCCGACGCGCACATCGGCGCGATCGGGCCGATGGAGGCCTTGCTCGCCGGTGACGGACCCCTGCCGCGCGCCGCCTGTGCCTGGATGTGCCGGCACCGCAGCACGGCCGCCTGGCTCGCCGTCGCCTACCGCCCAGATCTCCCCGTCCCGGTGGCCCGGTCAGGGGTCAAGCACACCTGGGACACCTACTCCGGCGCGATGGAAGGACTCATCCGCGACGACGGCTGGCTTCCGGCCCTCGATGCTCTCGATCGGATCCCGCTGACGCTCGCGGCGGGCGCGTGCGATCCCGTGCCGGTAGCCGGGCGAGCTGCCGAGCTGGCCCGCGCCCGACCTGCTCTGCGGTCCGTCGTCCACCCACAGGCCGACCACGAGCTCCCGCTAACCCACCCGGGCTGGTGCCGGCAGCTGATTTCGGAGGCGTTGACGACCGAGCCACGCTGAGGACGCTCAGGCGTCCCCGGAGCGGAGGAGGTCATCGATCAGGCCCTGCAGCTCCTCGGAGGTCAGCTCGCCGACCGCCCGGTCGACGACGCGGCCGTCGGCGTCCAGTGCCAGGGTCACTGGCAGTCCCCGGATCCCCAGCTCCTGCAGCAGTTCGCCGTCGGCGTCGACGGCGTGCGGGTAGTCGATGCCGTGCTCGTCGAGGAACCAGCGGGCGGCCTCGGGATCGTCCTGCACATCCACACCCAGGAACCGCACCTGCTCGCCGTGGCGGGCGTGGGCCTCCTGCAGCAGCGGCATCTCCTCCCGGCACGGGCCGCACCAGGTCGCCCACAGGTTGACCAGGGTCGGGCGGCCGGTGAGCCGGTCCAGCGCCACGTCCGGGCCCGGACCCAGGCAGGGCAGGGTGAGCCGCGGCAGGGCGTCCGCGCCGGCCGGCAAGGTGTCCTCGGGCAGCTGTTCGCAGGCCGGTGCCGGCGGAGCCGCCTCGGCGGTCGCGGGCCCAGTCCTCGCAGCGGTCACGTTCGGCTCGGCGGTGGCGCAGCCAGCCAGCAGGGCGGCCGTGAGCAGCCCGCCGACCAGCCGCACCGGCATCAGGACTCCCGGTACAGCTCGGTGAAGGTCTCCCCACCGTCGGTGGAGGCCTGGACCGCGCCGTCGATGGCGACGTAGACGTCGTCCCCCTCCACGGTCAGCGCTTCTGGCGCGCCACCGGCGCTGCCGCGCTCGGTCCAGGTCCGTCCGCCGTCGGTGCTCACGAATGCCGTCCCGTCCGGAGCCACCCCGGCTGCCGTGCCACCGTCGGCCGCGATGTCCACCAGGACCAGCCGGGGGGCGCCGGCGACGGCGGTGAAGTCCTTTCCGGCGTCGTCGCTGACCACCAGGCCGGCCTCGGTGGTGGCCAGCACCCGTTGCGGGTCGGTGGGGTCGGCTGCCAGGTCGGCGATGCGCATGTCCCCGCGGTCGGCCCACTCGACGCCGTCCTCGCTGACCAGCAACCGGCCACCGCTGTAGCCGTAGATCATGTCGCCCGCGGCGTCCAAGGCGTGGAAGTCGGCTTCCCCTTCCAACGACAGCGTCTCCCAGGTCTGCCCACCGTCGGTGCTCTCGATCAGGCCCAGGTTGCCCGGGCCGTCCTGGCCCTCGCCGGGGTGGCCGCTGGCCAGATAGTGCTCAGGGCCGACGACGGTGAAGCCCATGAAGTCCTGCACCCGGTCGGCGATGCGGGTCAGCTCCCCGTCCGGCGTGATGCGCACCAGCCCGTAGTGGGTGCCGGCGTACAGGGTGTCGTCGGCCGGGTCGACGCCCAGTCCGTGCACGTGCTCGAGGGTGACGTCGTCCGGGTGGGGATGGGTGCCGTCGTCGTGACTGTGCGTCTCGCCGTCGGCCCCGGCCTGGCCGCCGGCAGTCGCGTCAGTGCCGCACCCGGCGAGGAGCAGCGCTCCGGCCGCGGCGGCGCCCACCAGCACCCGCCGTCGCCGCGGACCGACCGCCCCGGAGGCGGGCCCAGCGGATCGGGTGGATCGGGACGGCAGGACGGACGGTGACATGAGCTCCCCACAGAGACCAGACGGACGTACTACTACAGATAGTAGACGCTTCGGGCGGCGGCGGAGCTCAGCTCCAGTCGGCGCCGGGGAGAACGCACAGCCCGCTGGAGACCGCGGACACCAGGGGCCAGGTAGCCAGCGCCACCGGCCCGGCCACCACCAGCACCGCCGACGTGGCGGCGACCATGCGCTGCGCGGCGCCGAGAGGGGCGGCCGGCCGCAGCAGCCGGGCCACGCGGAGCACGCCCGCTCCCTGCGCGGCGGCCAGCGCCGGGGCAGGGGCGCGCATGCCGGCGAGGGTCACCAGGGCGGAGGCGACCTCCACCCGGTTCACCCGCCGGGCGGCGGCGTCGTCGGCCAGCAGCTCGACCAGCCGCTCGATCTCCGCCCGGCTTCGGGAGAAGAGGGGCATTCCGGGGAAGGCCCGGTCCAGGATCCGGGCGGCGCCGACGGCCAGGTGGTGGCGGCCGCGCAGATGGGCTCGCTCGTGGGCCAGCACGGCGGCGAGCTCGTCGGCGGAGAGCGTGTGGAGGGCTGCAGTGGTCACCACGACCGTGCGGAGCCGTCCGGGCAGGCAGAAGGCGGCCGCGTGGTCGGAGTCCAGCAGCACTGCCCCGAGCGACTGCTCGGGGCGGGCACCGGCCAGGATCGTCGCGCGCAGCCGGCGCCGCTCCCGCTGGTCGCGCAGGCGGGTGCGGACGGCGACCCAGCTCAGGCGCAGGAGCACCCCGCCCGACAGCAGGACGCCGGCGAGCACGGCGGCCAATTGCCCGGGCGAGCCGTAGACGGCGGCGATGGTCGCCGCGCAGGCGTCGAGGATCGATGCCAGGCCGTCGGCCACCGCACCGGCCGGCACCAGCAGCGCCAGGCCCGCGAGCACCACGGACACCAGCACGCCGGCAGACGCCGCCTGCCAGGCGGCGACCGCCAGCCGCGGCGAGCGATCGGTCCAGCCTGCGCCGATCGCCCGCGGAGCCAGCACCACCAGCGCCGCGGCGAAGGCCAGCAGCGCGACGGTGGTGGTCACGGCGTCTGCGCCTGCCGGGCCGATTCCACCGCGGTCCGCAGGCTGGCCACTGCGTCGGCGTCGAGGTCGGCGACGAAGTGCATGAGCACCTCATCGCGATCCCCGGCCGCACTCAGCACGTCCTGGAGCATCGCCGCTGAGTGCTCCGCGCGGGTCCGGGTGGGGCGGTACCGCCAGGCCCGGCCTTCCATCTCGCGGCTGAGCGCGCCCTTGCGGTGCAGGTTGTCCAGCACCGTCATCACGGTCGTGTACGCCAGCGGGCGGGACGCGGTCAGCTCACCGAGCACATCGCGGACGGTCGCCGGCGCTCCGCGCTGCCACAGCACCTCCATGACGACAGCTTCCAGGTCACCGAACGGCCGCACTCGCCATCTCCTCATCCCCTCCGCGCCACTGCGCGACCCGGTCACCTCCAGCAACCCACCGGCCCGCGGCGCAGCTTTCCGCCACAGTACTAGCAGCGGTAGTGGTCCGATCGTCCCAGCGCGGCCCCGGTGCAGCCGGTACCTGCGGGCGGTCGGCGGCCCCATCCGACTCGATCACCAGGAGGACCACTCGCACGGTGATCAGCAGCGCTGACCACAGCTACAGCTGAGTCAAACCGGAGCACCGCTTCCGGGATGACCCGGACCTCCTCGATGAGGCACCGCGCGTATCCACTGAGCACCACGGAGCCCCGAAGACGTGCATCGGTACCGACCGGGTCCGCAGCGCCCACAGCAGTCCACCCATGCGCAAGCGCGATGGCGGCTTCTTACAGCGCTCTCGGTGCACCGTCACGAGGGTGGGCATCCCAAGCACGACGCCTCCACCTCATGCGCAGCAGCTGGTCGGCTTGTCGGTGCGGAACAGTCCGGCGGCAATGCGCAGCGCCTCGCTCATCGTGAGGTACGGCGCCCACGTGTCGGCCAGATCGTCGACGGTCAACCCGAACTTGATCGCGTAGGTGGCGGCCAGCATCACGTCACCGGCGCCGTCGAGCGCGGCGTGCACGCCCAGCACCTGCCCAGTGTCGGCGTCGATGACCAGCTTAAGGGCGCCGCGGGTGTCCCGGTTGGCCAGCGCCCGCGGGATGTCCTGCGCGTCGAGCACCCGGCAGTCGCAAGCGTGACCGCGCGCCAGCGCCTGCTCCTCGGTGAGGCCGGCGCCGCCCAGCTGCGGCGTCGTGAACGTCACCCCGGGCAATCCGCGGTAGTCCACGGTTGTCGGCGCACCAAGCGCTCCTGCGGCAGCGGCGTGCCCGGTCTGCGCGGCGACGTAGACGTACTGCGGCGCTCGGGACACGTCACCGGCAGCGAAGATCCGCGGATTCGTGGTGCGCTGATGGGCGTCGACCACGACGAAGCCCCGCTCATCGGTCTTCACCCCCGCCGCCTCCAGACTCAGGTCGCCGGTGTGGGCGTACCGGCCGGTGGCCACCAGAAGACGCTGCCCTTTCGCCTCCCGACCGCCGCTTGTCGTGACCACGACGCCGTCGGCGCTGCCGGCCACGGCCACCCCGCGCTCCTCGACCACGGTGATGCCGTCGTCGGCGAACACCTCGCGCAAGACCGCGGCGATCTCGGGCTCCGTGTGCGGCGCCAACCGGCCCACGACGGTGACGTGCACGCCCAGGTGCGCGAAGAGCTGCGCCTGCTCCAGCCCGACGTAGCCGCCGCCCAGCACGACCAGCGACTCCGGCAGCCGGGTCAGCTCCATCGCCGAGGTGGAAGTCAAGTAGTCGACGCGGGCCAGGCCGGGCAGGTCGGGGATGTGCGGGGCCGCGCCGGTGGCCACCACGTACGCAGGCGCCACCAGTGGCTGCCCGTCGACCTCGAGGGTCTGCTCGTCAACGAACCGCGCGTGCCCGTACCTGACGGGGAAACCGTGCGCCTCGGCGACGTCGGCGTACTTGACCTGCCGCAGCCGGTCGATGAGCTCCTGCTTCTGCTCGATCAGTGCGGCCATGTCCACGTCGCCGGCGCCGGTCGGTACGGCCGGGAACGGGTTGGCCTCTGCACGGTGCCGCCGGCCGGCGGCGGCGAGCAGGTTCTTGCTCGGCACGCAGCCGATGTTCAGGCAGGTCCCGCCCAGCGGTCCATGCTCGACCAGCACGGCGGACCTGCCGCGCGAGCGCGCCTCGATGCCCGCGGCCATCGCCGCCCCGCCGGTTCCGATGACGACCAGATCGACTGCGTCCACGTGCCGCTCCTCCGCTTGGCTCGATGACCTGGTAGCCGACGCTAGGGCTTCCACTGCGCTGGAAGGTCAAGTCGTAGGGTGCGCCGGTGCGTATCGGCCAGCTCGCCGCCCGAACCGGGCTGACGACGAAGACGATCCGGTTCTACGAATCCGCCGGCGTGCTTCCCGCACCGGCTCGGTGTCCCTCCGGCTACCGCGACTATGACGAGGGGGCCGTCGACCGGTTGGCATTCGTCAAGGCGGCCCAAGCCGCCGGGCTCAGCCTGGCCGAGATCCGCGAAATCATCACGGTCCGGGCGAGCAGTGGAGCTCCGTGCCAGCACGTCCTCGCCCTGCTGGACAACCACGCCGCCGACCTCGACCGGCGCATCGCCGAGCTGACCGGGTTACGCGCGGACGTCGAGCGGCTCCGCTCCCGGGCGGGCACCCTGGACCCGGCCACGTGCGACCCCGCTGTGGTCTGCCAGGTGATACCGGCCGACGTCGTTGCGCGGCACGTGCCCACCACCTGACGCCGGGTCACGCGTCCTGGCGCCGGCAGGGATGCCGAGAGCGCGGGACACCCGGTTCAGCGCCGTCAGGTCGTGCCGGTGGCCCCGGCCCTGCTCGATGCGCTGGCAAGTCATGATCGGCATGCCTGTCAGCTGGGCCAGTTGCTGCAGGGACAGGCCGCGGGCCAAGCGCAGCACCCGCGGCGTCGGGCGAGCCGGATCGACGTCGTACAGAACGACTGGGTCAACGCCGAGGGCGGCTGCCAGCCGCGGCACGTACCCCGCCTGCGGTGCGTGCGCGCCCCGCTCCCAGTCCCTGATGCGGTCGGCCGAGCGCGCGCCGGCCCGCTGGGCGAGATCTTCGCGGGTCAACCCGGCGGCGAGCCGAGCTTGCCGCAGGAGGTCGCCGCAGAAGTGCCCCACCGGCGCATCGTGACACCGGCCGTGGGTTCATCACGACCGGTTCGTCCCAGTCCTCGACCTCGCTGACGCCGCGCCTGCTCGCTCCATGGCTCCGGTGGCGGCTCGCGAGTCCTCGACCGCCGCCGGCAAGACCAGTGGAGTCACCTCGGCTGCCTCTGGGTCACGGGCCGGCTCGGCTGCGCCGATCAGGAACTTTCCGTCGCCACCGGTCTCGCCGGAGTGGCCGCTGGCCGTTCGGTCATCTTCGTCAGCCGCCGCACCTCGGCGGTATCCAGTTCCAGCAGCGCGGCCGCCCGCTCGGCCGAGACATCCTCGGCCAGGAGTGCGCGCAGCGTCTCGCCGAGCGTCGCCGTCGCCGCCTGCAGCCCCTGCTCGGCCTCGCGTCGCACCTCCAGGGCCACCAGCGCCTCAGCCGTCGCCTCCTCGACCCGGCGGTCCTGTTCATCGCGGGCGGCGTCCAGGGCCCGTCGTCGCTCCCGCGCCTTGGTCAGCGCCGCCACCTGCCGACTCACCGTTCTGACCACCGCTTCCTCCACTCGCTCAGCTCACCGACCGCCGGATCGTCACACGCCCTCATGACACGGCTCCCAGCCCGAGCGTCACCCCAGCAGGCCGACGTCTGGAGCCGGCGTCACCCCGACCCCTCCGACCCGACACACCTCATGCATCACGGCCCGGACCGCCCCTTGTCGATGCGCCGCCGCGCCGGAGCGTGGCAGAGGTGCTCGCGATTGTCGGGTCGTGATGACGCTGCACAAGCTCACCGCGGGGGACGGATACACGTATCTGACCCGCCAGGTCGCAGCGCACGACGCCACCACCCGCGGGTTCGACAACCTGGGCGACTACTACAGCGAGAAGGGCGAAGCGCCGGGCGTCTGGATGGGACGCGGGCTTGCCGCCGTGCCCGATTTTCCGGTCGGTGACCGGGTCACCCAGGCGCAGATGGTCGCGCTGTTCGGAGAGGGACGGCACCCGAACGCCGACCAGATCGAGCGCGACGCGCAGCTAGCCGGGAAGAACCCCCAGCAGGTCGATCAGGCCAGCCGCCTGGGCGCGCCCTACCGCATCCACGAGCAGGCCAACATGTTCCACCGCCGCTCGGCAGGGGCATTCCGCGACCACAACACCGCGCTCGGCCTGCCCGCCGACACCCCCGTGCCGGCCGAGGAACGAGCCCGCATCCGCACCGAGCTGGCCTCGGCGATGTTCGCCGAGGCCTACAGCCGTCCGCCGGCCGACGCCCGCGAGCTGTCCGGTTATCTGGCTCACATCTCCCGCCAGGCCACCACCGCAGTCGCTGGCTACGACCTGACGTTCAGCCCGGTCAAGAGCGTCTCCACGCTGTGGGCCATCGCCCCGCCAGAGATCGCATCCGTCATCGAGCAGGCGCACGCCGACGCGGTGGCAGACACCCTGACCTGGTTGGAGGACCACGCCGCCTACACCCGCACGGGCCGCAACGGAGTGGCGCAGGTGGAGGTACGCGGGCTCATCGCGGCGGCGTTCACCCACCGCGACTCGCGCGCCGGCGACCCGGATCTGCACACCCACGTGGCCGTCAGCAACAAGGTGCAAACCCGCGACGGGCGGTGGCTGGCACTGGACGGTCGGCTGCTCTACAAGAACAACGTCACCGCCTCCGAGCGGTACAACACCCGCCTGCAGGCCCTGCTCACCGAGCGGCTCGGCGTCCGCTTCGCCGACCGTCCCGGCGCCGATCCGAACAAGCGGCCGGTGCGGGAAATCGTCGGCGTCGACGGCGAGCTGCCCCGGCTGTGGTCGTCGCGGCGGGCGTCGATCGACAGCCGCCGCGCGGAGCTGTCCGCGCAGTTCCAGGCCGACCACGGGCGGCCGCCGACGCCGAAAGAGGCCGTGTCCCTGGCGCAACGGGCCAATCTGGAGACCCGGCAGCGCAAGCACCAGCCCCGCTCCAACGCCGAGCAGCGCGCCGCCTGGCGCACCGAGGCGCTGGCGGTGCTGGGCGGGGAGAGCGGCCTGCGCGACTACCTCCGCGGTGCACTCGCCCCCCGCCGCGGACCCGAGGCGAAGCGCCCGACGCGCAGATGGGTCGACCAGACAGCCCAGCACGTGCTGTCGACGGTGCAGAACTCTCGGGCGACCTGGCAGGTGAACCACGTCCGCGCCGAGGCCGAACGGCAGGCCCGCGCCGCCGCGATCCGGCTGACCGACCTCGACGGAGCCATCGACGCCGTCGTCGACCGAGCGCTGTCCCTGTCGACGTCGTTGGGAAGCCGCGAGCCGGTGACCGAGCCTCCGGCGCTGCGCCGCTCGGACGGCAGCTCCGTCTACACCGTGGCCGGCTCGACGCTGTACACCTCGACCGAGATCCTTGCCGCCGAGCGGGCCATCCTCGCCGCGGCCGGACGCCGCGACGGACGCGTGGTGCCGGCCGCGGTCGTCGACGTCGCGCTGCTGGAGTCCACCGCTAACCGGCTTGAGCTCAACCCCGGCCAGGTACAGCTTGTCCGCGAGCTGGCCGCCTCCGGCGCCCGGGTGCAACTCGCGCTGGCCCCGGCAGGCACCGGCAAGACCACCGCCCTTCGGGCGCTGTCCGCGGCATGGCGAGCCGACGGCGGGAACGTCGTCGGCCTTGCTCCCTCGGCCGCTGCGGCCGCAGTGCTGGCTGAGGAGGTCGGCGCCGACACCGACACCCTCGCCAAGCTGATCCACGCACTGGCCACCGGCAACGCCGTCCCGCCTTGGGTCGAGCGCATCGGCCCGGACAGCCTCGTGGTCATCGACGAAGCCGGCATGGCCAGCACTCCCGACCTGGCCCGGGCGATCGCGTTCATCACCGAGGCCGGCGGGTCTGTCCGGCTGATCGGCGACGACCAGCAGCTGGCCGCGATCGGCGCCGGCGGAGTGCTGCGCGACATCGTCGCCACCCACGGTGCGGTCACCCTCTCGCAGGTCCTGCGGTTCACCGACCCCGACACCGGCGCCTCTGACCACGCCGAAGGCGCCGCGTCCCTGGCGCTACGCGACGGCGACCCGGCCGCCCTCGCCTACTACATCGATCACGGACGGGTGCACGTCGGCGACCTGGCCACGGTCACCGACGATGCCTACGCCGCCTGGTCGACCGACCGGGCCGCCGGCCGCGACGCCATCATGCTCGCGCCCACCCGCGAGCTGGTCGCCGAACTGAACAGCCGCGCCCGCCGCGACCGCCTCGCCCAGCAGAACGGCCCGGTCGGCCCCCAGGTCACCCTCGCCGACGCCTCGCAAGCATCCGCCGGCGACGCGGTCATCACCCGCCGCAACGAGCGCACCCTTCCGATCAGCGCCAGCGACTGGGTCAAGAACGGCGACCGGTTCACGGTCACCACCGTCCGCGACACCGGCGCCCTCGACGTCGTCCACCAGCGCACCGGACGGCGCCTCACCCTGCCTTCCGACTACGTCACCGACCACGTCAGCCTCGGCTACGCCACCACCGTGCACGGCGCGCAAGGCCTCACCGCCGACACCTGCTACACCGTCGCCACCGGCGAGGAGTCCCGCCAGCTGCTCTACGTCGCCCTGACCCGCGGCCGGCACGCCAACCACCTCTTCCTTACGACCGCCGGCGACGGCGACCCGCACAGCGTGATCACCCGCGACGCGCTGCTGCCGCCCACCGCCGTCGACGTCTTGACTCGTTCGCTGGCTCGCGACGGCACCCCCACCTCGGCGACCAGCCAGGCCCGTGCGCTGGCCGATCCTGCCGCTCTGCTCGCTTGCGCCGCAGACCGGTACTACGACGCGCTCAACACCGCCGCGGAGGAGCGCCTGGGCCTGGAGGCACTCAAGGCCATCGACGCTGCCGCCGAGGCCGCGATGCCGGGCCTGACCATGCAGGCTGCCTACCCCGTCCTGCGCGCGCACCTGGCGCTGTGCGCCGTTGCCGGCCGCGATGCCTCCGATGTCCTCCGGCAGGCCCTGGCCTCGGATCGACGTCTGGACGACGCCCGCGATGTGGCCGCGGTCCTGGACTGGCGTATCGACCCCACCGGGCGCCACTCGGCCGGGACCGGCCCCCTGCCGTGGCTGCCCGCCCTTCCGAAGACGCTCGGTGACGACCTCGAGTGGGGCCCCTACCTCGCCAACTCCGCCGACCAGGTCAGCTCACCGGCCGCCGACGTCGCCGCCCGTGCGCGCACCTGGACCCCGACCAGCGCCCCCGCGTGGGCGCTTCCGCTCATCGACCGCGATCCCCAGCTGGTCGCCGATCTCGCCGTCTGGCGCACCGCCCACGGCGTTGACGACGCCGACCGCCGTCCCACCGGCCCGGCGCTGCCGCGCGCCGCTGAAGCCCGGGCCCAGCGGGCGCTTGACGACCGCGTCACGCGGCTGCTCGGCGACGGGCACGCGCTCACCGCGCGCTGGGCACCGCTCGTCGACAGCATCGACCCACGCATCGCTGGCGACCCCTACTGGCCGGTCCTGGCCGAGCGGCTTGCCGCCGCCGACCGCGCCGGCATCGACATCACCGCGCTCACCCGAGCCGTCGCCGCCGAACGTCCCCTGCCGGACGAGCAGCCGGCCGCCGCGCTGTGGTGGCGGCTGTGCCGGCACCTCTCCCCCGCCACGATGAACGCCACCGACTCCTCCGTCCCCGAGACGCTGCGCCCGGACTGGACCCCGGCTATGGCCACCGTCCTCGGCCGTGAAGCAGCCGAGCGGGTAGTCGCCGACCCTGCCTGGCCCGCGCTGGTCGCCGCCGTCACCGCTGCCCGCCACGCCGGCTGGCAGCCCGACCAGGTGCTGTCCACGGCCGATGACCTGCTGCGCGCCGGTCATCCCGACGACGACCAACTGCGCCCGGATGAGCTGGCCACCGCCCTGGTGTGGCGGATCCGCGTGCTCACCGACCCAGCGTCCGCCGCACGCGCACACGCGCCGACGGTGCCGACCGACCTCGAACGGCTGCCCACTTCAGACGGAGTTGCCGACGACGACTGGCTGGCCAGCCTCGTCGAACCCAACGACACCGATCTCCTCCATGAGGACCTGGACGGCAACGACCCGGCCACTGCCGAACGACTCTTCTCGACAGGAGACGAACGCCGAGACGCCGACGCCGGTCGCCGAGCCGCTGCCGACCGGACTGACGAAGAAGAAGTTCGCGTCGACCGGGACCGTCTCCTGGCGCTCAACCAGCAGGCCGCCGACTTCTTCACAGCCCACTTCCGCGGCTCCTGGGCACCGGCCTACCTCGCCAACCGGCTCGGCACCGACCTTGCCGACGACGAGCGGTTCACCATCGGCTACGCCCCCGACAGCTGGACCGCGCTGACCAGGCATCTGCGCCACCTCGGCGCCACCGACGCGGAGATCGTCGACGCCGGCCTCGGCAGCTACGCCTCCACCGGCCGGGTCATCGACCGCTTCCGCGACCGGCTCCTCTTCGCCATCCGCGATGGCGACGAGGTCCACGGCTGGATCGGCCGCCGCAGCCCCGACCACGACGAGGACGGGGACCACGCCGTCCCCAAGTACCTCAACACCGCGGAGACCGAGCTGTTTACCAAGGGCCACGAGCTGTACGGCATGACCGAAGGAGCCGCTGAACTGGCCGCCGGCGCCGTCCCGGTCATCGTTGAGGGCCCCCTCGACGCGCTGGCAGTCACCCTCGCCGGCGACGGCGACCACGTCGGCATCGCCCCACTGGGCACCGCCTTCACCGACGCACAGGCCGAGGCGCTACGCCCATTCATCGGCAACGAGAAGCCCGGGATCATCGTCGCCACCGACGCCGACCGGGCCGGACAGCAGGCCGCCCAGCGCATCTTCTGGCAGCTCACCGCCCGTGGCGACGATCCCCGCCACCTCGCCATCCCGACCGGCAAGGACCCCGCTGAGCTGCTGCAGACGGCGGGCGCCGCCGCTCTGCGTCAGGCCCTCGCGGACTCCCCCAGCCTGGCCAGCGCAGTCATCGACGCCCGCGTCGCCGTCTACGCCGACCGGCTGGACACCGTCGAAGGCCAGGTGCACGCCGCTCGCCGCGCCGCCGAGGTCATCGCCGCCGTCCCGTCTACGAGTTGGCCGGCGCACCTCACCCACGTGGTGGCCCGCACGGGCATCGCACCCGAAATCGCACTGTCCGAAGCCTTCGACGCCGCTCAAGGAGAGACGAAGACCTCCCACATACGGGCAATGATTGGAGAAAGTCTTCGACCGTCCCAACCGGGACCGGACCTCGGGACTGGCCCCTACGCCCCCATCGCCGCGCTGTGCGCGACCAAGCAAGGCCCACATGACCCCACCGATGACCCCACCGACACCCTTCAAGCTGCTCAGCGCGCCGCGTCAGCGTCGCGCCATACACGCCCCGCGCCTCGACCGCGGTCAAGCCAGCGGTTGTGACGTCGAACGGGCGCCCCCCCGGGCGCGCCGCACCCCCTGCGACCCGACCTCCCGGCGGCCTGTCGGGATGACGACGCTCGGCCTTCGGCAGAGTTGATTGCGCACGTGTTGCGCATGGTCGAGGGGCCCGTCACCCAGCGCGACCCCAACGCCACCCTAAGATCGCGCTTGTCGAAGGGGGACGCATGAGACCGTCACTGGAGTGGGTCAAACACGCTGCGGAAAGCATGGCCGCGGTTGGGCTGGGTCGGACGGAGCGGTTCGCACTTATTCAGTGGTTGGCAGTGAAGTGGGCTGGAGCTCAACCGGGACAAGGCTCGGTGGAGCTGGATTCCACACAGATCACCACGTTCTGCGATTTGTATTTCGCCGTGCCTGGCCACGATGAGCATCCATGGTATGACCCGTTCGGCGCTGCGTGGCCGAAGAATCAGCCAAACGGTGGCTGGCCCGTCGGCTCGGTCCTCACGCAGCTTCGGCGTCCAAACGCGAAACTGCGGGCTGCAATGATCACCACGGTCAGCGGAAGCGTCGCGAACGTGGAGTTCCGTCCAGATGATGACTACTTTGCCGCGCTCGATGGGATGGTCCCGCCAGCCAGGCGGATTCCGCTGCGTGAACTAGCCGTCTGGCGCTACCGCTTCGGGACTCCTGCGGAACTGGCAGCCGATGCCGATGTCACCAGCCTCGTGGAGGCACTGCTGACAGAGCTGCACTTGAGCGAGGGAGAGCGAGCGCGGATCTTCACCGACCAGACAGCGCCCAACCTCGAGAAGCCCGAGGAGCAGACACTCTGGGTTACCGACGCGGCGTGGAACGACGACGCGCTCGCGGAAGTCCTGGCCGCACCGGAGCAGCCGCAAACCGTGGAAGTCCCCGCACCCGCTCCACCGACGGACGATCCCCAAGTTGAGGAAGACGACTACCTCGCACTGGAGGAGTTCGCGCTGCTGCCACTACAGGATGCTGATGTAGAGGCACTCATCCAGCGCGCCCAGGTCGCAGTAGACAAGCGCGGATTGCTGCTGGCGGACCCGGAGTTACTTGAGCAGTGCGTGCTGGCCCTACTCACCGGCCACCTGGTTTTGCAGGGTCCGCCCGGTACCGGCAAGACCACACTGGCCCGAGCTCTGGCCGAGGCCTTCGACTGCTCGAGCGAGCTGCAGACGGCGACCGCCGACTGGAGCACCTACGACGTGATCGGCGGACTCCAGCCGACTATTGGCGCAAACGATCAAGAGGTACTGCGGCCGTGGCTGGGCCATGTCCCTCGGGCGGCGCTCCGCTGTGCCCGCACGGCCCGCGCGCACGATGAGGACTCTGAATCGGAGCCATGTCAGGCCCACTGGTTGATCATCGATGAGTTCAGCCGCGCGCAGGTGGACAAGGCCATCGGAGGCCTTTACACCATGCTCGGGGGTAGTGGTGAGCAGTCGCTGGAGTTATGGTTCGAGAACGATCCAGCCCGCAAGGTCGTCCCGATCCCCAGCCGTTTCCGGATCATCGCAACGATGAACGACGTCGACGCATCCTTCGTATATGACTTCTCTCAAGGGCTGAGCCGCCGCTTCCAATTCGTCTATGTCGGGGTGCCTAGGCGCGAGCAGCTCAAGGACGAGATCCTCGCCGCGTTGAAGCATGCGGCTGTCTGGATGGCGGGCCAGTACCCCGAGCGTGCCCGCAGCCGCGACTCGACCGAACTGTTTGAGCGCTGGCAGGCCGATGCCCGCATGCAGCCGGTTCTCAATCTTCTTGAGGCGGTCGTCACCCGCCTGCGTTATCCCGCCGCCGGCGCCGCGGGAGGGGGCTGGCCGCTCGGCACGGCCCAGCTGGGGGACGTTCTGCGCCATGTTGCCTTGCGCGAGCTGGGTAGCGACGACCTGCTGCCCGTCCTCGACTCTGCACTCGCCAACCGTGTGATACCGCAGATGAGCGGGGTCAAGCCTGTCGTCCTGCAGGACCTTCTAACTTGGTTGCGCGATGAGCATGCGGACCAACTGGCGCGGACCATTCGCGCCGCCGGGCACCTGCGCGACACCGCCGCCACGGCATGACGTCGGTGGAGTCCCCATCAGGCGGTGGAGGAGGTGAGGCTGTCGATCACACCAGCGATGACAGCCCCGTAGATGAGCCCGACGGGCTTGGGGACGGCGACGATCTTGGTAGCGGCTTTCTTACGGACTTCAGCCGCCGAGCTGCGCTGACCGCTGCGCTCCCATTCGTCGCCACGTACTTCGTGCGCAGCGATCAGCTGCAGCTGCGATCCACCGCCGTACTCGGCAACCGCGCCTGGGAGACGCCCAGCCGGTACGAGCCTCCACGCGACGCCGTCCTGGCAGCCCTGCGCCTGCGCACGGCCCTCACGGCCGGGCAACGCTTAGTGGAAGCCCTGCAGGCCGCGCTTCGCAGCGCCAACTTTCGCTTCGAACGCGTCACCGACGAGCACATCGGGCATCTTCACGGGCGGCTCGACATTCCCCGCTATCTCCAGCAGCGCGGCCGACGCACGGTCCCTCGTCGCTATCCGGTCGTTGACGTTCAGCGCAGCAGCGCAACTCCGGAGAACATCCTCGCCGCCTTCGCTGCGCATTGGCACCTCACCGAACTCGACGCCTGCCTCCTTGCCCTGGATGGGCTGCACCGGACCCCCGAGCTGCACCTGGCCGAGCAGGTGCGAGCCGACCTTGTCCGCTTGCACAGCCATCCCACACTGCGCGGAGCCAGCGAAGACGCCGTCCAAGTAGCACGCCGAGAGACGGTCGGCCAGTTGCTCGATACCGTCGAAGCGCGTCTGCGTGCTGGGCACGTCAACCGCCCAGGCGGCTACGAACAGGTCGCGGCCTGGGTTCACAGCGCCCTCTCCGGTTCCGCTGACATCTCGGCAGGTGAGGTGTCCGGAGCCTTCTACGGGCCACAGTTCGACGACAAGCTGTTCGAACTCTGGTGCCTAGCTCAACTCGCGGAGGCTCTTACTGCGCTGCTCGGCCCAGCTCGGCTGACCGCACCCCACCTGCTCAACCGTGACAGCAAGTCTCCCTTGTTCACCTGGGATGCAGGTGCCGACGTCATCGAGCTGTACTTCCAGCCCGCCCTGTCCGAGCTTGTCGGCGCCCCCAACCGGTGGCGCTACCAACCCGGTGACCGGCCGCTGCGTGGCTTCCCCGACCTGGCTGCCCGCTGTCGCCACGTCGACGGCACCAGTGAAGTTGTCTTGATCGATGCGAAGCTTCGCCGCCGCCGCAGTGCCCGAGGTCAGGAGCTGTACAAGCTCCTCGGCTACCTCGCCAACGCCGGACGGCCTATCCATCTCGGCGGCCTCATCTTTCACGCTCCTACTGGATTCCACGCCATCGAAAGCGACAGGCGATGGACTGTAGATCGCGCCGCAGGCGATGAGCCGGGCATCATCGAAATGGTCGCAGTAGACCCCGGCGATCCTGTCGGAAGCGCAGACGCCTTCGCGATCCTCGGCCGCCTCGTGCTCAGTGGCACAGGCGTACCCGCCGAGCAGATCGATGCTGCAATCAATGCCGGAATGAACGACCCAGACGCCACCGAAGAGGAGCAGGAAGGCACCCGCGCACAGGCGCTTGCGGTTGCCCAACTTGAGGCACGAGCGAGCCAGCTGTCCGCCGACGTCCTCACAACAACCGGCCAGAACCTGCATGCCTTGCTGGAGGACACCTGGCTGCGCGTCGGCCCAGACGCCCAACGCATGATCACGACGGCAGTTCACTTCGGCGTTACCGCCCCCGAAGGTGCGGACCTGTCCGGACCCGTCCTCGGGCTATGCGCGCCGCTTGAGCGCCTTCTGCGCGAACGAGTCGCGCTTCCCGCCCTCGCCAATGCGCTGACGCAACCGGGGTGCAATCCAGAGCGATGGACCTTGGGCAGCATGATCCTTCGACTTCGCGAAGCGGTCACTGGACCCAGCTGGCGCGCTCCCCGGGAGCTGCGCCGGCATCTCGCTGCAGCGGGAGTCGACCTTGACTCCCTGTCCAATCTGCTAACTGATCTGGATCAACTCCGCGAACGACATCGCAACACCGCTGCCCATCGAGGCTTGGTGGAGCGCGCCCAGTGGAGCGAAGTTTATCGCGTTGTGCTTCGTGCTGACTCTGCTCTCCTGCCCCGCTTGGTCAAACTGCTCACTCTTGACGAGCCATCCAGCGAGTCCGACAGCTGAGATTGAGGTGTCACCCGCAGCAGGGCTGACTAGCACGGCGGACGGCAGAAGTTCTTAGCTGCCGGCCACACTGTTCACGGCGGGCATCAGCGGAGTCAGATCCACTCCTATCGCGTCACGACCCATGTCGTTGGCAACGCGCAGGCTGGTTCCGGTCCCGGCGAAGGGATCAAGTACCACGCCGCGTCCGGGCGTGTGGTGGCCGCAGTCGGTCCACCCTGTTGTGACTCGCCTGGCGAAGGTGAATTCACGGAAGTAGCCACCCAGTACCGCCTTAGCCTCCGCTGCGAGCACCTGCACGGACAGCGAGTTTCGACCGGTACCGGTCTGCACCTTCAATGCCTTGCCGGCGTCGGAGAC
Source organism: Blastococcus goldschmidtiae (assembly GCF_031845325.1). Classification (NCBI taxonomy): domain Bacteria; kingdom Bacillati; phylum Actinomycetota; class Actinomycetes; order Geodermatophilales; family Geodermatophilaceae; genus Blastococcus; species Blastococcus goldschmidtiae. The sequence goes on along the minus strand of NZ_JAVREI010000004.1, from coordinate 198,564 downwards.
ACCAGTGGCCTGGATGGCCGCGATGTGAGCATCAGTAAGTTCCGCGGCCTCGGCTAGCTCCATGGCCCGCCGTGCCTGAGGCCGGGACGGGTCCAGCTGACGGGTGCGGGCGACGATCCGCCGCCGTGGCGTGTTGCAGGTCAGGCAGATCTGGGGTGGGCAGGCCAGCAAAATCGCTCGCCGAACGAGCTCTCGCGGATAGGGGGCCAGGTGAGCACCCATGTTGCGCTCCGGGTTGATGTGCCAGACATCGCCCGGGTTCGCCCCGTTCCCAATCTCCTCCGAATAGCCGAACAAGTCGTAGTAGTACGACTGGCGCGGTGCGAGATGGATGACGTATTCATGTCGGTTAGCCAATCGATTCTGCGCTGGCTCCGGCATGCCGCCGTCTTTGGCCCAGATGATGCGGTTTCGCACGACCCAACCCGCATCTACCGCAGCGGCCTCGATCCGCCCAGGGATACCAATGAGCGACTTTTTGTAGTACGTATCGCCGACGTTGAGGAACACTGATCCGGTCGGCCTAAGCAATCGGCGCCACTCGGTCAAGCAGTCCATTATCGCCGAGACGTAGGCGGCGGGCGTCGGCTCCAGGCCGATCTGATCCTCATGCCCGTAGTCACGCTTCTGCCAGTACGGCGGTGAGGTCACGACGAGGTCCACACTGCTCGCCGGGAGGTCGATCGAGCGCGCGTCCCCGGGCATCAGTTGCGTCACCGCAGGCGGCAGCTCCGGCTCCCACGACGCCAGGTCGCTGACCGTCACCGAACCGAGCGAGCGGCCTCCCCCGACTACCGGCGATGTGGGAGTCGCCGACGCTTCGGGACTGTCAGAGCCTTCAAGCATCCTCAACGCCGCACCTACTCCTCGTCGCCGACGATCGCTCAACCGGGTGACCGGCCGAGGAACGCGCACTCCATTCGATGCTCAGGAAGCTATCATTCGGGTATCACAAGACCGATGCAGGACACCCGCGAGGAGCTGGGCCGCCGCTTGCGCCAGCTCCGCATCGAGCGTGCGCTGACGCAGGCCGAGCTGGCGGTCTCGTCGGGTGTTGGGAAGGCGACGATCGCCCGGGTTGAGTCGGGAGTCGTTGTGCCGCAGCTGCGTACCGTGCGCAGCATGGCCACGGCCCTCGACGTTTCGCCCCAGACGCTCACCCATGGGCTCGAAGCTCTCTGGGCTACCGCTTAGGGTCATGTGGCCGCATCGCCGGAGCGCTTGTCGCTGACCTCGAGTGGCGACCTAGCCCGACCAAGCAAGCCGTTTAATCTCACGAACCTTGACTCCCCGGCTTGAAGTTCCTGAGTGTCGAGGTCCGAGTACGGGGAAGTCCAGGTGGACCTGAGGGACTCGAACCCTGACCGCCGCACCGCAATGTCGCAGAGTGCTACGTCGTCCCCGTCGTCCGAGCGCTTCATTACGGCAAGCTATTGGAAGCTCGTCCGTCATCAAGGAGAAGCGTCGAGGAAGGCGGTGTAGCGGCTTTCGGCGGGCCAGTCCTGGTGCCGGCCGGTGCGGCAGGTGCTCTCCCCGAGCCGTTGAGCCATGCGGTCGCAGAACATCGGGAAGGCGTAGCGGTTCCATTCCTCCATCAGCTGCGGACCTGCTGCGTTCTCTGCTTCCCACCGCAGCACCGCCAGCACGGGTAGCTCCCGGGCGATGTGGGCGTGGTGGGGCCAGCAGGCCGGGACCATCTGCGCGGGCCGCCACGCGTACTCGTGGTTGATCCATGCCACGACGTCGTCACACCAGCTCCAGACAGCAGTGCTCAGCTCGCCGCTGCAGCCGGCCGGCTCCCAGGGGCGCTCAAGGTCCGCCACGGCGCCGGCTTGGGCCGCTCCCCCGCGGTCGCCTCGACACGCGTTCCCCAGGAGTTCGAGCGCATTCAGCACCGCGAGCGGTGGCGGTGGGAACGGCAGGACGATCACCAGGACCACGACTCGGGCTGCGGTGCGGTCGTCGCGTTGCCCGTGTCGGCGTGCCGGCTCGGGACGAGCCGGTGGTCGCGGGCGTAGGCCAGCGCGGCAGCCGTGCGCTGCTGGACGTCGTCGGTGCCGGGGCGGGCGCGGCTGACACGCGCGCGGGCGGCGTCGAGCTCGGTCGTGAGCTGCTGACCGTCCTTGCCGTCGAGGCAGCGCCGCAACCGGGCGATGATCGGCGGCGCGGTGCCTGCGACGACGAGGGCGTGCCGCTCGGGGATGCGACGGATGTCCCCGGGGCGCAGCACTCGCACGTCCTCTCCCGAGCGGGACGTGCCGATGCCGCCGGGCCCCTCGGTGAAGGTCCGCCGGCTGATCCGCACGTCGTCGAGCAGGTCGGAAAGTTCCCGGTAGAAGTGGACGTCCTTGCCGCCGCCGAAGATGACGAGGTTGTTGGTGAGCCCGAACAGCGAGCGGGCCTCGTCCTCGCCATAGGAGACGACCATCTGCTTCCAGGTCTGAGCGGCGTAGATGAACGACAGACCGAGCGCGCGCTCATTCGCCATCCGCACCCGCAGGGTCGGCAGCGGCGTGGTGGACGGCAGTTCGTCGAGGCAGGCCAGAAAGCACGGGGTCAGCCGCCCGTGCGGCGAGCTGGTGGCGACCTGCAGGGCGGTGTCGAGGACGTGCTCGGCGACCGCGGTCATCAGCGGTGCCGCCGAGGCGTAGGGGTCCTCCCGGCCGAGTAGGTACACCGTTCCCTGCCGGGCGATGAGGTCGGCCAGATCGGTCGCCGACCGGCCTCGTGAAGGCACGCAGCGCGCCCTGATGTCCGGCTGGAAGAACAGCGCCATCGCCTGCTGGACCGTGGTCACCGTGTTGCCGACGGTGTCCGGGCTGCCGTGCAGCGCGCCGATCAGCAGTCCGTCCCAGAACCTGGCCGCGTGCGGATGCCGCTGCAGGATCTCGGCGGGCTGCTCGGCGGCGACCGGGTTGGCGACCCATTCCAGGACGTGCTCCAGGGTGCGGCCGGTGAGTGCCGCCGCGTGCAGGAATCCCTGCAGCACCTTGGCGGTCTCCGCGGCGTAGAACCGAGCGGCGTTGTCCTGCCGCCCGCCGGTGACCGCTCCGGCGACGGTGCCGGCGGCGAACGCCTTGGCTCGCCGCTCGGCGATTCGAGGATCGACGCAGCCGGCGACCGGGTCCCACACCAGCTCGGGCAGCCCCGGCGCGGCGCCGAAAGGGTCGAGCACCGCCACCGGCCGCGGCGGCTCGTCGGGACCGGAGGGCCGTTGCCGCCGCCCGGCGGTCAGCAGCAGGTCGTCGACCTTGGTCAGCGTCGCCAGCCCGGCGCCGCGGTGGGCCAGTAGGGCGGGAGCGAGCAGGTCGAGGGTCTTGCCGGACCCCTGCTCGCCGTAGACGCCGGTGGTGCGGTCGTACCGGCACCACAGCTCCACCCCGTGTGGCTGGGAGGAGCGGCCCAGCCACCAGCCGACGTCGGTCGGGTCGAACCTTGACGTGAGCATCCGTCTCTCCTTTCAACGTGCCCGGCTGGGCCCGGACCGCTGGGCTCGCGCCTGCAGCTGCTGGTGGGCCTGCTGGACGGCCACGCTGAGCGCGACCGGCGTCTGCGGGTCGTCGAGCAGCGCCCGATTCGCGGCCCAGGCCCGGCGCGGGAAGCCGGCCGTCGCGCGGGCGCCCGGGTCGGCCGCCTGGTCGGCGACGGAGAGGGAGAGCAGCCGGGCGTTGTGCAGGGCGCCGGCGACCGGTTGCAGGTCGGTGGCGTCGACCCGGACCAGCCCACCGGGCTGATATCCGCGCAAATACGCGGCCACCCGCTCCTCGCGCGGCGGCACGTCCCGGGCGTAGGCGATCAGGGATCCGTTGTCGGCCCAGGATCGGACAGTGCGGTACAGCAACTGCGTGGCGAGAGTCGGCAGGTGCTGAGCCGCGGACGTCACCGATGCGCGCAGAGGCGCCGTCCAGGTGGCCGGGTCAGGCTCGGAGCGGAGGACGGCATGGAGGCGACCCGCTGCGGTCACGCCGGATGGTGTGTGCTGGTGGAAGCGGCGGCTGCCGTCGTCGTACGGACGCAGGGCTGCTCGGACGGCGCGCCAGGCGTCGGCCGCCGTCGTCTGACCTGCCGATGGTGCGTCGGTGGAGCCGAGGCGCGCCGCAGCGGAGCTGAGTGTCTGGGCGGCGATCGTGTAGGCCAGGACCTCGGTGACCGACGGTGGATCATTGGCTCGGGCCGTGGCTTGGAGTAGGACGCCGATGGCATCGGGGACCACGCGTGCCGGGTCGACGGACGCATCGACCGCGGGGCCTGGAACGGGGCGGTCGAGGATGGCGACGTCGGCGCGTGTCGGCGGTTGCAGCGCGGCTGTCTGCTGGACCAGGGCCGCCTGACGCTCGACCTCGGTGTGCCACTGCGTCGCCGGACCGGCAGGCAGGCGGTGGGCGACCACCTCGGCCAGCGGCGTCACTGTCTCGGCTACGGCGGTGGCGACGGCCCACCGGCTGGTCACGGTGGTGTGGTCGTACAGGACGCCGACAGTGTCGGCTGCGGCAGCCGCCAACCGGGTCAACGCCGACTCGGTCGCTGGAGCGCGGACGCCGAGCTCTGTGCAGGCGGCAGCCAGGGCGGCGACCTGCTGTTCGCGGCGATCGCCGGCGAATGGAGAGACGCCGTCGCGGCGCAGGTGGGTCAGCGCCCGACCCAGGTGGCCCAAGGCAGTGCCTGCATCGGCGCGCGCGGCTGCGCTGTCGTCCGTGGTCCGCGCTGTGTCGGCGAGGGCGTCGAGTAGCTGCCCGAGCGACGTGGCCATCAGCGTGGCGCACGCAGCGCTCGGTGGCCGTGCTGGGCGGCGGCGAGAACGTCGGGGTGCGCGAAATCAGCGGCGGGCAGGTTGCCGAGGATGCGCAGCGCCTGCTCGACGAGCCGGTCGGGGTCGGTGGCGTCGGCCGTCGCGGGCACCGGACCGCTGGGTGCGCGCAGGGCGGTGGCGGCGGCGAGGCAGTGCAGCTGCGCTGTCGGTCCGGCCTGGTCGTTGCGGGAAGCGGCGGCGAACAGTGCCGCAGCCTCGGCCCGGGCGGCGAGCAGATCAGGGTTCAGGCCGTTGTCTGTCGAGCTCATCGAGGGGTCTCCTTCACGGTGTGGACGGGTGATGCCTGGGTCGACGGTGCTGGGAAGGTCGATCGGGACGTGGTGCTCGGGATGGATCTGTGGAGACGACCGCGGATGGTGTCGCCGCCTGTGGACAGGAGACGATGAAGACGTCCCCGGCTGCCTCTGGACGGGTAGCGGTCCGGGCGGATGACCGCTCGCCCGGCGCGGAGTTGGCGCAACCCAAGGGCTTGCTCGGCCTCCCTGCGGGTGGCCATGCCGCCGCGGGCGTCGCCCGGGCGCCGGTGGCGGGCGACCAGGACTGCGGTGATGACCGTGGCGGTCAGCAGGACGAGCTCGGCGGCGGCAACACACGCGTACACGGGCATGGGTCCGGCGACCTGACGCCGTTGGTCGGGCGGCAGGCCTCGGCCGGGGGTGCCGTCCAGCAGCCCGCCGAGGACCTGCGTGATCGTCTCGGTGCCCTGCGGCCACACCCAGCCACCGCCCCACAACGCCGAGGCGAGCCCGAGACCGACCAGGGCCGCCAACGCGACAGCGATCAGGGCGCCACCGGCCGCGGCGACGGCCAGTTCCCATCCCCGGGCAATTGGCTGCGGGTCGCGACGGCGGAAGGGCGTCGTCACGCGCCGGCCCTGGTGCGGTGGTGGATGTCCACGTCCTGGTTCCTCTCTACCGGTCAGCCGGCGCTGGCTGCGTGCAGGTCGACGCCGCGGCTGGCCAGCCACGGCACGGGGTCGACGGACGCGCCGTCGGTGCGGACCTCGAAGTGCAGGTGGACGCCGGTGCTGTTGCCGGTGGACCCCTGGAAGCCGATCAGCGCCCCGGCGCTGACGCCCTGACCGGCGGTGACGGTGTAGGCCGACAGGTGTGCGTAGCGGGTGGTCACGCCGCCGCCGTGGTCGAGTTCGACGAGGTTGCCGTAGCCGGCCAGGCTCAGGTTGCCGTCGCGGTCGCAGTAGGCGCTGGTGCAAGCGGCACGAACTACGGTGCCGTCGGCGGCGGCGTAGATGGGGGTGTTGCGGGGCCCGGCGATGTCGACACCGGCGTGCGGAGCGCCCCAGCGGGACCCGTAGCCGGAGGTGACGGTGCCGGCGGTAGGGCGGATCCACGATCCGGCCGGCACCGGCAGGTCTGGGCAGATGCCGGGCGCCGCACCGCTCCCGTCGGCCGCAGTGGCCTGGGCGGTCGGCCAGAGCATGGCGGTCAGCTCGCGGGCGAGCGGCTCCCAGCGGGCGTACGCCGACCCATAGGCCGACACCTGCACGGCTTGGGCGGCCTGGGTGAGCGGGATGGCGCGCCAGTCGGGCACGGCCACGAGCCGGCGGTAGAAGGCCTCGGCGGCGTAGACGGGATCCATCAGCTGGGCGACGGTGCCCCAGCCGGCGATCCAGCGCTGTTGGAAGGTGTTGACGCTGTCGTGGTCGGAGCCCAGCCCGTCTTGCGGATAGGTCAGGCTGGTCGCGGTCACCGCGGCCTGGTCGGCGGTGAGCTCAGGGCTGCTGCCGTCGTTGGCCAGCATCCGGATGCGGGACTCCTGGTAGGCGGTAGCCAGCGCCACGGTGGCCGCGTACGGGTCGAGCCCTTGTGCTGCGGCGACGGTGACGATGGTCTGCGCGTGGCCCATCTGGACGCTGTCCAGTTCCATGCCGGCTACGGAGGCGCCGGTGCCGCCTGTCGAGCAGGACGACGACGCCACCGCCGTCGACGCCTCCGGAGCGGCGAGAACCGCCAGCGGGATCAACAGCAGAGTGAGTACCCCGAACACGGGGACGGCGACGGGAGCGGCGGCCTTCCACAGCCATCGCTTCGCGTACGCCCGCGCCAGTCCTTCGGCCGTCCCGCTCATGCCGGACGTCCCGTGAGTGCCTCGTTGGTGTCGGTCAGGGCCAGCTCGGGCGCGGTGAGGACGGTCTGCACCTTGAACGCCCGGTCACCGACCAGCCACAGGGCGCGGCCCTTGCCGGCGATCGCCCATCCGGTGACCACCCGCTGGGCAATCGGGGTCAGCCCGAGCATGCTGCCGAGCTCGTCGGCGACGGCCTGGTCCTGGCCGTGCAGCACCTTGACGTCGCACAGGTGCAGCAGGTCCCGGGCGATGGCCACCGCCTGGGAGGAGGCGTCCCCGGCGGTGAGCATGTCCGAGGGCTTGTGCGCGAGCAGGATCTGCACGTCGGCGTCGCGGCGGGACAGCCGCAGGTTGGCGTCCAGGCTCTTCATCGCCTCGGCACCGAGGCGCATCTGCCGCCACGTCTCGTCGCGGATGACGATGCGCAGGTCGCCAGGCTCCGCGATCTCGCGCATGGCCTGCCCCCAGGAGTTCAGGCAGGTCAGTGCGATGCCGACGGCCTGGTCACCGAGCGGCTCGAGGCGGGACAGCGACAGGGATTGGATGGGCGCGCGCCAGTCGACCTCGATCGACGTGTGGTCGTCGAAGAGGCCGGCCAACGAGCCCTTCACGAGGGAGCCGAGGGCATCGCGCAGGGTGCGGGTGGCGTCGAGGAAGTGCCGCCGGTCGGCGTACCGGCAGCAGGCGACGAGCTCGTCGGTGGGCTCGTCCAGGGCTTGCCACAGCTGCGGGATGGTGGGCTCGGTCAGCCGGGTGGCTCCGCTGCGGTAGCCGGTGAGCAGTCGCAGCGCCTCGCCGACGGCGGTCTCCTCCACGGGGCCGAAGGGCACGTTCTGCGAGCCGACCAGGCCACGGATCAGCACCAGCCAGCGGGCGAACATGATGGCCTCGCGGCGGCGAGCCTCGGCGGAATCAAGCTGCTCCCAGCCGTGGCCGAGCGGGCCGAAGGCCAGTGGGTTGACCCGGGCGGAGAGTCCGTGGCCGATGACGAACGGCTCCACGCCCAGCGCGCGGCACAGCGGCTCGTACTCGTCCTTGGTGTCTCCGAGGACGAGGGTTCGGTAGCCGTAGGCCAGCATGCGCAACGCGAAAGCCTTGACGGTGGCGGACTTGCCGCGGCCGGGCTTACCGAAGACCACGACGTTCGGGTTGGTGACCGGGATGTCGTCGTCGGTGACCCAGCCGACCGGATCGCAGTAGAACGCCCCGCCCGACAGTAGGTCGATGCCCATCTGCGCACCGGTGGGCGGCAGCCCGCTGGTGGCGATCAGCGGCCACACCACCGGCGTCTGCTCCGACGTCATTCGCCACACCGACAGCGGCGCGGTTGCCGCCGCCCGTCCCCGGCCACGTCCGCGCGGCCCGCGGCGAGACACCAGCTGGGTGAAAGGGCCCCGCTCGCGTGGCGCTCTGTCCACGGTGGGTTGCGCTGGCAGTCGGTGGCCGAAGTCGTCGAGGAGGACGGCGACGTCCCGGCCCCGGCGGAAGCCGCGGCGGTTCATCGCCGTCCCCTGCGGTCGGGCAGCCCCACACCGAGGGGTATGGCGGCGGCGGCGAAGCCGGAGTCCTGCGCCAGGTCCAGCCGCAACGGCACGAAGCCGGCGGCACGGACGGAGGCGGCGAGCCGGCGGCCGTGCTCCTCCACCGGCCAGGTGGCCGGGACGGTGACACAGGCTGCGACGGCCGGGCGGACCAGCGCACGCCCGGCGGCCAGCTTCTCGTCAGCGGCGCCGATTCGCTCGGTGTCGCGCCGCTGTCGGGCCCGCTGACGGAAGCCCATGCGGGCGCGCAGCTCGTTGCCGGTGGTGGCGCTCATCTCCTCCCGGCCGACCACCCGGGTGGCCCGGTCCAGCGGCAGCGGGGCGAGGAACACCGTGAGACAGCGCCGCTCCCCCGCCGTCGCCGGGACCAGCACCGGGGCCAGTGCACCGAGCACCGCCCCGGAGTCGGGCAGCAGGATCGTGTCGGTGACCGACGCCCATGCGTCGTGCACGTAGTGGCGCACCTCGGCGCGGGCCTGGGTGGGCCCGGCGGCGGCCATCGGAACCCCGGTCGCCAGCTGCGTGCCGTTGGCGGCGGACAGGTCGGCAGCGATCAGTTGGCCACGGTCGCCGGGAGCGAAGCCGGTGCGCACCGCGGCAGCGAGTGCAGCCGAGTCCAGCCAGGTGACGGCGGTGCAGCCGACCGGGCCACGCAACGCACTCTCGACCTCGGCCATCACCCCGTGCAGCACCCGAGCGCGGCCGTCCACCCCGCCGCCGGACTCCTTCGCGGCCCGGCCGATCCGTCCCTCACCGACGACGACGGTCACGAAGGCCTCGGTGCGCACCGCGGCCGGGGTGAGAGTGGCGCCCAGCAGTGCGTTCACCCGGGCGGCCAGCGGCGCGGCGTCGGAACGGGTGTGGGTTCGTTCCCAGGCGGCGCGCTCGGCACCGTCGTCGGGCACGGTGCGCACCTGCAGGGCCAGGACGTCGATCAGTTCGGTGCGCGCGGCGATTTCGCACAGCTCCGCCAGGCCGGCGCCCATCCTGTCCCGCTCGGCCGGCTCAGCGAGGCCGATGCCGGGATGGTCGATCCGCGCCACGGCCGCCCACGTGCGCGCCGCGGAGTTCTGCACGATCACCGGGCGGGTGAACAGCTGCCCGTAGGGCGGTCCGTCGTGGGTCCGGATGCCGGCGAGCACTCCGGGCAGGTCGGCCGCGGACAGGTCCTCGGCCGTCCCGGCGGCGGCCCGGGAGCCGAAGGCCGTCCAGCCCATGGCTCCTCCGATCGCGTGCAGACAGAGATCGCCGAACCAGCGGCCGGCCGCGCGCCCCCGGATGGGGACCAGCAGCACGGCGGCCAGCAGCGCCCACACCGGCAGCCAGATGGCGAACAGCCCCCATGCCTGCGCGTTCAGGGCCAAAAGCGCCGGTACGCCCGTGAGGGTGACGAGGGCCAGTTGGGCGCCGGTCATCCCGAGGAACCAGCCGGAGACGTCGCGGGAGTAGTCGCCGTAGCGGACGGCGCTCATCGCGCGTCGTCCTGGTCGGGACCGATCGGGTCGCTCTCACCGGGCCGGTCAGGTGCGATGCCGTCGAAGCGCTCGGCGGGCCAGGCCGCAGAAGATGCGCCTCCGGCATAGTGGGCGCGCCCGTTCCCGGCCGGTCTCGTCGGCTGTGTTCCGCCGTCGTCGGGACGGCGCCCGCGGCCGTACGTGCCTCCGGTCGCCGTCCCTCCGCCGGAGCCGTTGCCGCGCGCCGGCTCCCGGGCGGGCAGCGGCTGCCCGTAGTACGGGTGGGTGTGCCCGACTCCGGCGCCCGACAGCACGTCTGACGCCGAGGCGGCCACCCCCGCGGCCAGTCGGCCGGCCGTGGAGGTACCCGTGGTCAGCGCTCGCAGCGCGCCGGCGAAGCGCCCACTGGTCGCCGCGTCTGCAGTCGACTCGCCCTGCGCGCGGTCACCGGCCAGCTGCGCCGCTGCACCGGAGGCGGCCACCCCACCGGATGCGGCACCCGCCGCCGCGGTCGCCGCGGCCGTTCGCCCGCCACCAGCCTTCTGCAGCGCACCCATGACTCCGCCGGAGGCGGCCAGCGAGGAGCGCAACCCCGCCCCGCTCGACGTGCCCGGGTCGACGAAGGCCAGCAGCCGGAACAGCGCCAGCGGACAGATCGCTCCGAGCAGGATCAGTAGGCAGCCGACCACCGCCATGCCGATCGCGGCCTCAGTGCTCGTCTCCTCGGCTCCGGTGAGGATGCCCTCGGTGATGGTCACTCCGACGCCGAGGACGAGCACGGCGACCGGGGCAACCAGCAGCGCGGCGAGAAACCAGCGGAGGCTTCGCCAGAACCAGCTGCTCGACGTCTGCGCCAGCAGCCCTCCTGCCGAGATCGCCGAGGTCGCGGCCAGCACGATCAGCGCCGCCTCGCGAACCAGCATCAGTAGCAGGTAGCCCACGCTGGCCGGCACCAGCAGGAAGATCGAGCTGACCCCGAGCACGGTGGCGACGGTGCCGTCGACCAGGTCGCGGCTCACGCTGATCGACGGGTCGAAGGCGGCCATGGTGTCGATGTCCAGCAGGCTGCGCAGCAGAGCCGTAGTCAGTCCGGAGACGCCGGTGACCAGCAGCGCCGCCACCCCGATGTAGCTGGCCCAGACCAGCCCGAACTGCAGCAGTCCGATCAGCAGCCGGCCCAACGTCTGTCCGTCCCGGCGCACCGCTGCGACGCCCAGCTGCACCATGGCCATCAGCGCGGCCACGGTCGCGCCGATGCCGAATGTCACCGGATAGACGGCGGCCAACGGGCCATCGGCGGACAGGTCCGGAGTGGCCAGGGCGTCGATCACCGAGAACGCCAGGCCCAGCAGCCACAAGCCGGCCTCCCACAGCGACAACATGGCGTTGACCCAGACGTCTTCGACCACCGCGCCGGCTGCCTCGCCGATCACGCAGAACGGATTGATCGGCAGGCACGGCAGCGCGCCGCCCACCCCTGGAACGGCCGGAAAGGCCGTCACCATCGGGTCCGCGGCCGCCGCCGGACCTGTGGACACGAAACAGATCGCCAAAGACATGAGGAGGATCGCTCCCAGTCGGCGCCCCCAACCGCTACGCCCTCCGCGTCGCTGCTCAGACATGGCGCAGGTCCCGGTAGCCGGCTGCGATGGCTGCCTCGGTGCCTGGCCAGACGGAGGGCGCCGGCGCCGGCTCCGCTCCCGGGCCGATGACCCACCTGTCCCCGACCCAGGCCATGCGTTGGCAGTCGGCGATCGCGATGCGGGAGGTCTGCTCCACGGTGACGGTGAACTCGAGGTTCACGCACACCACGGCGAAGTCCGAGCCCACCGTGCCCTTGATCAGCCCCATCACCGGGCGCACGACGATCGCCAGCTGCGGCGACCCCGCGCCGGACAGGCCGGCTGCGGACAACAGGCTGGCCATGCCGTCCACCCCCGACCACGTCTCCGGGGTCGGCCCGCCGGGAGCGGCCCACTCGGCGATCACTCGTCGAACGCCGTCCATCGAGCCGCTCTGCATCGCCGTCACGTCGATCGCCGCCAGCTGCGCCAGCGCACCCTCGGGCGTACGCGGGAAGCCACTGGGCACGTCCACCGGACCGATGCCGGTAGCCCGCGGCAGCTCGAGAACGCCGGCAGCTTGGGTCGACACGGGGCCGGGCAGCGCGTCATGCGGGTCGGCGGTCGGCATCGGTGCGGCGGCCAGCGCATCATGCCGCGACATGTCCGGGGAGGGCGCTGCAGCCTGTCGTGCGGCGTCCCTCTCGTCCGGTTCCTCGGTCAGCCCTCCGACAACTGCCACGACCAGGCCGGCCAGCACCGCCAGCGCCACCACCGCGCTGACCACGAGCGCCGCAAGGAGACGCGCCGGGCTCCACTCCGGCGCACCGCTCCCATGGACGTCGAGACGGCGGCGCATCAGGTGCACCCACTGCCGGTAATCGATCCGAGGATGACCAGGATGACCGTGTAGGTGATGGCCACCATCACGACCACCGCAATGCCCATCGCCCCGTACCGGGAGGCATGCGGATGGGAGAACATCCGGCCCACCAGGATTGAGCCGAGCGACACGACCGCGGCGATCCCGATCAGCGCCAGCACCCCCCACTTCACCCACGCCGTCACCTGATCGGCGAAGGCCTGCACTCCCGGCGGCGCCTCCGGGCAGACCGCCGCGGTCAACTCCACCGGCGCCGCGGTGGCAGGCAACGCGGTCAGCACGACCAGGCCCGCAGCGACGAACGCGACGGTCGAGGCCGCTCGTACGGCTGCTTTCATGCGGGGTTTCACCGTGTCTCCCCCGCCGCGCCTGGCTGGGACGCTGCCGCCCGGTGCCGATGCCGATGCTGCGGTGGCACGGCCGGCATCAGCAGCGCGGCCAGCGACCGGCCGGCGGCCTCCACTCCCTTGGGCAACTGGTCCCCGGTCAGACCGGCGGTCTGCAGTCGTCCGTCGACCGGAACCCGGACCACCCGTCCCCGCGACCTCAACTCGCGAAGCTGCGGACCACAGTTGGCCTTCACCGCTCGGGGCCAGAGCGCCGGGCCCACGACGGCCACCACCACCGGCTGCTCGATCAGCTGGCTCAGCACGTGCTCGGTCAGTCGCACCCCGGGCACGGTCGGCCGGCAGACGACGACGGTGCTCGTACGGTCGGCGGCCAGCCGGACCAGGTCCTCCGGAGCAGGCAGCCCGAGATCGAGGACGGTGACCGCCGGCTCCTCGCTGATCGGTAGAACCGGCCAGCCGTCAGGCTCCACGTCTGCGACGCGTCGGTCGATCGTGACGCGGCCGCGGGAGCCACGTCGCCAGGCGCCGGCGGCGTCGGTGCCCAGCTCCGCCGCCGCTGCGGCAATCAGCCCCGACTGTCGGGGATGCGCAGTCTCCACCAGGTGCACCCGCCGGTCGGTGGCCGCGGCGTCGCTGATGGCCAGCGCCACCGTGGAAGCGCCGGCACCGGCGTGTGCCGCTACGACCGTGATCCAGTCGGCCGCCAGCGCGTCGATGTCACCCCTGCCTGGGACAGCCGCGGGCGCGCCGTCACCCCTGCTCGAGCCTCGCCGCTGCGCTCTGTCACCGCTGTCACCCCACCGCTCGCGGTGCGTGCCCTCTCCAGGCGGGAGCGCCGTGCTGTCCCCGTCTCGCCTTGTGCGGCGCGGAGATGGAACCGGTGCACCCGTCGGTGCAGGGTCCTCGGACACGGAGAGCTCGTGGAGACGCGTCGGCGCCGTGAGCCTGCTTTCAGCAGCTCGCGGACGACGGGCACGCAGTTCGCGGAAGGCCTGCTGGATCTCCGCGACTGACAGCAGTCGCTCGTCGGGGTCGGGGTCGACGTCGGCGCCGTTGGCCACACCGCCCGTCACGGCGCCGGCTTCGTCGACGTCCTGCAGCAGTGGGCTCACGCGACGGCCGCCAGATAATGAGGAGCCATGCCGCGCAAGGCGGTCAGCGTGCGGTTCCGCCGGCGGTACAGGGTGCGCGTCGTGATGCCGTGTGCGGTGGCGACCTTCTGGTCGGCGCGCCGGTGTTGCTGGTCGCGGCTGCACTCCGTGGCGATCAGCAGTGCGACGTCCTCGGCGTCGACCCCGGAGCGCACCGCCCACTGCAGCAGGTCGACGACGTCGAGGTCCTCCCCCTCCTCGTCGGCGCTCGCAGTTGCGATCCGAGTGATGTCGCCCGTAGCGGTCAGGATCTCGACCCGGTCGGGGTGGTAGCGGCTGCTGGGTCGCAGCTCGGCGAGTACCGCCCGCCGGGTCTCGGCGCGCAGGTTCGCCGCGATCGCCCGAGGCCGGCGTCGCCATGGGTAGCGGCGGATCTGGCAAGCGAGTTCGCCGACGACCACGGCGAGGATGTCGGGGTTCAGGTCTGCGAGCTGTCTGGCCATCGTCCGCACCAGCCCGCTGAGCAAGTGAAGCGTCAGCAGCAGCGCGTCGTCGTCGTGGCCACCGTCAACAGCGGCCAGCCGGACGAGCGCAGCGAGCACGACGTCGCGGCGGTCGTCCGCGCCGCCCTCGGCCCAGACGGCGAGCAGGTCGTGGACGCTGCGCAGTCCGGCCAGGGCTGGCTCGGTGGCGGCCCAGCGGACGAGGACGGCGTCGCCGTCCAGACGTGCGGCGAGCGCCGGCCAGCTGCCGACGATGGTGGGGTCGTGGAACATGTGCGGGTCCTCCGGCATCGGTGTGATGCCGTCGACGCTCCGCAGAGACGTTCAACGAGTCGTCACCCTCGGCAGGGGTGACAGGTGGCCGTCACGTCACCCCGTGACCAGCGCTGTCCCGCTGTCGCGTCCCGGGAGTCTCGGCATCCCGCAGCGAGGGGTGACAGGGCGAGAAGCCAGGGGTGACCGACCGAGGCGCGACGACGACAGGCGCCACGATCCGCTTGCAGCACCCCGCGGCGGCGTGCTCCGGACGCCGACGCCTTTTCGAGGACGGCAACCCGTTGGCACGCCTTCATGCCGTGAGGGGCCTCAGCCCTCGGCCCCGTGTCAAGCGCCCCGTTTCGTCCGACCGGACAATTATTCTCACCAGCGTGACTTGCCGCCGTCGCGTCGCTGTACACGAGCGCTGGTGCTCCCAGGTCTGCCTGTGGGGTGCCGCGGTGACGTCCACTTGAGCTCGTGGGAGTCTGCGTCGAGCGAGGTATGGGCACAGCCCGTGCTCGTGGGGCGGAACAGCGTCCGTCAGTTGCTCGTCCCCGAGACCGAAATTCGAATCGACACCGCAAACGCCGTTGCCTCTAGCCCGTACGGCCAATGGCCCCTGCTACAGGCAGGCAACCCAGACGGTCCGCTCGCGCTGTTGACCGACCCGCTGACTGGGGACGCGACGGCCTGCTGGACAGGCAAGCTGACCCAACACGACGGCGAGGCGGTCGTCGGGTCGTGGGTGAATGCATTTCACTTCGGCGAGCCGGACGCAGCAGGTGCGCTCCGCAGCCCCCAGGTCGGCGCCGTTCATGCGGCCGTCGGACACTTCCTGTCCAGCAGTGACGAGCCCGGCCTCGTCGTGATGCCGACCGGGACGGGCAAGACGGAGTCGATGCTCGCCATCGCAGTCCACGAGCGCGTACGACACCTCTTAGTGCTAGTCCCCACCAACGCGCTGCGCGAGCAGATTGCGCGCAAGTTCCTCAACCTCGGAATCCTGCAGCGCGAGGGCATTGTGGAGAAGGCAGCGCTGCGGCCCGCTGTCGCCGAACTGCAACACGCAGTCCCCAGTGTTGAGGAGGCTCAGACGCTCCTATCGGCGAGCCAGGTCATCGTGGCGACGCCTGACGTGCTCAGGGCCAGCAGCGACGAGGCGCGCGCTGTGCTGCTCTCAGGGAGCACGCACCTGTTCGTCGACGAGGCGCACCACGCGCCGGCGACCACGTGGCAGTCCGTGATCGGGCAGTTCTCGGGACGCCCGGTGCTGCTGTTCACGGCCACGCCGCACCGGCGCGACCGCAAAGGCCTGCAGGGTCGGCAGATCTACCGCTACTCGCTGGCGGCGGCCCAGGAGGCCGGGTACTACCGGCACATCGAGTACACCGCCGTCGTGAGCCTCCGCACCCCGGACCGAGCGATTGCCGAGGCCGCCGTCGAGCGGCTCCGAAACGACCAGGCCATGGGTCTTGACCACATCCTGATGGCGCGCGTCAGCTCCGTTGCTCGGACCGAGCAGCTCCTCGCCGTGTACGCGCACCTCGGCCCCGAGTTCATGCCGACCGTCATCCACAGCGCCCTTGGCGTGAAAGCCAAGCGGTCGGCGTTGGCAGCGCTGCGCACACGTGAGAGCCGCATCATCATCTGCGTCGACATGCTCGGCGAGGGCTTCGACCTGCCGCAGCTGAAGATCGCCGCGCTCCACGATCCTCGCAAGAGTCTTAGCCCGCTCATCCAGCTCGTCGGGCGCTTCACGCGCACGGCCGACGACGACACGCTCGGTACAGCATCGGTGTTCGCTGCCCGGGACGCGAAGAGCGCGATGTCTCCGCTCAGCGATCTGTTCCGTGAGGACTCGGACTGGAATCTCGTCATGAGGGACGTGAGCGAGCGGCTGACGCTCGCGGCCGAGCGCGCAGCGTCCTTCGACACCTCATTCGACGCCAGTGGCGGCACAATTCCTACCGCCACGCTCCGCCCTAACAGCAGCGCCGTCGCCTACCGCACACCCGGCACTTGGTGGGACCCCGCGCTCGGCCCCGCGCTGTTCGAGGACGGCGTGGCCCAGGTGTCCGCGCTGACGCTGGGCGACGACGGCAATGTCGCCTGGTTCATCGTGTCGCGATATGCCGCGGTGCCGTGGGCGAACAGCGTGGACTTGGTCGACGTCACGCACGAGCTGATCGTCATGCGCTTCGACCCCGTGCGGCGGCTGCTGTTCATCCACGGCTCGGAGAAGTCCAGCCGGTTCGAGGAGCTCGCGGAGCTGGTGCTCGGAGCGGAGGGTGACCTACTCAGGGAGGCGGTTGCATTCCGGGTCCTGAGTGGTGTCGGCTACCCGGTTCCGACGAACGTCGGATTGGTGGACGTCATCGACGGCGACAACCGCTTCACCATGCACACCGGCGGTGACGTCACCGCCGGCCTTGAGTTGCAGAACACGGGGACGAAGTCGCAAACGCACATCGCCATCAAGGGCTTCGACTCCGGGGACCGCGTCGCCATCAGCGCCGCAAGATCCGGTCGCTTCTGGAGTCCGCGGACTGCCCAGAGCATCCACGAGTGGGTCGAGTGGTGCGACTACCAGGGAGGCAAACTCCTCGACGACACCATCGACCCCGGTGACGTCATCCGAGGCTTCATCGTCCCAGAGGCTCTCGTCGCGATTCCAGACGAGGTGCTCATCGCGGTGCAGTGGCCAGCGCTGGTGTACGAGAGCCTCACCGCCCTGCCCGAGCTTCACCGGAACGGGTCGGTGTACAACCTGCTCGACGTGGAGCTGCACCCGCGCGGATTCGAGCGGGGAGCACCGGTGCGCTTCATCCTTCAGTGGCGCTCGGAGGACTCGAACGACCGGTGGGAAGTTGAATACCTGGCGCGGGTGAGCGAGCGCAGGCTGGTCGTGAGCGCCACTAGCCCGGACGTCACCGCGTGCACCGCCAGGGACGAGGAGGTGCCGTTTGCACAGTGGCTGACTGTGCACCCGCCCACCCTCGTTCTCTCCAACGACACCATCGTGCTCGAGGGTGATCAGGTGCTCCGCGCGAAGGCGACACCAGCTTTCGACCGCGACAAGCTCGTATCCCTGCCCTGGACGGACGTTAACCCAAGAGTTGAATCCCAAGGCCGCGACCGAAAGCCGGAGTCAATCCAGCACTACATCTCCAAGCACGTGCAGGAGCACATGGCCTTCGACGTGTTGATCGACGATGACGGCGCTGGGGAGATCGCTGATCTAGTGGGACTGCGAGTCAGTGAGCGCGAACTGTTCGTCACGCTTATCCACTGCAAATACTCCTCCGCGGCGAACGCCGGCGCGCGGGTTGGGGACCTGTACGAGGTTTGCGGGCAGGCGGTCCGCAGTATCGGACGGCGACGCCGGACACCGCTCATGCTCTCGCTGCTCGCGCAGCGGGCAGGCCGAAAGCAGGAGCGCGGCTATCAACCGTTCGAAGTTGGGGACGAAGCCGCGCTTCTCAACGTCTGTGAGAAGGCCGCGCAACTACGACCACGATTCGAGATCATCGTCGCTCAACCAGGATTGTCCAAGAAACAGGTGCGGGATGACCAGTTGCCGGTGCTCGCCGGCGTGGCCAACTACCTGCAGCACACCGCCGGCGCCAAGTTCACGGTACTCATCGCCGACTGAGCAAGGCCGTCCGCGCGATCGGTCGCGCACGGGGTCGTACGCCTGGTGAGGTTGGTCAGCTGGCCCTGTTGATCCACTGTCGGCGGAAGAGGATCTCGGCGGTTCTGGGTGGCAGGTCTTCTTCCACCTCGGCGTCGTGGTTGGCCAGAATGCGGGCGACGTAGGCGTCGGCCTCGGCCCGGTTGCCCTGGGCGTCGCAGGCGGCGACCAGGTCTAGGAGCGGCACGTCCTCGTAGCTGCCGGCTTTCAGCGCCACGTGAGCGGCGGCCGCAGCGAGCTCGGGCTTGCCGGCGGCGAGGTGGTGCGTCGCGACGGTGTGCGCCACGTCGACGATCATGGCGGCGTACTCGTGGTCCAGCCGGGAGTTCTCCTCGACCAGCCAGCTGTAGCCGCCGGGCGAACCCTGCCGCGATGCGGGTAGGTCGAACGGCCGCCCAGTGACGAGGTCGAGAGCGGCGCGCAGGTCGGCGATTCCGTCGACACCGCAGGCCAGCCCGCGGACTCGCAGTCGGCGGAACAGCTCGGCGTCGATGAGGACGTCGTCGATGCGATAGCGGCCGACCCCGCCGGCGGTGACCCCGGACGGGAGGTAGTCCGCGCCGGTCGCCGGATTGACGCCCAGCCAGGCGCGCACGATCGAGATCGACTGCCGCACCTTTGTCTTGCCGACGACATCGGGCTCGTTGGGCCAGATCGCGGTGGCGTAGCGCTCGCTGGTCACGCCGCCGGGCCGGGTGGCCAGATAGGCGACGATCTCGGTGTAGAACTGCCGCCGCGGGTTGCGCTCGGGCAGCGTGTCCTGCGCCCGCACTGCGACCGGGCCGAGCAGGATCAACTTCGGCCGTGGGCAGGACGGGTCGGCCCAGTCGGCCAGGTCAGCGTCCAGGGCAGGGTCGGCGACCTCGACCTGGTCGCGAATGCGGGCGTCGGTAGCGGGAGCCAATGCCTCCAGGTCCTGCTCGGTGGTCGCGGCTCGATCGAGGTAGGTCTGCGCGGACAGCGGCAACACCGAGTTGGTCATCCACGGCGAGGTGTCTGCAAGGCCGAACGCCGGGAAGTCGTCAGCCCCGGCGGCCGCAAATGGTGGCTGCCGCTGCGCGGAGCGGGTTGGGTCGATGCGTAGGCCCCCGCAGGCGTCTGCGTGCCTGTCCCAGTCCTCATCGCCGCGAGAGGGTGGGACCGGGCGGTCGTCGGTGACGGTAGCCAGCGCGAGGACCTGGGCCAGCTGCGCGGCCTCGTCGGCCGGGATCTGCTGCGCGATCAGCTCGACTCCCAGGGCGGGGACGCTGAGCATGCCGGCCTCGTCGACAGTCAGCTGCCATCGGGCGGCGTCCGCGTGGTCCGCATCGTCGATCAGCACCAACGCGACTGCGCCGCGGGCTCGCTGCTGCTTCATGGCGGTCAGCAGCCGTTCCACCCCGGCGCCGTCCTTCGCAACATCCGGGGCGATGAGCAGCACGTGCGGTGCCCATGCGTCGCCGGCCACGTCGCGCATCCGGCCCGACAGCACATCGACGTCGGCCATTTGCATGGCCTCGGTGACCGATTCCAGGTGGCCGTCGAGCGCCCCGATCGCCTTCTCGACGTCGTCGGTGTAGGTCAGCCGGTCGGGATTGATCTGGGCCAGCTCCTTGCCGAAGCCGACCAGGGTCACCTGCAGCATCTCCGACCACGTGTTGTGCGCGAGCTCGGCACCGAGGAACCGGGCCAGGTTCAGGCAGCGTTCGGCGTCCCCGGACAGGGACAGGGTCGCGACCCGTTCCAGGTCGAGCAGCCAGTGCTCGCCCTCGGCGGTGTAGCCCACCGACGCGAGCATCGGGAACGGTGCGAAGAAGTACGCCCGCCGCTGCTCGTCGTAGGTCAGCGCAACATCGCGCCGGATCGACCAGCGGGTGCCGGCCGGGTCCACCGTCCACGGCTTCGGGACCTCCGAGGCCGGCTCGGTGAGTACCAGGGTCAGGACGTCGTCGGTCATGCAGGCCGCCACCACGTCGGGCAGGTGAGCGCCGTCGACCTTCGCCAGGGCCTGCACCAGGGCCCGCAGCGCCTGGTCCAGCCACGTGACGTCGGCACTGCCGACGCTGCCGGCCTCCAGCAGGGCTCGTTCGACGTGCACCAGCTCTGGTGGTGTGCTGCCGATCGTGCGGCCAGGACGTCGCTGCCGGAACTGCCTGCGGCGGTAGCGCAGCAACGCGGTCAGCGAGGCCCCGGCCAGCAGCAGCCCACCGCCGGCGGCGAAGGCGATCATCGGTAGCTCCGAGGTGCTACCCGTCGAGGTCTCGTCAGGCCTCGCCGGCGATGGCTCGACGCTGTTCGGTGCAGCCGTGGGAGACGAGGTCGGGGCGTTGGTGGCCGGACCGGGCGCGGCCGGAGGCGGCGCATTGGTGCCCGGCGTGGTCGGGTCAGCGGGCGGGGCGGTGCTCGGGCCTGGCGCTGATGGCGGTGCCGGCGTCGTGGGCGGTGCCGGCTCGGCTGCCGGAGGCGCCGGTGGGCTAGGTGCGGGCGTCGCGGGACTGGCCGAGTCCGGGATGCTCAGCGTCCAGCCCGGTCGGATCAGCGATGGGTCGGTGAAGGTGGCGCCTCCAGGCTGACTGCGTCCCCGGTTGAGCTCCCAGGCTTGTCGCCAGTTGTGTCCGCTGCCGGTGATCTCCTCCGTGAGGTCCCACAGGGTGTCACCGGGTTCCACAGTGACGTCCTCGATGGTTGTCGCGGTGGTCGGAGCTGGGCCCGTCGGCGGCAGGCCGACCGCGTCGGGCGGCAGGACCAGCACCGTGCCCGGGAGGATTTCGTTGTCGGGACCGACTGCGGTCGGGTTGAGCCCGGCGATCTCCGGATACCGCAGCGGGTCCCCGAGATACCGCTCGGCCAGCGCCCACAGGGTGTCCCGGCGCTGCACCTGGTAGGTCGTGGTCCCGACCGGAGGCGTGTGCTCGTCCGGCATCGAGTAGGTGACGGGTGTCTGCGCTATGACCGGTGCGCTGGCGTACTGCGCCGACGACGGGACGACAGTGGATGCGGCCGCGACCGGCAGCGGCGGCGGCGCCGTTGCGGTGGATGCGGGGGCGCCGGCGGCCAGAGGACTAGCGGTGAAGCCCACCGCGACGGCGGTGACCAAAGCGGCGGCCAGCCGCTGCAAGATCCCGAGCCCAGGCAGCGGACGAACCGGCCGTGCGCGGGCGTACGCCACGATCTCCGCCACTGTCGCGGCGGTGAACAGTGCCCAGCACACCCACACCCCGGCTGCGAGGACGAGTCCGGCGAGCTGCCCGTTGTCGCGGGACGTCAGGACGGCGCCGACCTCGTCCAGCGACGGCAGGCTGTCCGGGACCAGGTGCAGCACCGCCATCAGCACCGGTACGCCGACGAGGACAGCGAGCAGCGCCACGAGGGCGCCCACGGCCTTGAGCAGGCGGGCGGCGTGGCCGGTCACGACAGGCCCTCACCGGAGGTGACCCCGACCAGCAGCTGGGCGGTGTGCACGCGGGTCTGGCTGACAGGGATGCCCAGCAGGGGTGTCGAGTCGGTGACCGTCACGCTGACCTCCACGATGCCGGGGCCTGTGACGGTCACCGTGCCGGTCGCGCCGGCTTGGTCGAGGTAGGAACGGGCCGCGGTCGCCGCCAACTGTGCGTCGGTGCTGCCGCCGGTGGGAACCGGGCCGATGGCGATGCTGGCTGCTCGGGCTGCCTCAGCCGAGTAGGTGTCGGCGCGGTTGGCGGCCTGGATCGCGGTCCCGGCGTCGACGAGTGCGGTGACCAGGACGCCGACGATGAGCACGATGAAGCAGAACAGCACGGCCACGGACCCCCGGTCGTCCCGGAGTTGAGCGCTGGCGTGCGGGCGGGGTGTCACGACAGGTCCCTGGCAGGGTCGAGCGGGCTGGTGGCGCTGTCGTGCAGCGTCCGAGAGCCGGGCAGGCCGGCAACTCCGATGTCGGAGAGGTCGACGGTGCACGTCACGGCGACGGTGACCGAAGCCGAGGCGCCCGGCGGCGCAGTGAACCCGGAGGTGTCGACGCTGACCCGGACGTCGATGCAGTGCAGGCCCTGGCTGGTCAGTGCGGTGGTGGCGGTGTCGGTGGCGATCTGCTGCGCCGCGGCGGCCGAGCGCGCCAGCGAGGCGTCCCGCGCCGCGATCCCGGCGACGCCGCTGATGCGGTCGCCGGCCAGCGCAATCCGGGCGCCGACCACCAGCATGGCCACCAACAGGAGCCCGATCGGCAGCAGGATCGCCAGCTCCACCGACTCCGAGCCTCGGTCGTCCCGCCACCGCCGTCGGCGGCCGTTCGTAGCCGGCCGCAGGTTCCGATTCATGGCGAGTCCGGGGTGGTGAAGCGTTCCTTGCCGCGCACCACCGTCACCTCGACGGTCGGGGCGAAGCCGGGCAGCGGGATCACGTTCGGCACGCTGGCGGTGACGTGCACCGAGACCGTGGTGGCGGTGCCGGACTCGGTCACCGAGTACCGGGTGATCGCGCCGGAACCAAGCCTGGCCAGGTACGTGTCCGCTGCCGCCTGCCCCGCTCCCCCGGCCGCCCCGTGGACGCTGGCGGCGCGTGCTCCGACGTGCGCCGCGGCGTCGGCTGCTTCCCGGGCGAAGTACCACAGCGCGAGCTGCGGGCCGGCCAACAGCAGCGCGACGATGATGGGAAACAGGATCGCGAACTCGACGCTGGATGAGCCCCGCTCGCTGCCGCGGCCGCGGTGTCGGCGGGAGCCCGGGCGCGCGACTGGACCGTGCGGCGAGGATGCCGCACGGTTCGGAGTACGAGCCTCGAGCATGGAACCGCTGCCGGTTCTACTGGAACAGCGACGTCTTGCTGGCCACGAACGCGATGGCCGCTGCGCTGACCGCGCCGCCCAGCGCGATGGCCAGGATGACCATGAACGCCTTTTCCGAGGAGTCCGAGCCTCGGTCGTCGGCGACGTGATCGGCGCGCAGCCAGGCCAGGACTGACAGCGCCATGACGGACAGGGCCGTGACGCACTGCGCCACGACGGCCTGGGCGCCCCGGCGCCGGATGGTGAGCTGGAACATGGGAAACCTCCGGGTAGACGGTGCGGTCAGGACGAGATCCCGAACATGCGGAGCATGAAGGGGACGAGCACGAACAGGGTCAGTCCGGTGACCAGCAGGGCCAGCGGGCGGGACATCCGCTCGCTGACCTGGTTGGCCTCGGTACGGGCGTCGGACAGCTCGGCGTGCCGAAGCGTGCGGGCGCTGGCCAGCAGAGTGTTGTAGACCGAGGCACCGTCGGCGGCCACTGCCGCGATGTCGGCGAGGTTGCGCAGCTCGGCGACCTGTAGCTCCTCACCGAGGTCGCGCAGCTCGCCCCAGGGTTTGCGGCCGGACAGCGCTGCGCGGCGGATGGCGCGGCGCATGCGGACGAACGGCATGCTGCCCGAGATCTCGGCGGCCTCTTCCAGTGCCTGCTCCACCGAGCCCCGCGCGCGACGTTCACCGGCCACCAGGGTGAGGAAGGACTCGAGATTGCTCCGGAACTCCACCCGCGCCTTCTCCGCCGCCTCGCGTACCTCGGCCGAGGGCAGAAACCACCCGACGACGGCGATCCCCAGCCCGACCGCGACGGGCAGGACGAAAGGCACCGGAACGTCGAGCAGCACGAACACCAGGCCGAACAGCGACGGAGCGAGCAAGCCGGCGAGCGCCAGGGTCAGCTTGCGGGCCGCGAGCTGAGCGCGGGTCCAGCCAATGATCGCCAAGTCGGCGTCCGAGACGCCCAGATGCCCGTCCAACGCCCGCGCCACCGGCACCGGCAGCCAGTCCCACCGGTCTCGGGTGGACGTCGTCACCGCCGGCGCCGTTCGCACGGTCGGCTCGGCCGCCAACTGCTCCAGTGCGGCCACCAGTGACGGCGGCACCGGACGCAGTGCACGGACCGCGAGGACGAGGCCGCCCACGATGAGCATCCCGGCGAGGGTGGCCGTCTGCAGCCCGGTCACCGGTGCACCGGAGCCGGGTCCGGATCGAAGAGGACCCGCGGGGGCTTGACCGGGTCGGACAACCGGCGCATCCACCGCAGCGACGTCGCGAAGATCGCCACCACTGCCAGCAGGGCGATCTGCCCGAACGGCGTCGAGTAGCCCGACAGGAAGCTCCGGGCAAACAGCGTCATCCCGACCACCAGCACCAGGGTCACCACGACGATGGTGCGCATGTTCGACCGCGGCTTGGCGCGCTCGGCCTCCACCTCACGGACCATGCGAGAGCGGTCGTCGAGGTCGGCGGCCAGCGCGGTGAGCACTTCGGCGAGCCCCGGCCCGCCGTTGCGCTCCCGCAGGATGAGCACCATGGCGATCTTCTCGGCGGCCGGGTCGTCGATCTCGCGGGCGAACTGGCGCAGCGCCGTCTCGGTGCCCTGCGGCCCCATCCTGGTCACCAGGTTGGTGACCGCCGGTGCGATCGGCTCCGGCACCGAGTTCAGGGAGCGACGCAGCGCATCGCGCGTCGACCCGGCGGCGCCGGAGCTGATGAGGTCGGCCAGCCGCCGCGTCCAGTCCGCCAACGCCTCGGACGTGGCGATCAGCCGCTTGGCTTCCTTGCCGCCGCCGAGCACCTTCGGAATGAACACGACACCGCCGGCAGCGCCCAGCGCCGCGGCCGGCCAGCCGGTGACCAGCAGGACGAGCACGCCTGCGGCCAGCGCACCGAGGAACAGCGGAGTGGCCCCCCGCCGCGAGGACGCGCGCACCGACGGCGAGCGCTCCGGCAGGAAGGGGACGCCGCGCAGCGCCCCGACGACGCCGACCAGGCCGGCCGCGAGCAGTAACCCGGCCAGGGTCAGGAGCAGGCCACCGGCGGTCACGACGCACGCTCGCGGCGGTGAGGACCGGTGTGCCAATCCGAGGCGCCCGGGTGCAGCCAGTTCAGATCGAAGCCGACCGCGGTCAGCCGCTCGGCCAGCGACTCGCTGAGCATCCCCGGCCCCGTGGCCTGGGCGCGCCCGTCCTCGGCGCGCGGCGCGAAGATCGGCTTGAGGTCCGGCCGACCGGAGTCGCCGATCGGGCCGAGTTCGTAGATGCCCGCGACGTACCGGGCGTAGTCACGGTCGCGATGCACGTGCACGACCAGGTTCAGGGCGGCCAGCGAGCGCAGCACCAGCTCCGGGGACGGGGCCGGATGCGCCTTCAGCGCGTTGATCAGCACCTTGTCGAACACGCCGTCGGCCGACGGTGAGTGGATCGTGCACATGACCGACGAGATGCCGCTGGTCGCCGCCTCCAGCAGATAGGTGACGTAGGCACCGCGGACCTCCCCCACGAGCACCCAGGTCGGGGACGCGCGCAGCGCCAGGTGCAGCGCATCCCCCATGTCGAACCCGCCTCTGCCTTCGGCGTTGGGTAGCCGGGACTCGAACGGTCGGCACACCGCATGCCGCCGGACCAGCTGCCGGCGCTCGGGATCCCACCGAGGCAGGTGCAGACCCAGCTCCCGCTCGTCCTCCACGGTGATGACCACGTTGTTCCACGGGATGGCGTTGCCCAGTGCGCGTAGCAGCGTTGTCTTGCCGACCCCCGGCGCGCCGCTGACCAGCGGAGATGCACCGGCGAGGATCGCCGCATGCAGG
Source organism: Blastococcus goldschmidtiae (assembly GCF_031845325.1). Classification (NCBI taxonomy): domain Bacteria; kingdom Bacillati; phylum Actinomycetota; class Actinomycetes; order Geodermatophilales; family Geodermatophilaceae; genus Blastococcus; species Blastococcus goldschmidtiae. Next base: position 172,785 of record NZ_JAVREI010000004.1, on the reverse strand, counting down.
AAGGCTCGCACCGGTGAGTCGACCATGTTCATCTCGTGCAGGTCGTCGAGGCTCGGATCACTGAACCGGTGCACCCGGATCACCCCGGCCGGGCGCGGCAGCACGTCCATAGCCGCCTGCAGCCGCGCGCCGAGCTCGGTCACGCCCTTCAGCCGCACGTTCAGGGTGGGGCTGGCTGAGGAGAACTCGCGGCTGGTCTGACCGTCGTCCGACCGTGAACCGATCGACCGCAGCAGCTGCTCGAGCTCCTCGTCGCTGGAGGCGATCGCCGGCCCGGGCACGAGTTGGCCGCTGGCCATCCGCAGCATCGTCGGCTCACAGCCCTCGAAGTGGATGTCCTCCACGTCGTCCCGGGCCATCAGGGGAGCCAGTCGGCCCAGCCCGTCCAGCTCGGCCAGCACGGCCGCGAAAATCCTGTCCTCGGTGGTCACTTCCGGCGCCGGACGGCCGCGATTTGCCTCGTGCAACAGCCACTGGTTGTACTCGTCGCGGATCAACTTCCGGGTCAGCTCGCGCCGCGGGCCCGGGGCGTAGTTCCTGTCCTCCACCGTCAACCGGGTCGACACCCGGTCACGCAACTCCACCACGACGCGGTACTCGGTGCTGGTGAGCTCCTTGGTGTCGGCTGGTGTGGCGTCGACCGGCGCGGCCACCGCGGCCACCGCGGCCAGCGGCTCTGGCGGCGGCAGCGGCGGACGCTCGCGGGCGTGCCGCGGCAGATTGGGGGCGGCAGGCACTTCCAGCCGCGGCGAAGCGGTGTCCTCGTTCCTCATCCGGCCACCATCTCGGCGGCACGGGACGCCTCCGTCGGACTGGTCAGCGTCTTGGCCAGAGACGACGCCGCGCGCAGCAGTGCGGACCGTTGCAGCGTCTTCGGGTTGACCGTCGCGCCGTCGGAGAGCGCCTGCGCTGCGGTCCGGTCATAGGGCAACATCCCGGCCAGCGGTAGGTCCAACGCCTTGGCCACTTCGCCGGCGGAGTACGGCCCGTCCCCGACCACGAGTGCGCTGACCTTCGCGAGGTCACCGAGTTCGAGGCGCAGTCGTTGCGTCGCATCCTGCGCCGCATGCACCGACCGCACGCTGGGCCGCACCGCCAGCAGCACCCGGTCGGCGGCCCGCAGCACCGGCCAACAGCCGCGCTCGGTCACCAGTCGTCCGGCGTCGACCAAGGTATCCCGCCCGATCGACGCCCTCGACGTGTGCAGGGCCGACGCCAGCCGGTCCCATGCCTCGGCGGTGAACGAGGTGCCCTGCGCGGCGGACGTCACTCCTGGAACCAGCCACAACTGCGGCTGCTCGGGAAGCTGCACCGCATGCTGGGCGACCATCGTGGCGGCCTGCACCGCCGGGACACCCCGCCGGGCCGCCGTCGACCATGACAGGAGTCCCCGGTCGGCGCCGACCCGGCCGGCCAGCAGCCCCGGCGCCATGTCCCCGCCGGCCGGGTCACAGTCGGCGACCAGCAATGGCCCGGGCCACGTGAGGGCCAACGCCCACGTCGAGGTGGTCACCCCGGGCGCGGCCTTCCCCGAGGTCACGATGGTGAGCATCAGGTCATCGCCCCGCCGGCAGCAGGATCAACGCCAGGTTGCCGGTCGAGGCCAGCTCGGCCACCCGCACGCCGTCGTCGGCGCTGACCTGCACGTCGATCACCGTCACCTGTGTGGCCTGGTTGAGCGCCCCCACCTCGGCGACCGTCGCGTCGATCTGCTGATCGCGGGCACCGTCTGTGTCGGCAGACGGGGTACCGCTGCCACTGGTCGAGCCGGTGTTGCCGGGCGTCGGCACGATCAGCACCTGCTGACCTGGGTTCAGCCCGCGGGCCGGGAACTGTCCCTCCTTCAATGGCAGGGCGACCAGCATCTCCCCCGCCGTGAACCCGCTGTCCGGGCCGACCTGGGCGCCGGTCAGCAGCTCTCCCCGGGTCAGTGGCACCTGGGCGACCATCCCGACGATCTGGGACTGCTGCGAGGCAGGGATCGGTGACAGGTTGGGATCCGACGTCACGTTCGCGACCGTCAGGTCCTCCGCGGTGATCGTCGAGCCCACTTGCACGTCGCGGGCGACCGCCAGCACCTCCGTGCGCGTGGTCAGCATCTGGCCGGCGGTGAAGGCCAGCAGGCCCCCCAGCAGGACGATCAGCACGCTTAGGACCAGCGACTTGCGGCTGGCACGTCGCCTCGCCGCTGCGGCACGCACCGGAGAAGCCGGCGGCGGCGGCGCCTCTGGCGCCGGAGCTGGATAGCGCCCGGCCGTCGGCGACGCCATCCCGTCAAGCTGCGTCGTCATCTGATCACCACCGACTGCACCTCCGCCACCGCGAACGTCGCGTTCGAGGTCGTCGTCAGATCCGGCAGCGTGCCGGTGGCGCCCGTCGACGACGTCCAGGTGACCGACCACTGGATGCCGTACGTCGCCGTCACCCGCCCATCGGGCTGGTGGATCGATGACTGCGGGTACCGGTAGTCGCAGCCCGCCGGCGACGCGGCCCACACCCCGTCGCCCGGCTGCCAGGCCACACCAGGACCCGGGCACGACACCGTGACAGCCCCATCGCCCGGCTCGAACGACAGCGCCGTCGGTGTCACCGTCACCTGTGCCCACACGCCTCCGACGTCGGCACGCGCGGTCAGTGCTCGGAACGATCCCGGGTCGGTCCAGAACCAGGTGTAGGCGTTGACGACCGTAAACGGCTGCCCGTCCTGCAGAGTGCCGGCTGGGTACCGGCCCGTCGTCGGTGATGGCACCGTCATTGTGCTGAGCGCCTGTTGCGCGAGCTGCGCTGGATCGATCGCGGCCGGAACCCCCGGCGGGTTCGCCGACCAGAAGCTGAAGCCGTTGGTACCGGGGAACGCTCCACCGCCGGTGTAGGAAAGGCAGCTGTAGATGGCGCCGTCCGTGCGACCGCCCCAGATCGGCGAGTCCTTGGGAGGCTGTTGGGCCATCGCCTCCACGTAGCACTGCATGTCCTGCACCCACCACGCCTGGCCCTCCTGGCACGGAATGACGGTGCCGGAGGGGCTGACAGTGCAGGCCGCCGCAGGCGTGCCGCCATCCCCGTCGGGAGTCGTCGCGGCCGGTGGGGCCGCCGTCCCAGGGGCATCCTCGGCCGTCTCGACTCCGACTACACAGATGCCGTGCGAGTCGTACTGCTGGCAGGTCGCCGGATCAGCGACAGCAGTTGGCGAAAGGACCAGCGAAGCGCACACGCACAGCAGCGCTCCCGCCAGGGCGAGGACTACCCGTCGCATGACTCCGCCTGTCTGTTCGGCGCCTCGCTGACCCGCCACGACGACGTGTCCGGATAGTCCGGGTTCACCACGGTGAGTTGCTGGACGAGGTACCGCGGACGGTCAGGAGGCACGATCGACTGCCCGGTGGCGTCGACCGCGTCGACCTGGCTCACGTCGACGCAGGCGGTGACGACGACGGTCGGGAAGACAGTTGACGGCGAAGCGGCGGGATTGTTGGAGAGGTCGACGCTGACGGCAGACGCGCTCACCAGCTGCGACCGTCCGGTCTGGCGGTATCCCTGGGAGCGGAATTTGCCGATCGCCGTGGCCTGGGCCGTGGCTTCCGGAGCCACCGCGACCTGGTGTATGCCGTCGAGCGGGAGCGACGGGTCGAGGTACAGGTCGTCGATCGTCCCCAGGTAGTCCGGAACGAGCGCGACCGCCAGTGTCTCTGCTTCCTCGGCGGGGCTCGGAGTGGTCGGCGAGGGGCTCGACGTCTGGGAGCTCGACGTCCCGGACGTCGACGCACTCGACGAGCCGGGGTCTGACGACGACGAACAACCCGAGGCCGTCAGCGCCAGGAGCACCGAGGCTGCCCCCGCCACCGCCGTCCGTATCACCGTCACGCCTGATCACCTCCCAGCACGTCACCGTCCGTCGTTCGAGGTTGCCCTCTGTACTGAACGGACGTGTGACCCTCGTCGCCTTCCCACCCTTTCGGGTGACAGTCCATTCCTGAGTCCGTCACTCGTCCTCCCCGACTGGGTGTATCTCGCGGTCATGACACGCTCCCGCACCGCAAGCTGGGATGGCGCAGATATCCACAGGGCTGGCGTGGCGAAGATCAGGACGAATCTCTGTGGAAGTCGGGGGTGGCCGGCAGCGGATGAACGGCACGTGGGGGGTCGCCTCGGTGGCGGCAGCGATGGTCGGCGCCGCCGCTACGCCCTGGCTTACTACTTGCGGGCTCGCGCAGCTGTCACGGGTCGACGCTGTCCAGCCGGGCCTGTTGCTGGCCAGCGCCGCCGCCGGCGGCGGGGCGGGAGCCGCAGCGATCGTGACGTCCCACCGTGCGGGGACGTGGTGGCTGGCGCCTGCCCTGCTGGTCTGGGGATGCGCCTTGGTCGCCGGGGCCGCCTGCGATGCGGTCACCCAACGCGTCCCGACACCACTCGTCCGGCAGTCCGCCGTCGGCACCGGCGTGCTGCTGACCGTCGGTCTCGCTGTCCACGGTGACTGGCGCGGCCTGCTGCTCAGCGGCGCCGCTGCTGCGGTGGCGGGTGCGGTCCTGCTGTTGTGCTGGCGGTTCGCGGGAGCGGGATTCGGTGACGTCCGGCTGGCGACCCTCGGTGGGCTGGGCCTTGGACACGCCACGCATCACGGCTTGTTGTTGGCGCTCGTCGCGTTCACCGTGATCACCTTGACGCAAGCCGTGATCACGTTGATGCGTGGCGGGGACCGCCAGAGCACCTTTCCCTACGGCCCTGCCCTCACGGTGGGCTTCCTGCTCGCGGCCACCCTCTGACGGTGACGTCCATCCGGGACCGGGGCAGCGGGTTCCCTCAACGTCTATGGCACGGCGGCAGGGCGCCGATCCCCACAGGGCGATCCCATCGCGGATTCCACAGGGCGCAGCGGCAAAGGACCGAGCCTGGCCACGCTGCTCCGGTGTCAGTCGCGGGTCTCTCCGGTTCCTGTGGCCGTGCTCTCGCCTCGGCGCCGTACGCGTCCCGCGGGTGACGGGGGGCGCCGCGTTCTGGTAGTCACGGCGTTGTCGAGTCTGGCTTCGGCTCGGTCGGCTCTGCTGCGCTGCACGCGGGCTTCATCGCGCGCCGTGTTGAGCTCGCCGCGCAACTCGGCGAGTTCCTCGCGCAGTCGTCGGTTCTCCTCGTCGTGACGGGCACGCAGGTCCTCGACTCGCTGGTGGCCATGGGTCTTCTCGCGCTCGGCGTCGTGCACGGCAGCGTCCCGCTGGGCGGTCATAGCCGCCAGCTTCCCGCGCAGGTCGCTGACCTCGTCACGAAGCTCTGCGACTTGCTGGCCAGCCTGCGCCAGGCCCCGACGTACCGACTCGACCGCATCCTCGGCACGGGCGGCGCGCGCCGACTCGGCGTCGACCCGTTCGACAGCGTTGCGGGATCGCTCCTCCGCCTCGGACTGCGCGCCGATCGCGGCCTCCGCTCGGCGGATTGCAGCGTCGCGGTCTCCGTGTGCCTCGACCAGCCGCGCTTCGACGGCGGTCAGCTTCTCGGCCAGATCGGCCGACTTCGCGGCGGACTGCTTGCGCTCTGCATCTATGGCCGCGAGGGCGTCGGCCAGCTCGACGTTCAGCCTGTCTCGCTCGCTCTCGACATCCGTTAGCTGCTGGCGTGCCTCTTCGAGTCCGGTACGGAGCTGCTCGCTCATGGCAGAGGCGTCCTCAGCAGCGGCGTCGGCCTCCTCACGCTCGGCGTCGGCGCGCCGTTGCGCTTGCTCGGCCCGGGTGGCGCGAGAAGCGGCGGTCGCCACCTGCTCGGCTGCCTCACTCGTCACAGCTTCGATCTGGAGCTCGGCAGCCTCCGGATCGGCCACCGTCCGCAGCTCCTCGAGCAACCCCTGCAGCTGCTGGTCCAAGTGCTCGATCATGCCGGCGACCTGGCCGTGCAACTCACTAGCCCGCTGTCGCGCGGCATCGATCGGCCGCTGCTCGATCCCGGCCGCGTGCCCGGCCTGCTCCGTGCGCAGCCGGCGACGGGCGTGCCAGGCGGCGGTCCGATTGTGCGCGCTGTCGTCGCAATACTCCGGCGGGCGGCCTGCTCCGGATTGCGAGTCCGCCGCCGGACGACGGCAGCTCGGGAAACGGCAGATTCGCTGTACGGCCTCGGTTGCGTCGCTCATAACGTAAAGCTGCACCGACGTAATGACGACGGAACGCTTCTCCGGCGGTCTGTGGACAGATTGCCTGTTTCCACATCCCCGGATGTAAGGCGTCTTCCGCGCCTGTGCCGCGTGGGCGACGGTCAGCAGGGGCCGTGATGGGCCGGCGTGGCCCGCCGGCGGCCAACGGATGCGCGGTCACGGGGTTCGTCCGTCCTCCGGCCTCTGCCGTCCCGTGAACGTCGGTCAGCGGTGCGCGGCGAGTTCGTGATCGGCGTGCGTGCGGGCTTCGAGCTGGAACGTCGAGTGCGCCACGCTGATCGGGAAGTGCTCGGCGAGGCAGTCCTGCATCTGATCGAGCAGCTGCGGTGCCCGTGCGTCTACGAAGCAGGCGTCCTCGACGACCACGTGCGCCGTCAGGACCGGCAGGTCGTCGCTGATCTGAGAGGCGTGCAGGTCGTGGACCGCCACGACTCCGGGCAGCTCTTCCAGATGCGCGCGGACTGCCTCGAGGTCCAGGCCCGGCGGAGTGCTTTCCAGGAGCACCGACACCGTTCGCCGCAGCAGCCCGATGGTGCGCGGCACGATCATGACTGCGATCAGCAGCGAGGCGACCGAGTCCGCTTCCTGCCAGCCGGTGACCGCGATGACCGCGGCGGCGACCAGCACCGCGACCGACCCGAGCGCGTCGTTGATCACCTCCAGCAGCGCCGCCCGCATGTTCAGGTTCCCGTTGCGTGCACCGCCGCGGGTGAGCACCCACATGCCCAGTGCGTTGGCGGCCAGGCCGATGCCGCCGAACACCAGCACCGGAGTGGCCGCCACCTCCGCCGTCCCGGGCCCGAGCAGCCGACCGACCGCCTCGACGGCAACCAACACGCCCACAGCCAGCAACACCGCCGCCTGCAGGGTGGCGCCGAGCACCTCGGCGCGCCGGTAACCCCAGGTGCGCTGGACCGTCGGCGGGCGCAGCGCCAGTGTGGCCGCGACCAGCGCGATCACCAGGCCGGCGGCATCGGTGCCGGCGTGCGCGGCGTCGGCAAGTAACGCCAACGATCCCGAGAGCAGCGCGCCGACCACCTGGACGACCAGAACCGAGGCGGTCAGTGCCAGCACGATCGCCAGCCGCCGACGATTTCCCGCCGCGCCGCCGTGGCCGTGCGTGTGGTCGTGGCCACCGCTCATTGCTGCGCTCCCTGGGTAACTGGCAACCGGCCGATGCCGGGCAGGAACCGGCCGGCCCGCGCGGCGTAGCCGGCGTACGCCCCGCCGTGCACCGAGCGGAGATAGGGCTCTTCGACGGCCCGCACTTGGAGCTGGACGGCAGCCACCAGCATGACCAGCGCAAGCACGCTGATCCAGGTGGGCACCATGAGCACCACCCCGGCCTGGGCTGCGACCATAGCGGTGAAGATCGGGTTCCGGACGTGCGCGAACACGCCACCGGTGACCAGGTCGGTGCGCTCGCCCGGGTCGACGCCGATCCGCCACGAGGCGCCCATACCGGTCTGTGCGGCCAGCGTCGCGGCGAACCCGGCCAGCGCCAGCAGCAGGCCGGCCACCTGCACCCCACGCGGCGGGTCGGCGGTCACGACGTCGGCGACGGCCAGCAGCGGGCCGGCCAGGCCCAGCACCATCGCGACGGCGAATAGGACCCCACCCCACCAGCCCGCGTCGTTCGGAGTGCCGGAGATTCCGACGAACCCGGTCGACCCGGTGCGGCGCAGCTGGATCCAGGACCGCACACCGAACAGCACGACGAGGGCGACGACGTAGAGGACCAGCGCGGCGACGGTCACGACGCGGCCCCCGTTCCGTACACCGGACAGAGCGCGACCTGGTCGCCGGTCGCGGCCAGCAGCGTCTCCGCCGCGGCGAGCAGCTCGAGCAGTTCCGGCTTGGCGCTCAGCGACCACAGCGACGCCCGGCCCTGCGGCCGGCTCTCGGCGAGGCCGCAGTCACGCAAGCAGGCCAGTGCTGCGGACACCGAGCTCTGCGCCGGACCGTCCAAATGTCGAGTGAGGTCCACGACCCGGTGCGGGCCCAGCATCAGGTGGCGCACGATCGCCAGTCGCATCGGGTCACCCAGGCTGCGGAACAGGCAAGCGGCCGTCGAGAGTGCAGCAGCCTCATCGACCGTCGGCACCGTCGTCTTCGTGTTCGTCGTCATGGGCACTCTCTTGGCTCCATTCATCGGCTCACAACGATGATAGTGCCGCAGACTAGGAGATCAACACTCGCTGCTGCCCCAGTGACCCGCTCACGCGATGCCGCCCCCGAGCCTGCAACTACTAGGTCGCCGTGCTGCTGGAGAGAGTCAGCACGTGCTCCGCTGCCGTTGCGTCAGCGTCTGGGATGGGCGGCGGCGTGGGAGTGCGAGCCAGCCCCACGGCCAGTCCGATGGTGGCGGCGAAGAGGATCACCTCAGCGCCGGCCAGCCGAAGAAAAGCGGCCGGCCGTTCCGCGCGCAGTGCCGGAAGTGTCCGACGGCGGTGCCAGGCGGCCAGCGCCAGCAGACCCACGAACGCCGCCACCTTCGCCAGCAGCACGGCCCCGTAGCCGGTGTCGAGCAGCTGTTCGGGGCTGGAGAAGCGCGTGTAGGCGGTGACGACGCCGCTGCCTGCGACGACCACGGCCAGCGGTAGGGCGAGGCGGCTGAACCGTTCGACTGCGGTGACGCGCGACGGGCCGGTGAGCCGGGCCGCGAGCATCAGTGCCAGCAGGCCACCGGCCCACAGCACGAGACCGAGCACGTGCATGATGACGGCGGTGACGGCGAGGTCGTGGTCGGCTTCGTCGGCGGCGTGCGAGGTGAAGGCCGGCGGAATGGTCGCGGCCATGGCGAGGAAGAGCAGCACCCGCGCCCCGGCCGGGTGCAGGACGGTTCGGGCGAAGGCAGCCACGACCGCGGCGAGGGCGGCGACCACGACCAGGTTGCGGCCCTGCTCGACGCTTTCGACGAAGCTCCAGACGCCGCGCAGCGAGATCGCTGAGAACCCCGTGCCGAGGAAATCGGCCAGCAGAACCGGCAGCGAAGCCAGCGAGGCCAGCGCCCACACGACTGCACCCCAGCCGGCCAGGCGCACCCACCGGTAGCCCGCCGTACTGAGCACCGTGTCACCGGGCACGAGGACCACGGCGCCGAACAGGCAGCCCACGGTCAGCACCGCCGAAGCATCAGTGACCAGACGCAGAGCGGGCACCAGCCAGGCAACGACCGGCGGCGGGGCCGGGATGCCGGGCACCGAGACGACGTCGGCGGCACCGCCGGTCCAGAGCGTGAGCGCGCAGACCGCGATGGCCGCCAGCGCCGAGGCGAGCACGAGGAGACCGCGGCGGGCCCTCGCCGGTGCCGGCGCGCTGTCGACCCGGGATTCAGCCACCGGTGGCGCTACGCCGGCGCAACGCCAGCCACGTCCCGGCGACGAGCACCACTGCCACCGAGGAAAGGAACACCCACAGGCCCCAGCTGCTGCCCGCGTCGCTGGCCGTGTCACTGTCGGCGGCCGGGGACACCGCCGTCTCCGTGTCCGGAGTGGGTGCGGGCGTGTTCACCAGGGTCGGCTCAGCCGGCGCCGACTCCGTCGCCGCATCGCCGGTGCCGGTGAGGGTGAAGGTGAGCTGGCCGGACACCGGGTGACCGTCGTCGGAGACGACGCGGTAGGCCACGACGTAGGCGCCTTCACCGCTGGTGCTGACCGGCTGGGTCACCATTGCACCGTCGATGGTGAACTCCCCGGAGGTGACCGACTCCCCGTCCGGGCCGGTGACAGCGATCTGGGCGAACTCCGAGGCGACCGCCGAGGAGAACGTGAGGGTGACCGCGTCCGGAGCGGCGGTCAGCGTCTCCCCGTCCGCCGGCGTCGAGGACTGCAGCCCGGTGTGCGCCAGTGCCGTACCACCGCTGAGGACGAGCAGGAGCGAGGCCAGGGCCGTCGCCGCGGCGACGATGAGGATGCGTCGCACGGATGTCTTCATGGGTCCTCAGTTGCAGCAGTCGCAGCCGGGCTTGCAGCCACAGGCGTCGTCGGTGGATTCCAGGGCGCCGGGGCGCAGCGCCTCGGCCGGCGAGCAGCAGTTCTCGCCGCGCCAGGCCTCCCGCCCTTCCTTGAGCGCCAGTCCCGCGATGACCAGGGCTGCGATCGGGTCGGCCCACGACCAGCCGAACAGACTGTTGAGAGCGAGCCCCACCAAGAGGACGGCGGAGAGGTAGGTGCAGATCAGCGTCTGCTTGGAGTCCGCCACCGCCGAGGCCGAGCCGAGTTCGCGGCCGGCGCGGCGCTGGGCGTAGGACAGGAACGGCATGACCGCCAGGCTCAGCGCCGCCAGCACCAGCCCGACGCTGGAGTGCTCAGCCTCCCCGGAGCCAAGCAGGGAGCGGAGCGCGTCGACGGTCACGAACGCCGCCAGCGCGAAAAACGAGGCGCCGATGACCTTCAGCGCCACCTTCTCCCGCGCCTCGGGGTCGCGGCCGGCGAACTGCCAGGCGACGGCCAGCGCCGAGGACACCTCGATGACCGAGTCCAGGCCGAACCCGATCAGCGCCGACGACGATGCCCGGGCACCAGCGGTGAGCGCGACCGCGGCCTCGATGAAGTTCCAGGTGATGGTCAAGGCCACGAATAGCCGGATGCGTCGCGCCAGGAGAGCGCGACGGTCGACGGTGAGCTGAGCCGGATGCAGGGCGGTCACGACAGCGCCTCAGCCGTCGCGGGGCCGGCGTTCAGCGGCTGGGCGGGGCCCGCCACGGCGGCCAGCAGCCGCGCGCCGGCCTCGGTGAGGCTGTACATGACCAGCTTGCCGTTGCGCCGGGACGTGGCAAGGTCCGCCGTCCGCAGGATGCGCACGTGGTGAGAGACAAGGTTCTGCGATAACTCGGTGATCCAAGCCAGGTCACACACGCACAGCTCCTCCCCGAGGGAGAGCGCCGATGCGATCCGCAGCCGGGTCGGGTCACCCAGGGCCTTCGCCTGGTTGGCACGCGCGCGGACCTGCTCCTCGCCGCTCAGCTGGGCGCGGACGGCCTCGGCATGCGGCAGATCCAGGCACAGCAGATCGCAGGTGTCGCTGCTCATCGGTCCCCTTCGTTCTCGACCCGACCTTCGGGCCAACGCCTCAACGGACGTTGTTATGTTGGTATCACGTTGGCGTCGAAGGCAAGAGCGGGAGCCCCTGTGTCCACCAACCTCAAGGTGTCGGCCGCACTGGTCGCCGCGTTCGCCGCCGTTGTGGCCGCGATCCTCATTCTGGGGCAGTCCGATTCCGGCTCGAGCGCCGACGGCGGGGCGGCCGGCGGCGCGCAGGTTGTGCGCGAGGACAGCCACCGCCTCGGTGAACCGGGCGCCGGCGACGTGACGCTGGTCGAGTTCCTCGACTTCGAGTGCGAGTCGTGCGCCTCGGTGTACCCATTCGTCGAGCAGCTGCGCGAGGACTACGCCGGCCAGGTGACGTTCGTCGCCCGGTACATGCCGATGCCCGGCCACCCCAACGCCGAGAACGCCGCCGTCGCCGTCGAAGCCGCCGCCCAGCAGGGCGAGTTCGAAGCGATGTACCAGCGCATGTACGAGACCCAGGAGCAGTGGAGCCACCGGGAGGAGTCCCAAGCCGCCGTGTTCCGCGGCTTCGCCGCCGACCTCGGCTTGGACCTGGCCTCCTACGACGAGGACGTGGCCGACCCGGCCACCCTCGAGCGGGTGCTGTCCGACCGGGACGACGGCCTGGCGCTCGGCGTGGAGGGAACGCCGACGTTCTTCCTCAACGGCGAGAAGCTCGAGGCCACCACCACCGACGAGTTCATCGAGCGCATCGAGGCCGCCCTCGATGAGTGACACCGCAGTCGCCGACCGGCCGGTGGCCACCGAGGCACGTGGCGGGGGAGGCCGCGGGCTGGCGGTGTGGCTGCTCGTCGGCGGGCTGCTCGGCTTCGTCGCAGCACTCGTGCTGGCGGTGGAAAAGTACGCGCTGCTGGCCGACCCGTCCTACGTGCCGACCTGCAGCCTCAACCCGATCCTTAGCTGCGGCTCGATCATGGCCAGCCCGCAGGCGGAGGCCTTCGGCTTTCCCAACCCACTGCTCGGGGTCGCCGGATTCCCCGTCGTGGCCACCACCGGCGCGGTGCTGCTGGCGGGCGGCCGGCTGGCCGAGTGGTTCTGGGCCTCGCTCCAGGCCGGCGTCACCGCCGGCGTCGCCTTCGTGCACTGGCTGATGTTCGCCAGCCTGTACCGCATCGAGGCGCTGTGCCCCTACTGCATGGTCGTCTGGGCGGTCACCATCCCGCTGTTCACCGCCGTCACCCTGCGCAACCTCACCGCGTGGGCGCCCCGGCTACCCGCAGGGGTCAACGCCGCGATCGCGCTTGTGCGCACCCGGCACAGCGTCCTGCTCACGGCGTGGTTCCTTCTCATCGTCGCCGCCATCACTCAGCGGTTCTGGCTGTACTGGAGCACCCTCGTTGGCTGACACCCCGACCCGCCGCGGCCTGTTGGCGGCGGCCATCGTCGCTGCCGCCCTCCTGCTCCTGGGCTGCTCCGGTAGCTCGGGGACCAACGCCAGCACCGCCACCGATGCTGCGGAGTTCGACTTCAGCGAGGCCACTCCCCTGGGCCAGCTGATCCCCGCCGACGCGCGTGAGTCGGCCCCTGCGTTCAGCGGTGAGCTGCTCGATGGCAGCGAGTTCGACTCGCAGTCGCTGGATGGCGACATCACCGTGCTCAACTTCTGGGGATCCTGGTGCGCGCCCTGCCGGGTGGAGACACCCGAGTTCCAGGCGGTCTACACCGACGTCGCCGACTCCGGCGTGCAGTTCCTCGGCGTCGACGTCAAAGACCAGCGGAACCTCGCCCAGGCCTTTGTCGATCGCGTCGGCGCCACCTACCCCTCGATGTTCGACCCACGTGGCGAGGTCGCGCTGGCCTTCCGCGGCTTCCCCGCCAACGTCGTGCCCACCACCATCCTGCTCGACCGCGACGGGCAAGTAGCCGCGGTGTACGTGGCCGTCGTCCCCGAAGACGACCTGCGCACGGCCCTCGACCAGCTACTGGACGAGGGCTGAGCCGTGAGCGACCTCGGCGCGACATTCGCCGACATCGTCACCGACGGTTCCCTGCTGCTCGCGATGGCCGTGGCCGCCCTGGTCGGATTGATCAGCTTCGCCTCGCCGTGCGTGCTTCCGTTGGTCCCGGGCTACCTGGGCTACGTCGCCGGCCTCACTGGAGCAACGGCCGCCGTGCCGGCGGCCGGGCAACCGGCCACTCCGCCGCCATCGGTGGACGGGACCGCCGTGACCACCGCGCCTGCCACGGCGGCACCATCACGCAGTGACCGGCGCCGGGTACTGGCCGGCGCCCTGCTGTTCGTCGTCGGCTTCAGCCTGGTGTTCGTGTCCTTCGGAGCACTGTTCGGCGGCCTCGGGCGGCTGCTGTTGGAGTGGGCACCCGTGCTCAGCCGGGTCATGGGCGTGGTCACCATCGTCATGGGCCTGGCCTTCCTCGGTGCACTGCCCTGGCTGCAGCGGGAGCGGCGCATCCACCGGCGCCCGCCCGCCGGCCTGGCCGGCGCACCGGTGCTGGGGATCGTCTTCGGGCTGGGCTGGACGCCGTGCCTGGGCCCGACGCTCTCCGCGGTGAACTCGCTGGCCTACAGCCAGGCGTCCGCGGGCCGCGGCGCCGTGCTCGGCCTGGCGTACTGCCTGGGGTTGGGCATCCCGTTCCTGCTGGTTGCCCTCGGCGCCCGTCGGGCCTTGACCTTCTCCACCTTCGCCCGCCGCCACGCCCCAACGGTCATGCGAGTGGGCGGTGTCCTGCTCCTGGTTCTGGGCTTGCTACTGGTCACGGGGCTGTGGGACGCAGTGATGATGTGGCTGCGCTCCTGGCTGGCCACCACCGGCCTCGGCTCCTCCGTGGTCTGAGAACGAGAAATGTGCCCCGTGACTGCCGGCATCAGAGCCAAAGTGAAACTCAGGAACGCGCCGGAGCACGGCTGGGATCTCCCGCTTGGATGTCTGGCAGAGGAGCTGTCCATACCTCGCCCTACCTTGCGATGCAGGGCCTCCCCCGGGCGGCGTCACGAGACCAGAGAGGTTCGTCATGGACAACGCCGATGACCTGCTGACCACGGCCGAGGTTGCCCTGATCATGCGCTCGCCCGTCTCCACGCTGAGGTACTGGCGGCACCTCGGCACCGGCCCGCACAGCTTCCGTGTGGGACGTCGCGTGCTCTACCGGCGCGCTGACGTGACCGCGTGGCTCCATGAGCAGGCAGAGGCAGGGCGGGCTGAACGAGCGGGGTGAGCGGCGGAAGTGAACGCCGCCCCGCCGCCGTGCCAGCAATTACTGCGGTGCAGCCCATCGGTTCAGCACCCGTGCCGCCTCGGCGCTGACGACCTGTCGGCCGAAGTAGACGTCGAGCGTCATCGACGGGTTGGCGTGGCCCAACTGATCGGCCACCTGGCGTGGGCTGAGGCCGGCCTCGTCGAGGCGTGTGGCGACGGTCTTGCGGAAGGTGTGCGAGGTGACCCACGACCACGGCCCCTCATCACAGCGGATGCGTCGCCCGCCAGCTCCGGCCCTGAAGGAGCCGTCCTCGTCGAGCTGATACCCCGTTCCCCCGCAGGTCGCGCACTCGAAGGAGTCGAGCAACTGGCGGAGGTCTCCCGAGACGTTCGACGGATCCCGCAGCGTGCCGGTCAGCGGCGGCGGGAAGACGACCTGCGCGTCCGTCTGCCGGCGTGAACTCGCTCGCCGGTCCTCCAGCATCCGGACGGCGAACTCGGGCAGCGCGATGATTCGCCAGCCGGCGGTGGTCTTCGGCCGCGGCTGGACTGCCAGCCCCGCGCCTGGCACGCGGACCACGGTGGCATTCACTTCCCAGGTCCCGGCCACGAGATCGAGGATCGGCTTGCCGTCGCCGTTGATTCCGTGCCGCAGAGCCAGCGCTTCGCCGATCCGGCAGCCGGTGGCAAGCATCCAGTCGACGACATCGGGCAGGTCGAGCTCGGTCGCGCGGTCGCTCGTCCGGAACAGCTCGACGAGTCGTCCGGTCTCTGCCGCAGTCAGTGCGCGCGGCGCTCGCTTGCCGGTACTGATCTTGGCGGTGGCGTCGCGGACCGGATTGACCGCGACGGCGCCGTCCTGGATCGCCAGCGCGAACATCCCGGAAAGGCACGCCCGCGCTGTCTTGGCCGCCCCCGGTCCGCTGCTCTTGGCGATGGCGGCCAGCGCTCGGCTGACCACGCCGGACGTCACCTCGCGGATGCAGAGCTGGCCGAAGGCCGGCTTGACCTGCTTGTTGACCACCGAGCGGTAGGTGCGCTGCGTTCCGGTCGACCAGCCGTGGTCGGCCTCGATCCACGCCTCGGCCAGCGTGGCCATTCGCGTTGCGGCAGTGATCGCGCCGACGCCGCCGGGCGCCTGGCGGCTGGTGCACTCAGCTTTCAGTGCCCGTTCGGCGGCGGCGCGCGAAGGCCCCACCTTGGAGACCAATCGGACCCTGCCGTCGTAGTCGCGGAACTTGACCCGAGCTTTGACCCGGCCGTTAGGCAGCGTGGCGAACAGGACCTTGCCGCTGGTGCCCAGCGGCAGCGGGGGACGGCCCACCAGGCACCTCCGACACCAAGTAAAGAGTGCCTTAAGAGTGCCTGACCCATCTGACTGAGACAACAGGAAAGCTCCTGACCAGCGTCTCTGCTGGTCAGGGGCTTGATCTGCTCCCCCGACTGGACTTGAACCAGTAACCCTGCGATTAACAGTCGCATGCTCTGCCAATTGAGCTACGGGGGACGAGCGGGCGCGAGCACCCGCTGGCGCCGACGAGACTACCGCAACGGTCGGGGCCGACCTCGCCCCCCTCGGCCGTGTCCGAAGGCGACGATGCTCACAGGTAGCGTCATCGTCTGTTCCGCTCCCGTTGTCCTGGAGGTACCCGTGGCGAAGTTGTCGTTCCTGGCCGGATTCGGTGCCGGTTACGTGCTCGGCTCTCGGGCCGGACGCGAGCGCTACGAGCAGATCCGCCAGGGCTGGGACCGCGCGAAGGACGACCCGCGCCTGCAGAGCCTGGCGGGCATGGCGCAGGCGCGGGCCGACGACGCCCTCTCCTCGCTGCGCGCCCGCATGGGCACCGACGCGCCCCGCTGAGTCATTCGGGCTGGTCCGCCGCCACGAGGTCGGCCAGCTTCTGCCGGGCCACCTCGCGCGCGACCGGATCGGCGCGGTCGGCGTCGTCGTCGAACACGACGGTCCACTCGCGCTCGGCCTGACCGGGGATCCGCCGCGCCACCAGCAGCACCCCTCCCCTGCCCGGCAGCGGTGAGCGCTGGCTGGCGACCACGGTCTGGTCCACCCGCCGGCGCACGATCGCGGGCAGGTCTCCGGCGTCGGTGAGCACGTGCCGCAGCACCGGGAGGCGCGCCTGCACTCCTGGCTCCACCTCGGCCAACGGGGTGACGGTGAACGTGCCGCCCGTCTGGCCGGTCGACGACCACGTCGCCGAGCCGATCTCGTGCCACGGCAGCGGCTCGCCGAGCCCGCCGTCGGCCCCCAGCGTGCGCAGACCACGGGGAGTGGCCACCAGCCACCCCTCGTCGCGGGCGAGCCGGCCCCACGCCAGCGCCTGCTCATCGGCGTCCAGCGCCGCACGCACAGCCTCGGGTGGCCGGGCGAACCGCCGCCGCAGCTCGTCGAGCAGGCTCATCCCAGACCGCCGATCGCACGCTTGCGCAGCGAGATGGCCAGCTGCTCGAGGTCCATCAGCTGCTTGAAGGCCTTCATGTACTCGTCGCCGCTGTCCACCGGGTTCATCCGCTGCAGCCGCCCCTTCAGCGCGGAGACCTCCCGCACGGTGGCCATCTCCTGCAGCCGGGCCATCACCGCGGTCACGTAGCCCGCGTCGGCCTCGCCGGTGGAGCGCAGCGGCTCGACGGCCAGAGCGGTCAGCTGCGCCCGCGCGGTGTCCCGGTCGCACTGCTCGGCCACCAGGTCCAGCCAGGCGGGGCCGGTCACGGTGGCGCCGGCTGCTCCCCCGGCCCCGGCGACGGCGGCGGCCACCGCGGCGTAGTCCGGGTCGGTGTAGGCCGTCGACGGCACGGCGTCGAAGGCCGGACCGGCGAGCTCGGGCACCTGGAGGGCGGCCTTGACCGCCTCGCGCTCGATCGCGATCGCGGCGTCGTCCGGCGTGCGCTGCGGCGTCCGCGGCCGCCCGCGCGCGGGTGCCTGACCCTCTCCGGTGTGCCGGCGCACCCGCGCCAGCACGTCGGTCTCGTCGGTGTCGCCGATGAGTGAGGCCAGCCGGCGGGCGTAGGCCGGCCGCAACGCGTGGTCCTTGATCTGGGCCAGCAGCGGAGCGGTCTTCTCCAGCGCGGCGACGCGGCCCTCGACGGTGTCCAGGTCGTAGTCGGCCAACGTCGTCTTGAGCACGAACTCGATCAGCGGCGAGCGCCGCGCGATGAGGTCGCGCACCGCGGCGTCCCCCTGCTCCTGGCGCAGCTCGCACGGGTCGCGCCCCTCGGACTCGACGGCGACGAAGGTCTGGGCGACGAAGCGCTGGTCCTCCTTGAACGTCTTCATCGCGGCGGCCTGCCCCGCGGCGTCCCCGTCGAAGGTGTAGACCACCTCGCCGCGGAACTCGTCCTGGTCCATGAGCAGCCGGCGCAGCACGCTGATGTGCTCACCGCCGAAGGCCGTGCCGCACGAGGCGACCGCGGTGGTGACGCCGGCCAGGTGGCAGGCCATGACGTCGGTGTAGCCCTCGACGACGACGGCCTGGTGGCGCTTGGCGATGTCGCGCTTGGCCCGCTCGATGCCGTAGAGCACGGTGCTCTTCTTGTAGAGCGGCGTCTCCGGGGTGTTCAGGTACTTGGGGCCGGGGTCGTCGTCCATGAGCTTGCGGGCGCCGAAACCGATGACGTCGCCGGTGATGTCGCGGATGGGCCACACCAGCCGGCGGTGGAAGCGGTCGATCAGGGTGCCGCGGGACGACTCCTTCGCCAGCCCGGCGGTGACCAGCTCGCTCTGGGTGAAGCCGGCGCCGCGTAGGTGCCGGGTCAGGGCGTCCCAGCCGCCCGGGGCGAACCCGCAGCCGAAGTCCAGTGCCACCTGCCGGTCGAAGCCGCGCTCGGCCAGGAACTGGCGGGCCGGTGCGGCGTCCGGGGTGCGCAGCTGCTCGGCGAAGAAGGTGGCCGCGGCGGCGTTGGCCGCGACCAGCCGCGCGCGCTGGCCCACCGAGGCGCGGTCGGGGCCCGCCGTGGGCCGCCCGCCGTCGTCCTCGTACTTGAGCTCGATGTTGGCCCGGTTGGCCAGCAGCTCCACGGCCTCGGAGAAGGCGAGGTGGTCGATCTGCTGGATGAAGGAGATGACGTCACCACCCACCCCGCAACCGAAGCAGTGGTAGAGCCCCCGGCTGGGCGTGACCTGGAAGGACGGCGACTTCTCGTCGTGGAACGGACACAGCCCCTTCATGCTGCCGCCGCCGGCGTTCTTGAGCTGCAGGTGCTCGCCCACGATCTCGTCGATCCGCGAGCGCTCGCGGACCAGCGCGATGTCCGCGGCCCGGATGCGTCCCCGGCCGGCCATCAGGAGCTGCCCCCGATGACCGCGACCCCGACCGCCCCGGTCATCACGGCGGTGTTGCGCCGGCTGATGACCAGCTCCAGCCAGAGCAGGAAGACCTGGTGGTCCAGGGGCAGCTGCGGCGTGGCGGTCAGCGTGGGCCGCGGCGACCAGCCACCGGTCGAGCCGCTGTGCGCGACCTGCTGCCCGCCCGAGAGGAAGCGGTGGGTGCCGTGCCAGTAGGACAGCGTCTCCACCTCGACGACCGTGCCGTCGAGGTCGGCGACCCACGTCCCCTTCCAGTACGAGGCCTGTCGTGCACGCAGCCGGGCGGAGTCCTCGGGGTCGAGCGCCCAGCGGCCCGTCAGCTCGCCCGTGCGCTTGCTGAACGACCACTGGCGGTCGCCGACGACGGCCGTGGCCTGCTCCTTCCAGTTGGCCGCCTGGAGGGTGGCGACGAGCCCGCCGTAGGCCAGCACCGGGATCACGCCCCTGCCGGCGCCGGCGGTCCCGGCCTTGCCCAGTTCGAGCACCATGTCTCCTCAGCCGATCCCGGGAGCCCCGGCGACGGACTCGCCCGTTGCCCGGTAGAGCAGGTAGGCCGCCGTCTCCCGCAGGATGTACCGGAATTGCGTGACCCGGGTCTGCACCGCCGGACCCTGGCGGGTGGGCGAGCTCTCGGCGGAGATGCCCGCGTCCTCGGCCATGCGCTCGGCACGCATGGCGTGCCAGGGGTCGGTCACCAGGACGGCGGTGGACCACCCGCGCTCCGCGAAGGCGTCCGAGACCACCCGCATGCTCTGCAGGGTGTCCACGCCCTCGGGGACGGCGAGCAGCGCATCGGCGGGGATGCCACCGGCGGCCAGGTAGTCGCGGCCGGCCTCGGCCTCGGTGAACGCGTCACCGGCCGCCTTGCCCCCGACGGTCACGATCACCGGAGCGACGCCGGCGTCGTAGAGGGCGAGCGCGTGCTCCAACCGCGCCTCGAAGATCGACGAGGGCACGCCGTTGTACTGCGCCGAGCCCAGCACCACGATCGCGTCGGACGGCGGCCGGGCGTCCTGCCGCGCGGTCCACCAGATCGCCAGCGCGGTCGCCGCGACGAGCAGCAGGGACGCGAGCACGGCGGCAGCCATCACCCGCGCCATCAGGCTCCGCAACCGCACCCCCACGTGTCATGGGTACCACGCGGGACCGACGACGCGACGCCCCTGGGGAGGGACGTCGCTGAACCCTTTTATTGGTAATGGTTCTCGTTATGGCTAGGGTGGCAGCGATCCACCGCCGACCACCTGGAGCACCCATGCCCATCCGCCCCTCCCCCGCCCTCCGGGCCGTCGCGCTGGCCGCGGCGCTGCCCCTCGTGCTGGCCGCCGGCTGCGCGTCGGCCGACGCCGACGGCGACGACGCCGGCGCCGCACCGACGACCGAGGCGGCTCCCGCCTCCGAGCCGGCCGAGGTCGGGGCCGGCGCCCCGCGGCTGGCACTCACCTACGACGGCGGGATCCAGGTCCTCGACGCCACGACGCTCGAGGTGCTCGCCGACGAATCGCTGGCCGGCTTCAACCGGCTCAATCCCGCCGGGGACGGCCGGCACTTCCTCGTCTCGACCCAGGGCGGATTCCGGCTGCTCGACGGCGGCGCCTGGGCCGAGCCGCACGGCGACCACGACCACTACTACACGGCCGATCCGCAGCTCACGGACATGCTGTTCCCGGCCGAGAAGCCCGGGCACGTGGTCGCCCATGCGGGCCGGACCGTGCTCTTCGACGACGGCACCGGCGACGTGACCGCGTTCGACAGCGCCGAGATCGCCGACCCCGACCGGGAGCTGCTCGAGTTCTCGACGCCGGAGGCGCACCACGGCGTCGCCGTCGAGCTGGCGGACGGCTCCGTGCTGGTCTCCGACGGCGACGAGGAGTCGCGCAGCGGCGTCCGCATCCTGGACGCCGCCGGAACCGAGATCGCCGCCCGCGACGACTGCCCGAACGTGCACGGCGAGACCGTGGCCGCCGACGAGGCGATCGTGATCGGCTGCCAGGACGGCGCCGTGCTGTACCGCGGCGGCGAGCTGACCAAGATCGACAGTCCCGACGAGTACGGCCGCATCGGCAACCAGTTCGGCACCGCGGACTCGCCGATCGTGCTCGGCGACTACGAGCGCAGCGAGGACGACCGGTCGAGCACCGTCGCGCTCATCGACACCACCACCGCGTCGCTGCGCCTGGTCGACCTCCCGGCGCCGTACTGGTACCAGTCGTTCGACCGCGGACCCGACGGCGAGGGCCTGGTCCTCACCTACGACGGCGCCCTGCAGGTCATCGACGTCGGCTCCGGCACGGTCACCCGGTCGATCGCCGTCACCGCCCCGTGGGAGGAGTCGGACAACTGGCAGGACCCGCACCCGCAGGTCGTCGTCGTCGACGGCATGGCCTACGTGACCGAGCCGGCCACCCGGCAGATCCACGCCGTCGACATCGAGGGGGGCGAGGTCTGGAAGAGCGCCGACCTGGACGTGACGCCCAACGAGCTGGCAGGCGTCAGCGGCGACGTCGAGGAGCACGCCGAGCACGAGCACGAGGGCGAGCACGACGACGAGCACGACGAGTGACCCGGGCCGGATCCCTCGGCGCGGCGGTCGCGGGCTGCCTCGTCTGCGGGCTCGCCGCGTGCGGCTCGGGACAGGCCGCCACCGACGACGGCCGGCTGGCGGTCGTCGCCACCTCCTACCCGCTGGAGTACGTCGCAGCGGAGGTCGGCGGCGACCTGGTGGCGGTCACGAACCTCACCCCGGCCGGCGGGGACAGCCACGGGCTGGAGCTGTCCCCGCGTGACGTCACGACGCTCACCGCGGCCGACGTCGTGGTCCACCTGTCCGGTGCCCTCCAGGCGTCGGTCGACGACGTCGTCGCCCAGCAGGACCCCGAGCACCTGGTGGACGCAGCACCGCTGGCCGATCACGGGGCCGATCCGCACTTCTGGCTCGACCCGATGCGGATGGCCGACCTCGCCGACGACGTGGCCGGCGAGTTCGCGGCGGTCGACCCCGAGCACGCGGCCGAGTACGCCGACGGCGCCGAGCGACTGCAGGCCACGCTGGAGCGGCTCGACGAGCAGTACGCCGAGGAGCTCGCCGCATGCCGGGGGGCGACGCTGCTCGCCTCCCACGAGGCGTTCGGCTACCTCGCCGACCGGTACGGGCTCGAGCAGGTCGGGGTGGCCGGCCTCGACCCGCACGTCGAGGTCTCGCCGGCCCGGCTCCGCCAGGTGGCCGACGACGTGCGGAAGTCCGGGGCCCGCACGATCTTCTTCGAGGCCGCGGCCGGACTCGGGGTGGCGGAGACGCTCGCCTCCGAGCTCGACCTCGGCTCGGACGTGCTGCACCCGATCGAGCGGGTGGCCGACGACGAGACCTATCCCGAGCTGATGGTGGCGAACCTGGCCGCGCTGCGCCGGGGACTCGTCTGCGGGTGACGCGAGAGGCCGCGCCGGCTCGATCAGGAGCCGGCGCGGTCCCCGCCCAGGGCCGCCCGGCCGGCCTCCAGCCGGGCCACCGGCACCCGGAACGGGGAGCAGGACACGTAGTCCAGGCCCACCTCGTGGAAGAAGTGCACCGAGTCGGGGTCTCCACCGTGCTCGCCGCAGATCCCCAGCTTCAGGTCCGGGCGGGCGGACCGGCCCGCCTCGGCCGCGATCTGCACCAGCCGGCCGACGCCGTCGCGGTCCAGCGACTCGAACGGCGAGATGCCGAAGATCCCCTTGTCCAGGTACTGGTGGAAGAACGCCGCCTCGACGTCGTCCCGCGAGAAGCCCCACGTCATCTGGGTGAGGTCGTTGGTGCCGAAGGAGAAGAACTCCGCGGAGCCGGCGATCTCCCCCGCCGTCAGGGCCGCCCGGGGCACCTCGATCATGGTGCCGATCAGCGGCTGCACGTCGATGCCGCAGCTCTCGCAGACCTCGGCGAGCACCCGCTGGGTCTCCTCGCGGATCGCCTCCAGCTCCTGGACGGCGCCCACGAGCGGGATCATGATCTCCGGCCGCGGGTCTCCCCCGGCGAGCTTGCGCTCGCAGGCCGCCTCGGCGATCGCCCGCACCTGCATGGCGAACAGGCCCGGGACGACCAGGCCCAGCCGCACCCCGCGCAACCCCAGCATCGGGTTGGACTCGTGCATGCCACGGACGGCGGCCAGCAGCCGCAGGTTGCCCTCGTCGGGCTCCCCCCGCTCCTCGGCCAGCGCGACGCGCACGGAGAGCTCGGTGAGGTCGGGCAGGAACTCGTGCAGCGGCGGATCGAGCAGCCGTACGGTCACCGGCAGCCCGTCCATCGCCTCGAAGATCTCCAGGAAGTCCTGCCTCTGCAGCGGCTCCAGGGCGTCCAGGGCGCTCTGCCGGTCCTCGTCGCCGTCGGCCAGGATCAGCTTCTCGACGAGCTTCCGGCGATCGCTGCCCAGGAACATGTGCTCGGTGCGGCACAGGCCGATGCCCTGGGCGCCGAAGCGCCGGGCGCGGGCGGAGTCCTCGGGGGTGTCGGCATTCGTGCGGACGTCGAGCCGCCGCTGCTCGTCGGCGTGCGTGAGGATGCGGTGCACGCTGCGCACGATGTCGTCGGTGTCCTCGGCGGCCGGGTCGATCTCGCCCTCGAAGTAGCGGACGACCGACGACGGCTCCACCGGGACCTCGCCCAGCCACACGCGCCCGGTGGACCCGTCGATGGAGATGACGTCGCCCTCGTCCACGACGGTCCCGTCGGGTGCGGTGAACTTCCTCCCCTTGGTGTCGACCCGGAGCTCCTCGGCGCCGCACACGCACGTCTTGCCCATGCCGCGGGCCACCACCGCCGCGTGCGAGGTCTTGCCCCCCCGGCTGGTCAGCACGCCCTGGGCGGCGATCATCCCGGAGAGGTCGTCCGGGTTGGTCTCCCGGCGGACCAGGACGACGTCCTCGCCCCGGTCGGCCCACCGCACGGCCTCCTCCGAGGAGAAGACGGCCCGCCCGACGGCCGCGCCCGGGGAGGCGTTCATGCCCTGGGTGAGCTGCGTGGCGTCCCCGCCGGAGACGAAGCGGGGGAACATCAGCTGGGCCAGCTGGTCCCCGGTCACCCGGCGGACCGCCTCGTCCATGTCGATGAGGCCCTCGTCGACCAGCTGGGTGGCGATCACGAATGCGGCGGCCGCGGTGCGCTTGCCGACGCGGGTCTGCAGCATCCACAGCCTGTTGCGCTCGACGGTGAACTCGATGTCGCACAGGTCGCGGTAGTGGCCCTCGAGCCGGCTCATGATGCCCATGAGCTGGTCGTAGGCACCGCGGTCGATGCCCTGCAGGTCGACCAGCGGCACGGTGTTCCGGATGCCGGCGACCACGTCCTCGCCCTGGGCGTTCTGCAGGTAGTCGCCGTACACGCCCTGCGCACCGCTGCCGGGGTCGCGGGTGAAGGCGACGCCGGTGCCCGAGTCCATGCCCAGGTTGCCGAAGACCATGGCGCAGACGTTGACCGCGGTGCCGGCGTCGCTGGGGATGCGCTCGCGCCGGCGGTAGATGACCGCACGGTCGGAGTTCCACGAGTCGAAGACGGCGTTGATCGCCAGGTCCATCTGCTCGCGCGGGTCCATCGGGAAGTCGCGGTCGCACTGCTCGCGCACGATCGTCTTGAACCGGGCGACGACGTCGCTCAGGTGCTCGGCGTCCAGGTCGAGATCGGACTCGGTGCCCTGCTCCCGCTTCACCTCGTCGAAGGCGTCGTCGAACAGCTCGCCGTCGATGCCGAGGACGGTCTTGCCGAACATCTGGATCAGCCGGCGGTAGGAGTCCCAGGCGAACCGCTCGCTGCCCGCCTGCGCGGCGAGGCCCCGCACCGACTCGTCGTTGAGGCCGACGTTGAGCACCGTCTCCATCATCCCGGGCATCGACGCGGCCGCACCCGAGCGCACCGAGACCAGCAGCGGGTCGTCAGGATCGCCCAGCGACTTGCCCATGGCCTTCTCGAGCGCCGTCAGGTGCTCGGTGACCTGGGCGTCGAGCTCCTCGGGGGTGCCGCCGTGCTCCAGGTAGTAGCGGCACGCGTCGGTGGTGATGGTGAAGCCCGGCGGCACCGGCAGCCCCAGGTTGGTCATCTCGGCGAGGTTGGCTCCCTTGCCGCCGAGCAGGTCCTTCTGCTCCTTGTTGCCCTCGCTGAAGTCGTAGACCCACGTGGCCCTGCTGGTCATCGCGCCGTACCTCCGCGTTCGACAGCTCGCTACCGCTTGGAGGGGATCGTGCCGTACTGGAGCGGCGACGGCCGGATCAGTCGGTGCCGCAGACCCGGAGGCCGTCCTCCCCGATGACCGTCAGCTCGGACGTCGTCCCGTCGTCCCACCGCACCGGTACCAGGCGCACGTCCCCGTCCCTGCGCACCTCGCCCAGCTCCGGATCGCCCTCGCCGAGGTACTCGCCGGCCACCTCGCCGGGCTCGAGCCGCGCCCGCTCGTCCGCACAGAGAAGGGCGTGCGCCGTCTCGGTGTCGTCCGCGGCGAGGGCGGTCAGGAAGACGCCGGTCACCTCGGTCGCCTGCTCGCTGCCCGAGCCGCGGATCAGGACGCCGAGGAACACCACGAGCACGGCGGCGAGCACCGTGCCGCCGAAGATCAGCACCAGCCACTTGCCCGACCGCTGAGGGGCTCCGGTGTGCAGGGGGGCCGGGTCGTCGTCGTAGAGGAAGGGACCGCTCGTCATCCGCCGCTCGTCTCCAGTTCTGCGCCCACCGGAGGGCGGGGGTCGTCCCGGTCGGACAGCCAGCCCTCGGGCAGGGCGACCGGGCGCGGCGGGGTGGTGCGGCCGCGGGGGGCGCCGAGGACGGCGGTCGGATAGGGCTGGTCCGGGATGCGCGCGAGCAGCTCGGCCAGCTCGTCGGGACCGCTGACCATGGCCAGCGCCCGCCGCACGTCGGACCCCACCGAGAAGCCCTTGAGGTACCAGGCGACGTGCTTGCGGAAGTCGCTGCAGCCGTGGCGTTCGCCGTGCTCCTCGGCCAGGAGGCCGGCGTGCCGGTGCATGATCGCGGCCACCTCGGCCATGGTCGGCAGCGCCCGGCGGGACTCGCCCGCGAAGGCGGCGGCCAGGTCGCCGAACAGCCACGGCCGGCCCAGGCAGCCCCGGCCGATGACCACACCAGCGCAGCCGGTCTCGGCGACCATGCGCAGCGCGTCGTCGGCCTCCCAGATGTCGCCGTTGCCCAGCACCGGGATGTCCACGGCCTCCACCAGCCGCGCGATCGGCGCCCAGTCGGCCGTCCCGCTGTAGAGCTGGTCGGCGGTGCGTCCGTGCAGCGTGATCGCGGCGGCGCCCTCGTCCTGGGCGATCCGCCCGGCGTCGAGGTAGGTGACGTGGTCGGCGTCGATGCCGATCCGGGTCTTGATGGTGACCGGGACGTCCTTCGCCGCGCGCACGGCCTCGCGGACGATGTTCCGCAGCAGGACGCGGTGCCACGGCAGCGCGGAGCCGCCGCCCTTGCGGGTCACCTTGGGCACCGGGCAACCGAAGTTCAGGTCGATGTGCGCCGGTCGGGTGCCGGCGACGCCCTCGTCGACCAGCATCTGCACCGCCCGGCCGACGGTCGCCGGGTCGACGCCGTAGAGCTGGATGGAGAACGCGTCCTTCTCGTCGGCGGTCGCGCGGATCATCCGCAGCGTCTTCTCGTTGCGCTCGACCAGCGCGCGCGTGGTGATCATCTCGCAGACGTAGAGGCCGGCGCCGAACTCCCGGCACAGCGTCCGGAACGCCGGGTTGGTGATGCCGGCCATCGGCGCGAGCACGACGGCGGGGTCGACGGTGAGCGCCCCGAGCCGCAGCGGCGGGAGCGCCGTCGTCGTCGGCTCGAGGGTGGTTGTCACGGCACCCAGCGTAGGCGGCGAGCTGCGCCACCCCGGGCGCGCGTGCGATCCGCGCCGTGCCGCCGCTCGCATCGACGTCCCACCGCGCTGTGCTGCGGCGGAGCGTCCGGCGAGGCGGCTGCACCTCGCCGTCCCCAGGCGCGCGGCATGTCCACAGATCCGGCCGGCTGTCTCTCGGGCCGGTCGAGGGGATGGACCGTCGAGCTGTGAGCACCGCCCCCACCGCACCACTGGCCGTCGCCGAACCCGCCCGCCGCCGACTCGGGATCTTCACCACCGCGGATCTCACCGCCGGCGGGGTGAGCCACCGGGAGGTCGCGACCGCGGTGCGCTCCGGTGCTTGGGTGCGGCTCCGGCCCGGCGTCTTCGTCAGCGCCGCCGACCTGGCCGAGGTCGAGCGGACCGGCCGGCGCCCGGGCCTCGACGCCCTGGCGGTCGCGGCGGTCCTCGACCGCCCGTCGGCCGTCTTCGGCGGAGCGACGGCGGCGTGGATCTGGGGACTTCCGCTGCCGGGGCCGGAGCCGCGCATCGTGGAGCTCACCGATGCGCACCGGTGGCGCCGCGGGCGGGGCTGGTCCATGGCCCAGGCCCGGCTTCCCGGTGACGAGGTGACCGTGCGGGGCGCCTACCGGGTGACGACGGCCGCCCGCACCGTGGTCGACCTGGCCCGCACGTGGCCGGAGATCCACGCGGTCGCCGCCGTCGACGCCGCGTTGCTCCGGCGGCTGACCACGCGGCCGGAACTCGAGCAGGTCCTGGCCCGGCAGGCGAGCGTGCCCGGGATCCCGCGGTCGGTACGTGCAGTGGCGCTGGCCGACGGCCGGGCGGAGTCGTGGCTGGAGACCTGCGGGCGGCTGACCTTCGGCGCCCTCGGCCTGCCGCCCTTCGTGCCGCAGGTCGAGCTCTGGGCCGAGGACAGGCTCGTCAAGGTCGCCGACGGCTGGTACTCCGACGCCGCACTGGCCGTGGAGTTCGACGGCCGCGTCAAGTACCGGCGACCTGGCTACGGCCGGACCCCGGAGGAGGAGCTGTGGCGGGAGAAGCGGGACGAGGACCTGCTGCGTTCGCTGGGCGTCCGCTTCGTCCGGGTCGCCGCCGAGGACCTGTCACCAGCCCGGAGGGTTCGACTGGAGCAGGTCGTGCGTCGCCAGTTGGCGACGGAGGGCCCACGGGAACGGGCGTTCGTCGCGGTGCCACGCGCCGAGGGCCGGTGGCGAGGGGGAACGGCCGGGGACGAGGGGTGGCTGAGCCACACCGACGACGAGGTGGGCATCCGTGACCGAGGTTGAACCACCCGGATCGACGTTCCGCCGCGGCACGGCGCGGCGGTACGCCGGGCCGCGCGGGGGAACGCCGGAGAGCGGACGTGACGTCGCCCGTCTGGCAGCCTCCCCCGCATGGGCGTCACCGACTGGGACCACAACAGCTGGTACCACCGCCTGATCTTGCGACAGGTGCCCGCCGGGGCCCAGCGGGTGCTGGACGTCGGCTGCGGCGCCGGCACGCTCGCCCGCCGCCTCGCCGCGACGGTCCCGCACGTCGACGCCTTCGACCGGTCGGCGGAGATGATCGACGCGGCACGCGAGGGAGCCCCGCCCAACCTGACCCTGCAGGTCGCCGACGCCCTGACCGTCGACCTGCCCGCCACCACCTACGACGCCGTCCTCAGCTCGGCGGTGCTCCACCACCTGCCCCTGGACCAGGCGCTGCCCCGCATGGCCGGCTGGCTGCGACCGGGGGGCGTGCTCGCCGCGCTGGCCCTCCCCGCCGGCGACCTGCCCCGTGACCTGCCCGTGGAGCTGGCAGCGGCGATCGGCCACCACTCCCTCGGGCTCGCCTTCAGCGGCCTGCGCCCGGTGACCGGTGCCGACCTCTTCCGGCACGAGGACAGCCACGACGCGATGCCCGTAGCCGACGGCCGGCTGACCACCCGTCAGGTGCAGGCGCAGGCAGCCGACCTGCTACCAGGCGCCCGGGTGCGGCGGCTGCTGTTCTGGCGCTACCTGCTGGTCTGGCAGAAGCCGGCCTGACGTCCGTCCAGAGCGGTGGCAGCGCCGTCGGTCATGCCGAGGTGCGGGCCGCTGCGACGGTCAGCATCTGGTGGGCGCCACGCTGGAACTCGTACGGCACGTCGACCACCTCGGCCTGATGCCCGAGGTCCCGCAGGCGGTCCAGGACCGAGGACATGAAGGGGACCGCATCTCCCGCGCCCTGGACGACCAGCGGGAACACCCGGACCTCGCGTGCCACCCGCAGCAGCTCGCGCAGAGCAGCCTCGTGCCAGGCATGGTCGAACACGTTCGACCAGGTGAACAGGAGGTGGGAGCACAGCGCCAGGTCGAAGGCGTCGTCGGCGAACGGCAGGTCCGGGAGGCTGCCCGGCACGTAGGTGTCGGGGTGCAGCCGCAGATCCGCGAGGAACGCCGCGAGGGCCGCCTGGCGCAGCTCATCGTGACGCTCCAGCGTCCCGTACCAGGACCAGACGTAGTGGTCCCGGTGCTCGGCGAGGATCGTCCTGCCCCGGGTCGCGGCGTCGCTGGCGGCCGCACCCAGTCGCTCGGCCTCCTGGTCGTAGGCCGGGTCCACGGCGGTCACCCGGCCGCCCCGGGCATTCGCCACAGCAGCGAATCCGGAGGCGCCCGCCGAGCAGTCGAGGACGGCACCGGCGAGGTCTTCGGAGGTCAGCGCGAAGAAGGCCTCGTACTCCTCGAACGACCGCGAGGTGACCAGCACCGGTGCCAGCGCCTCAGCTGCCGACGAGGCGGGCGGCCAGGTAGGACTCGACCTGGTCCAGGCCGACCCGCTCCTGGCTCATGGAGTCCCGCTCGCGGATGGTCACGGCCTGGTCCTCGAGGGTGTCGAAGTCGACGGTGATGCAGAACGGCGTCCCGACCTCGTCCTGCCGGCGGTACCGGCGGCCGATGGCGCCGGCGTCGTCGAAGTCGACGTTCCAGTTCCGCCGCAGCGCGGTGGCGAGGTCCTTCGCCTTGGGCGAGAGGTCGGCGTTGCGCGACAGCGGGAGGACGGCGGCCTTCACCGGCGCCAGCCGCGGGTCGAGCGTGAGCACCGTGCGGGTGTCGACGCCGCCCTTGGCGTTGGGCGCCTCGTCCTCGGTGTAGGCCTCGATGAGGAAGGCCATCAGCGAGCGGGTCAGGCCGGCCGCGGGCTCGATGACGTAGGGCGTCCAGCGCGTGTTGCTGGCCTGATCGAAGTAGGACAGGTCGGTGCCGGAGTGCTCGGTGTGCGTCTTCAGGTCGAAGTCGGTGCGGTTGGCGATGCCCTCCAGCTCACCCCACTCCGAGCCCTGGAAGCCGAAGCGGTACTCGATGTCGACGGTGCGCTTCGAGTAGTGCGACAGCTTCTCCTTCGCGTGCTCGTAGTGCCGCAGGTTCTCCGGGGCGATGCCCAGGTCGGTGTACCAGCGGGTGCGCTCGTCGATCCAGTACTGGTGCCACTCCTCGTCGCTGCCCGGCTCGACGAAGAACTCCATCTCCATCTGCTCGAACTCGCGCGTGCGGAAGATGAAGTTGCCCGGGGTGATCTCGTTGCGGAAGGACTTGCCGATCTGGCCGATGCCGAACGGCGGCTTCTTGCGCGCGGCGCCCATCACGTTGGCGAAGTTCACGAAGATGCCCTGCGCGGTCTCCGGGCGCAGGTAGTGCAGGCCCGACTCGTCCTCGACCGGGCCGAGGTAGGTCTTGAGCATCATGTTGAAGTCCCGCGGCTCGGTCCACGCGCCCTTCGTGCCGCAGTTCGGGCAGGAGATGTCGGCCAGGCCGTTCTCCGGCGCCCGGCCCTTCTTCTCCTCGAAGGCCTCCTCCAGGTGGTCGGCCCGGAAGCGCTTGTGGCAGCTCTGGCACTCGGTCAGCGGGTCGGTGAAGACGCCGACGTGCCCGGAGGCGATCCAGGTCTGGCGGGGCAGGATGACCGAGGAGTCCAGGCCGACGATGTCGTCGCGGCTCTGGACGACGGTGCGCCACCACTGCTTCTTGATGTTCTCCTTGAGCTCGACGCCCAGGGGGCCGTAGTCCCACGCGGAGCGGGTGCCGCCGTAGATCTCCCCGGACGGGAAGACGAACCCCCGTCGCTTGCAGAGGTTCACGACCTTGTCGAGGCGGGCGGGGTCGTGCTTGGCGGTGCTGTCGCTCACGGCGAGAGGCTCCATCCGGCTGGCGGTCGGCGGTTGACCTGTCCACGGTAGTTGTGCCGCGGTGGACGCCTCCGCCCGCGGTGCGCTCAGCTCCCCCGCAGCAGGATCAGCCAGGCCACCGTGGAGGCGACGATCACCAGGATCGGCAGCAGGGTGAGAACCACCCAGGGCCATCGGCGCGGCTTCGCCCCCACCTGCACCGGCTCGATGGGCCGGTGGCGCATCTCCGGCGAGGTGAAGGCCAGCGTCCGTTGCCGGACCGCCGCAGCGGCCGGCGCCGCCAGCTCGTCGGTGCGCCGGCCGGCCAGCAGCCGCGCCTCGACCTCGGCCGGATCGGGTTCCTCGACGGCGGGGTCCTCCGCGGGTGGGGTGCCGGTCGGTGCGACCGGTGGTCGAGTGAGCCCCGGCACCACGGTCGTCGGAGGGTCGACGGCCGTGCGGTGGCCCGCCCACTCCGCGGGCAGCGCCGGCGGTGGGCGGTCGGGCAGCGGCGGCAGCGTGATGTCGCGGGTGCGGTCGTCGGGCGCCGGCGGCCCGTCGAGCGGCCGATCGGTCATGGGTGCCTCCGGGCGGTCCGCGGCCCGCCGGCGGCGGGAGCTCCGGTGCTGGATGCCCGCCCCGGCGCGCGCTACGCCTCCCCGCCCGCGGGCTCCAGCTCGTCGGCGTCCACGCCGCTGTCGTCGTCGGTGAACTGCTGGGCCAGCAGCATGCGGACCTCGGCGTGCCGCACCAGGAAGGCCCGCTCGTCCAGCCGCTTGCGGCGCAGCCAGCCGGTGACCTCGTCGTTGCACTTGCTGGCGTTGCAGGACCCGCAGGCGGGGACGATGTTCTCCAGCGTGTACCGGCCGCCCCGGGACAGGGCGAGCACGCAGTCGCGCTGCAGCGGGACGCCGGTCGCACCGCAGTAGGCGCAGCCGCCCCATGCTTCCTGCAGCAGGGCCCACTGCGCGGGGCTCAGGTCGTGCTCGACGGCGTCCATGCGGCGCTTGCGCCGGCGGGCGTACCGGGCGGTGCGGGTGCGGCTGACCACCGGCCGACCGTAGGCGCTGACGGGTGCCGCACGTGGGAGCGCCGCGTCACTCCCGCACGTCGGCCGGGCCCGCCGCCATGGGGAGGCCGGCCGCGATCCACGCCTCCACCCCGCCCGCGAGGTCGGTGGCCCGGTGCAGGCCGATCGCCCGCAGCGACGCCGCGGCCAGGCTGGAGCTGTACCCCTGCCGGCACACGACGACGACCTCCAGCTCGGGGCCGGTGGCCTCGGGGATGCGGTGGTCACCGGCAGGGTCCAGGCGCCACTCCAGCACGGTCCGGTCGATGACGACGGCGCCTGGCAGCTCGCCCTGCCGACGGCGCTGCGCCTCGGTCCGCGTGTCCACCACCAGCGCGCCCCGGGCCGCGGCCGCGCGCAGCTCCACGGGGGTCAGCCTGCGGACGCCCTCCCGGCTGGTGGCGAGCACCGCGTCGATCCCCCCGTGCACCAGCGACGTCACGCGGACGAGCCTGCCAGCGCGTGCACCGGCCCGCCCGCCGACGTCACTCCGTCACGTAGACCCCGGGTTCGTCGACGGCGTGCATCCACACCGGCGCCCCCGCGATCTTCACCGCCGCGGCCGAGAGCCCGCGGCGGTACGCCCCGACGCCGTCCCACCGGGTCACCAGCGCCCACAGCGTCGGGTCGTCGGCCGCCCGGCCGAAGTCGCCGCTCCGGAAACCGGGCATGGCCCCGAGCGCCTCCAGCAACGGCCCGACCGCTGCCTCCAGCGCTGCGCCGTCCTCTCCTGTCGCCCGGAGGCGCGTCACCGCGAACATCCGTCGTCTCCCGTCGTCGAGGCGTCGCGCCGGTCAGCGCGGCGCCATCCGGATGGCGCCGTCGAGCCGGATGGTCTCGCCGTTGAGGTAGCCGTTCTCCAGGATCTGGGCGGCCAGCAGGGCGAACTCCGCGGTGTTGCCCAGCCGGGGCGGGTTGGGCACCGAGGCCTCCAGGGACGCGCGGACGTCGTCGCGCAGGCGTGCCAGCAGCGGGGTGTCCATGATCCCGGGCGCGATGGTGCACACGCGGATCGCCTTGCTCGCCAGGTCGCGGGCGGCGTTGAGGGTCATGCCGACGATGGCCGCCTTGGACGCGGTGTAGGGCAGCTGCCCGATCTGGCCCTCGAAGGCCGCCACCGAGGCCGTCAGCACGATCGCGCCGCGCTCGCCGTCCTCGGCCTCGTTGCGCGCCATGCGCGCGGCGCCCAGCCGCAGCGCGTTGAACGAGCCGGTCACGTTGAGCTTCATCACCCACTCGAAGTCCTCCAGCGACCCCGGCTCGCCGTCCTTGTCGAGCACGCGCAGCCGGCGGCCGGCGCCCGCGCAGTGCACGAGGCCGCGCAGCGGGCCGCCCTCGCCCGCGGCGTCCAGAGCGGCGGCGAACTGCTCGCTGTCGGTGACGTCGGCGGGGGCGAACCGGGCGGCGTCGCCCAGGTCGGCGGCGACCTGCTCCCCCGCCGAGCCGGGCAGGTCGATGATCGTCACCCGGCCGCCGGCGGCGACGAGCCGCTGGGCGGTGGCCAGGCCGAGACCCGAGGCGCCGCCGGTGACGGCGGTCGTGAGGCCGGTGAGCTGCATGGGTCGGGACGTCCTCTCGTGGGGTGGTCAGATCCGTTCGCGGGTGCGGTCGCGGGCGACGAGCTGGGCGGCGATGACGTTGCGCTGCACCTCGTTGGTGCCCTCGCCGAGGATCATCAGCGGGGCGTCGCGGAAGTAGCGCTCGACGTCGTACTCGCGGGAGAACCCGTAGCCGCCGTGCACCCGCATGGCGTCCAGCGCCACCTGCATCGCCGTCTCGGAGGCGAACAGCTTGGCCATGCCGGCCTCGAGGTCGGCGCGCTCGCCGCTGTCGAGCACCGCGGCGGCGTCGAGGGTCATCAGCCGCGCCGCGCGCGTCTTCGTCGCCATGTCGGCGAGCAGGTTGCCCACCGACTGGTGCTGCCAGATCGGCTTGCCGAAGGTCTCGCGGTCCTGCGCGTAGGCCAGGGCGGCGTCGAGCGCTGCCTGCGCCACTCCCACCGCCCGGGCCGCGACCTGGATCCGCCCGACCTCCAGGCCGCGCATCATGTGCGTCCAGCCCTGGCCCGGGACGCCGCCCAGTACGGCGGACGCAGGCACCCGCATCGCGTCGAAGGAGAGCTCGCACGCCTCGACGCCGCGGTAGCCGAGCTTGGGGATCTTGCCGGAGACGGTCAGGCCCTCCCCTGGCTCGACCAGCAGCACGCTCATGCCGGTGTGGGCCGGCTCGGCGGCGCGGTCGGTCTTGCACAGCAGGCCGACGAGACCGGAGTGCTGGGCGTTGGAGATCCAGGTCTTGGAGCCGGTGATGACGAGGTCGTCGCCGTCGGCTGCGGCGTGGGTGCGCATGCCCTGCAGGTCGCTGCCTCCGGAGGGCTCAGTGAGCGCCATGGTCGCGCGCACCCGGCCCTCGGCCATCGCGGGCAGGTAGGTCCGCTGCTGGTCGTCGGTGCCGAACGTGCGGATCAGGTAGCTGATGACCGAGTGGCCCCCGATGGCGCCGGCCAGGCTCATCCAGCCGCGGGCGAGCTCCTCGGTGACGCGGGCGAAGCAGGCCGCGCTGACGTCGGCCCCGCCGTGCTCGGCCGGCACGAGGAGGCCGAAGAAGCCGAGGCTCTTCATCTCCTCGATGAAGTCCTCGGGGTACTCGTCGACCGACTCGAACTCCCGGACGCGCGGCTTCACCCGCTGGTCGACGAAGCGTGCGACCAGAGCGACCATGTCCTGCTCGTCCGGCGTCAGGCTGCTCATGGCGCGGACACTATGTTGTGCGGCCATGACCGCCGTCACACCCCCGTCCCTCCCCCTGGCCGGGATCACCGTGGTGGCGCTGGAGCAGGCCGTGGCCGCCCCGCTGGCCACCCGCCACCTCGCCGACCTCGGTGCCCGGGTGCTGAAGATCGAGCGGGTGGGCGAGGGCGACTTCGCCCGCCACTACGACGGCGCCGTGCACGGGATGGCCTCGCACTTCGTGTGGCTCAACCGCGGGAAGGAGTCGGTGGCCCTCGACCTCAAGTCCCCCGACGGCGTGGCGGTGGTGCGGGCCCTCGTGGCGGGGGCCGACGTCTTCCTGCAGAACCTCGCGCCCGGGGCAGTCGCCCGGCTGGGGCTCGACGGCGAGACGCTGCGGGCGGCCGACCCGCGGCTCGTCGTCGTCAACATGTCCGGCTACGGAGCCGACGGGCCGCGGCGGGACCGCAAGGCCTACGACATGCTGATCCAGGCCGAGACCGGGCTGGTCTCGGTCACCGGCACGCCGGAGACCGCCACCAAGACGGGCGTGCCGGCGTCGGACATCGCCGCCGGTCTCTACGCCACGAACTCCGTGCTGGCCGCGCTGTTCCGCCGCGAGCGCACCGGTGAGGGCGCCACCGTCGAGGTGTCGATGTTCGACTCCACCGCCGAGTGGCTCGGGCACCAGATGTACATGCAGATGTACGCCGGCCGGCAGGTCCCGCGGATGGGGCTGAGCCACGCGGCGATCGCGCCCTACGACGCCTATCCCACCCGGGACGGGCAGGTCCTGATCGGGGTGCAGAACGACCGGGGGTGGCAGGACCTGGTGACCACGGTGTTCGGCCGCCCGGAGCTCGCGGACCATCCCCGGCTGCGCACCAACGTGCTGCGCGTGGCGAACCGGGCCGAGTGCGACGAGGTGGTCGCCGCCGAAACCCGCACGTGGACGACGGCCGACCTCGACGCCCGGTTGGCGGAGGCGGGAGTGCCGGCGGCGCAGCTCAACGACATGCAGGGACTCATCGACCACCCGCAGCTCAGCGCCCGCGACCGGTGGCGCGAGGTCGGCACCCCGGTCGGGCCGGTGCGCGCGATCCTGCCGCCGATGACCTTCGCCGACGTGGAGCTGGCCATGGGTGACGTACCCGCACTCGGCGAGCACACCGCCGCCGTCCTGTCGGAGTTCGGCTACGGCGACGCCTCGATCGACGACCTGGTCGATCGCGGCGTCGTGGGCTTGCCGCCGACGACCTGAGCAGCCCGTTCGCATCTCGACCGTCACCGGCTACGGCCCCTAGGCTGCGGGCATGCGCCGTCGCGTCGGGTGGTACGTCGGTTCCTCGGCGGCGGCGCTCCTGCTCGCCGCCATCGCCGTCCCCCTGGCCGCCGCCCCTTCCGCGGACGCCGAACCCCAGGACGCACCTTCCCCGAGGGCCTCCTCCCCGGCGCCGCCGCCGACCGACGCGGAGAGCTACGAGATCCAGCTGCGCGCGCAGTTCGGGCTGCGATCGGACCTGCCGTACGTGCGGACGGTGGACGCGGACCGGAGCTCGAACACCGACCGGCTCGGGATCCCGCTGACACCGGACGAAGCGGCCGACATCACTGCACGGTCTGCGACGGTCGGCGCCCTCCACACAGCGGCGCAGGATCTCGACGGCTTCGGCGGCATCTGGATCGACCAGGCCGCGGGCGGTGTCATCCACCTCGCGATGGCGGGGACCTGGTCCGAGGAGACGATCCAGCGCCTGCGTTCCCTCGTGCCCGCGGGCCGGGAGTTCGTCCTCACCCCGGTCGCCGTGAGCCTGGCCGACCTGGACTCGCTGCTGGCACGGCTCGCCGACGTCGTCGTCTCGGACCCCTCCATCCGGCCGCACGTCGCCATCCTGGAGCGGGAGGAGCACCTCAACACCGTCCGGCTCACGATGCTGACCGACACGCCGCAGGAGACGCTCGACCGGATTGCGCAGGAGTTCGGCGGGCCCGGCTTCGTCCTGGACACCGCCGCGGAGGGCGGCTACCGCTACGACTAGGCAGCGAGCCGCCGGCCCTCAGGCGGAGCCGAAGCGGCGCTGGCGGGAGGCGTACTCCTCGCACGCCGCCCACAGGTGGCGGCGGTCGAAGTCGGGCCAGAGCGTGTCGAGGAAGACGAACTCCGCGTAGGCCGACTGCCACAGCAGGAAGTTGCTGGTGCGGTTCTCCCCCGAGCTGCGCACGAAGAGGTCGACGTCGGGCATGTCCGGCTCGTCGAGGAACCGTGCGATGGTCTTCTCGTCGATCCTGTCCGGGTTCAAGCGGCCCGCGGCCACCTCGCGGCCGATGGCTGCGGCGGCGTCGGCGATCTCGGCCCGGCCGCCGTAGTTCACGCACATGGTCAGGGTGAGGACGTCGTTGTCGCGGGTGAGCTCCTCGGCGATCTCCAGCTCCTTGATCACCGAGCGCCACAGCCGGGGACGGCGTCCGGCCCAGCGCACCCGCACGCCGAGCTCGTGCATCTCGTCGCGGCGCCGGCGGATCACGTCGCGGTTGAAGCCCATGAGGAAGCGCACCTCGTCGGGGCTGCGCCGCCAGTTCTCGGTCGAGAAGGCGTAGGCGCTGATCGCGGTGATGCCCAGCTCGATGGCGCCCTCGACGCAGTCGAACAGCGAGGACTCCCCCGCCTCGTGCCCCGCCGTCCGCGGCAGCCCGCGCTCCTTGGCCCAGCGCCCGTTGCCGTCCATGACGATCGCGACGTGCCCGGGCACCTTGTCCTTGGGCAGCTCCGGCGGGCGCGCACCGGACGGGTGCGGGTTCGGGGCCTTGACCTCGCGCTTCATGCGCCGGCCCCGACGATCAGCGGCGCGGCGGCCGGCACGACCAGCGGGCGCGCGTTCGGCTCGGAGCGGTCGACCAGCGGCAGCGAGCGCAGCCCGCGCTCGAGGTGCCACTGCAGCATGGCGGCCACCAGACCGCTGCTCTCGCGACGGTTGATGCCCTGGCTGGCATCGGCCCGCGCCCAGTCGCCGGTCAGCAGTGCCTCCATCAGCTCGAGGGTGACCGGGCTCGGCATCGCCGAGCCGGTGGGCCGGCAGGCCGGGCACACGGTGCCGCCGGCCGGGACGGAGAAGTGCCGGTGCGGACCGGCCTCGCCGCAGCGGGCGCACTCGCCCAGCGCAGGCTCCCAGCCGGCCACCGACATCGCCCGCAGCAGGAAGGCGTCGAGCACCAGGCCGGGCTGGTGGGTCCGCTCGCCGAGGGTCCGGAGCGCGCCGACGACGAGAAGGAACATCCGCAGCGACGGCTCCTTCTCCTCGGCGGTGAGCCGGTCGGCGGTCTCGAGCACCGCGGTGCCGGCGGTGTAGGACGGGTAGTCGGCGACGATCTCCTGGCCGTAGGACCGGATCGACTCCACCTGGCTGACGATGTCGAGGTTGCGGCCGGTGTAGAGCTGCAGGTCGACGTGGGTGAAGGGCTCCAGCCGCGCGCCGAACTTGCTCTTGGTGCGGCGCACCCCCTTGGCGACGGCACGCACCTTGCCCGTGCGGCGGGTGAGCACCGTGACGATCCGGTCGGCCTCGCCCAGCTTCTGGGTGCGCAGCACGATGCCCTCGTCCCGGTAGAGGGCCTTCGGGGTGTGCGCGCTCATCAGTAACCGAGCCTGTTCAGCTTCTTCGGGTCGTCCTGCCACTCGCCGAGCACGGTGACGTGCAGGTCGAGATGGACGCGGGCGCCCAGCAGGGTCTCCATGCCGACCCGGGCCTCGCTGCCGATCGCCTTGATGATCGACCCGCCCTTGCCCAGCAGCATCGGCTTCTGGCTGTTGCGCTCGACGTGCAGCAGGGCGTGGACCTCGACCAGGTCGCGGTCGGTCCGGCGGTTGATCTCCTCGATGGTGACCGCCAGCGAGTGCGGCACCTCCTGGAAGACCTTCTCCAGCGCCGCCTCGCGGACCAGCTCGGCCAGCTGCCGCTCGACGTCCTCGTCGGTGGTCTGCTCTTCGGGGTACAGCGGTGGGCCCTCGGGCAGCAGGCCGATCAGCAGCCTCTCCAGCAGCTCGACCTGGTCGCCCTTGACCGCGCTCAGCGGCACGATCTCGGCGGCCTCGACCAGCTGGCTGGCGGCGATCAGCTGCTCGGCGACCTGCTTCTTGCCGGTGGCGTCGGTCTTGGTCACCACGAGCACGATCGGCGCCTTGATCTCGCGCAGCTGGCGGGCGATGAACTTGTCACCGGTGCCCACGGGCTGGTCGGCCGGGACGCAGAACACCACGACGTCGACGTCGGACAGCGTGTCGCGGACGACGTCGTTGAGCCGCTTGCCCAGCAGGCTCTTGGGCTTGTGCAGACCCGGGGTGTCGACCAGCACGATCTGGCCCTCGGGCTTGTGCACCACCCCGCGGATGGCGTGCCGGGTGGTCTGCGGCCGGTTGCTGACGATGCCGACCTTCTCGCCGACCAGGGCGTTGGTCAGCGTCGTCTTGCCGGCGTTCGGGCGGCCCACCAG
This sequence comes from Blastococcus goldschmidtiae, assembly GCF_031845325.1. Classification (NCBI taxonomy): domain Bacteria; kingdom Bacillati; phylum Actinomycetota; class Actinomycetes; order Geodermatophilales; family Geodermatophilaceae; genus Blastococcus; species Blastococcus goldschmidtiae. The sequence continues at coordinate 133,875 of NZ_JAVREI010000004.1, read as the reverse complement.
GGCGACGAAGCCGCTGCGGTGCGGCGTCTGCTCGGGGCTGCTCACGCCGACAGTCTCCCACCGACCACCGACGTCACCGCCGAGCGGCGTCAGACGGTGGTGCGCAGGGATCCGTCGGGGCCGGCGAGGTGCACGGGTGCCGATGGCGTGAGGTCGCGGACGGCGGCCAGGCCATCGGACTCCACCGCGTCCCCCTCGGAGACGATGGCGGCGGCCTCGAGCCCCTCGACCCCGCTGGAGACGGCTGCGGCGACGGCGGCCTGCAGCGCGGACAGCTTCAGCGAGGGCAGCGCGACGCTCGCCGCGACGTAGGTGCGTCCGTCGGTGTCCCGGACCGCTGCTCCCTCGGCCGCGCCGGTGCGGGCACGGGCGGACCGGGAGAGGGTGACGAGCTTGGCGTCCTCGGGCTGCAGTTCACTCACAGGGACATCCTCGCCTGTCGGGGCGGCCCTCGTGCAGGGGCCCGCCGCGAGCGTGCGAGCGGTGGGGGGCAGGAGGGTCCTTCCTCAGCCTTCCACCGGGGCCGGCTCCTCGTAGCGGGTGGCCCCCCTGCCCGCCGAGGCGCCCGCGTCCTCGGCGGCGTCGTCGGAGGGCTCCTCCACCCGGCACACCAGCAGGGTGTCCACGCGGTTGCGGCGTCCGCCGGTGCTCTCGGCGACCAGCCGGAGCCCGCCGATCTCCGCGGACGCGCCCTCGATGGGCACCAGCCCGAGCTCCCGGGCCAGCAGGCCGCCGACGGTCTCGACGTCGTCGTCCTCGGGCAGCTCGACGCCGAACAGCTGGGCGAGGTCCTCGACCGGCAGCCGGGCGGTGATCCGCATCGAGCCGTCGGGCAGCTCCTCGACGGGTGGCCGCTGGAACTGGTCGTGCTCGTCGGCGATCTCCCCGACGATCTCCTCGAGGATGTCCTCGATGGTGACCAGGCCGGCGAAGCCGCCGTACTCGTCCACCACGATGGCGATGTGGATGCGCTGTGCCTGCATGTCGCGCAGCAGCTCGTCGACCGGCTTGGACTCCGGCACGAACGTCGGCGTCCGCATGAGCTCCTCGACCCGCGGGCCGCTGCGGTCCTGGGAGTTCTGCGACCGGCGGACGAGGTCCTTGAGGTAGACCACGCCCACGACGTCGTCGACGTTCTCGCCGATCACCGGGATGCGGCTGAAGCCGCTGCGCAGGGCCAGCGCCAGCGCCTGGCGCACGGTCTTGGTGCGCTCGATCCACACGACGTCGGTGCGCGGCACCATGACCTCGCGGGCGATGGTGTCCCCGAGCTCGAACACCGAGTGGATCATGTTGCGCTCGCCGGACTCCACGACGCCGCGCTCCTCGGCCATGTCGACCAGTTCGCGCAGCTCGACCTCGGAGGAGAACGGGCCGTCGCGGAAGCCCCGGCCGGGCGTGATCATGTTTCCGACCAGGATGAGCAGGGTGGCGACCGGGCCGAGCACGCGGCCGAGCAGCTTCACCACGCCGGCGGTGGCCAGCGCGATCGAGTAGGCGTGCTGCCGGCCGAGGGTGCGCGGACCGACGCCGACCAGCACGTAGCTGACCACGGTCATGACCCCGGCGGCGGCGAGGAAGGTGCGCCAGCCGCCACCCCACGCGTCGTAGAGCAGGACGGTGGCGAGCACCGCCGCCACCATCTCGCAGGCGATGCGGAGCAGGAGCAGGAGCGAGACGTGGCGGGCCCGTTCGAGCACGACCTGCTCGAGCGCACCGGCCCGCTTGGCGCCCTCGCGCCGGAGCTCGTCGACGCGCGCCTTGGAGACCCGCTGGAGGGCGGCGTCCATGGCGCCGAAGAGCCCCGCGAGCGGGACGAGGCAGCAGGCGATCACCAGCATGACGACTGCGCCGGAACTCATCGGGGGGTCTGCTCCCCGCCCGACGGCGCGCCGGTCACCGGTCCCCGGGGCGCGCCCGTCACCGGTTCCCGCGGCGCCGAGCGCCAGCTCTCGATGAGCTGCGACTGGAGACCGAACATCTCCTTCTCCTCGTCGGGCTCCATGTGGTCGTAGCCGAGCAGGTGCAGCACCCCGTGGGTTGCCAGCAGCACCAGTTCGTCGTCCATGGTGTGGCCGGCGGCCCGCGCCTGGCGGACGGCCACGGCCGGGCAGAGGACGACGTCGCCGAGCAGGGCCGGACCCGGATCGGGGTCGTCGGGACGGGCGGTGTCGAGCTCGTCCATGGGGAAGGCCAGGACGTCGGTCGGCCCCTTCTCCCCCATCCAGCGCTCGTGCAGGCTGCTCATGTACTCGACGTCGACGCAGAGCACCGACAGCTCGGCCATCGGGTTGACGTCCATCTCACCGAGGACGAAGCGGCAGATGCCGGCCAGCTCCGCCTCGTCGACGGCGATCTCGGACTCGTTGGAGACCTCGACGGGCATCTCGGCTCAGCTCCCCTGCCGGCGCGGCCGGGTCGGTCGTGCGGGTGCGGGTGCGGCCGCCCGGGGGGGCTGCCGCGCGGCGTCGAAGCGCTCGTAGGCGTCGACGATGTCGCCGACCAGCCGGTGCCGGACGACGTCGGTGCTGGTGAGGCCGGCGAAGTGCACGTCCTCGACCCCGTCCAGGATCTCGCGCACGATCTTCAGCCCGCTCTGCGCGCCGCCGGGCAGGTCCACCTGGGTGACGTCGCCGGTGACGACGATCTTCGAGCCGAACCCGAGCCGGGTCAGGAACATCTTCATCTGCTCGGCGGTGGTGTTCTGCGCCTCGTCGAGGATGACGAACGCGTCGTTCAAGGTGTTGTGCGTCACCAGGAAGTCGTCGGTGACGTACAGCGAATCCTGCGCGGCGACCTGGATGCACATCGTCTCCATCGCGCCCACCGGTTCGATGCTCTCGATGAAGCGCATCGGCCGGCCACCACCGGTTGCCTCGTAGGCCCGCCGCTTCCGCTCCAGACGGAAGGGCTCGACGCCGGCCGGGAGCCGGATGTCGAGCACATGGGCGTCGTGCCGGTGGTGCACGGCACGACCCTTCGCGAGCCCGGGGCGTCGTCCCAGCGCCGGACGGGTGCGCCAGTAGGCGACCCCGCCGAGCGAGCGCACGAGCGAGACGACGTCGTCACGGAGACGCTCGGACGTCGTGCAGTACTGGACGCGGCAGGTGCGGCCCCGTTGGACGACGGGGCCGCCGTCGCTGTCGAGCAAGCCCTGGAGCACCGCGAGCCGGACGTCGGCGGAATTGTGCGTGTACAGCCACGGGACGAACTTGGTGTCCGAGTAGGTGCCGGCCAGGCCGAGCTCGCGGACGGCCTCGGTCACCGGGTTCGCGATGCGGAGCCCCCCGCGACCGCCGGCCCCGTGCCGGATCGTGTAATCGGGACCGGCCTTGTGCACCAGCTCGATGCCGTCCAGCGCATGCTCGAGAGCCACCGCGAGTTCCGGATCTGCCGTCGTGAACGACGGAGTCGTGGATGTGGTCAGGCAGCCGTCACCGAGGAGCAACCCGAGCGCGTACGGGTCGAGCGGTACTTCCTGCGGTTCGAACTCGACCGCGTCCACGAGCGGGAGCTCGTAGCGGTGGGCACCCGCACCCCAGCGCAGGTTCCCCACCATGTCGAGCGTCTCGAGCGTGCGCGTCGTCCCACGGCGGCGGTCGTCCGGTGTCGTCACCGTCCACAGGTGCTCCCCGCAGGCCAGCGTCGAGGCGCCGTCCTGGGTGGTGACCCGGTAGACGTCCTTGACCCCCTGCGGATAGACGCCGAGCACCGGGGTGGGCAGACCGTTCGAGCCGACCACCAGGTCGCCGACCTGCAGCGAGCCCATCGGCATGTACCCGTCGGGCGTCAGCACCATGGCGTCGTAGGGCTGGGCGCGGCCGCGCATGTAGGCCAACGGCGCCACCTCGATCGTGCCCGAGGCCATCAGCCGCGGGATCGATTCGGGGTCGACCATGTCGTGCAGCGCGTCGTACAGCGGCCGCAGGTAGGGGTCGATCTTCTCGCTGAGCGTCCCGGGCAGGTAGCCCAGGCGCTCGCCCGCCTCGACCGCCGGGCGGGTCAGGATGATGCGGTTGACCTGTTTGGTCTGGAGCGCCTGCACCGCCTTGGCCATGGCCAGGTAGGTCTTGCCGGTACCGGCCGGACCGATGCCGAACACGATGGTGTGGGTGTCGATCGCGTCGACGTAGCGCTTCTGGTTCAGCGTCTTCGGGCGGATCGTGCGCCCGCGCCGGCTGATGATGTCGAGGCTGAGCACGTCGGCCGGCCGCTCGGACCCGCCGCTCTTCAGCATCGCGACGACGCGGCGCACCGAGTCGGGACGCAGCTGCTGGCCGGTGCCGATCAGCGCGATGAGCTCGTCGAAGACCCGGACGGCGAAGGCGTTGTCGGCCGGCTGCCCGGTCACGGTGATCTCGTTGCCGCGCACGTGCACGTCGGCATCGACCTCGGCCTCGACCAGGCGCAGCAGCTCGTCGGCGGAGCCCAGCAGGGCGACCATGGAGACCGAGTCGGGCACGGAGATGGTGGCGCGGACGGCGGCCGGTCGGCTTCCGCCCGCAGCGGGTGGGCTGCCGGCGGCGGTCTCGTCCGCGGCGGCGGCCTGCGCCGATGCCTCACGGGACGTCGGGGCACCTTCGACGGGGACGTTCGGGGAGGTGTCGGGCAAGAACCCTCGACCCTGCCTTCCTGGCTGGGAGTGGCGGACCGCTCGATGCTACCCGCGTCCGGCTCGCCGAATCGCCCAACGCCGGTCCGGGCTCACCGCCCCGTGTAGGTCGCCTTCCCCGGCCCCTCGGTGAGGAAGGACCGCACCGCGCCCCGCAGGTCCTCGCTGGCGAACAGCGCCCCGGAGACCTCGGGGACGAGGGCGTCGGCGGCGCGGGCGCCCTGCCGGACGGCCGTGGCCACCAGCTGCTTGGTCGCGGCGTGCGCGACCGTGGGGCCCGCCGCCACCCGGTGCGCGTACGCACGGGCCTCCTCCGCGAAGCCGTCGTCGGGCAGCACGCGGTTGACGACGTTCCAGCGCTCGAGCACGGCGGCCGGGTAGCGCTCCCCGGTGAAGATCAGCTCGCGCGCCCGCGCCGGGCCGGCCCGCTCGGCCAGCCGCTGCGGGCCGCCCATCGACGGGGTCAGCCCGACCACGATCTCCACCAGCCCGAACGAGGCCTTCTCGGCGGCCAGCAGGATGTCGCAGCACAGGCTGAGCTCGAAGGCCGCGGTGAGGGTGAGCCCGTGCGCGGCGAAGACCGTCGGCACCGGCAGGTCCTCGACGGTCTGCGCCACCCGCAGCAGCTGCGCCCAGAGCTCGCCGCCGCGGACGACGGGCTCGGGTCCCTCGGCGATGTCCCGGAAGAAGGTCACGTCGACCCCGCCGGACACGACCTTCCCGCGGGCCTCGAACAGCACCGCCCGCGCCCGGTCCGGGCGCTGGGGATCGGTGAGTCCGACGAGCTGGGTGACGGCGGCGTCCAGCGCCTGGAACACCGCCGGGGTGAACAGGTTCAGCGGCGGGTTGTCGAGGACGACGACGGCGACGTCGCCGTCCCGCTCGACGCGGACGGGCGGGGCGGTCTGCTCGGTCACGTGCTCTCCTCGCTCGCGCTCGTCGACCACGCGCCCATGGGTGCTCTGCCATTGCGTGACCTCGCAAGCTCGGTCACGTGCTCTCCTCGCTGGCGCTCGTGGACCACGCGCCCATGGGTGCTCTGCCGTTGCGTGACCTCGCAAGCTCGGTCACGGTGCGATCCTCGCAGGAGTGCCGCTCAGCCGGGCGGCCAGCCCAGGCCCCGGCCGCCCAGGACGTGCAGGTGCACGTGGTGCACCGTCTGACCGGCCTGCGGCCCGGTGTTGGCCACCAGCCGGTAGCCCGGCTCGGCGCCGTCCCCGCTGACCAGCCCCTCCTGCCGGGCGACCGCGTGCGCGCCCGCGACCACGTCGCCGAGCAGTGCCGGGTCGGCCTCGGCGAGCGCACCGATCGTGGCGTGGTGCATCTTCGGGATGACGAGCACGTGGTTGGGCGCCTGCGGGTTGATGTCCCGGAAGGCCAGCACCCGGTCGGTCTGGAGGACGACGTCGGCGGGGATCCCACCGTCGACCATGCGGCAGAACAGGCAGTCGGACACGGTTCGCACCTTAGAGAGGATTCCGTCCTCCGCACCTCTCGCATGCTCGCGGCCAGCCTCGGACCGTGGCCGGAGAGCTCAGCCGGCCGGTGCCATCGCGAAGGTCCACCCGCTCCGGCGCGGCCGCCCCGGCGGGTCACCTGAGTGGTCAGGAATGCGCGAACACGACCAAGTTCTCCGTCGCGGCCCGCCCGTCCGCTCGCTGGAAGCAGGTGATGAGCACCAGCCGACCGGGCACGGATTCCCACACGTCGGCCACGCCCGCCAACTGGTCCTTGTCGTAGCGGGTGGTCGCCTCGACGGTGTAGGTCACCGTGCCCCCAGCCGTCCGGATCTCGATCTCATCGCCGGCCGTGACCGCGCCGCCGCGGTGGTCCGCGGTCAGCAGCGGATCGAAGCCGTCGCCTCCCCGGCCGGCGGAGTGCGCGGCGACGTACAGGGTGTTGGTCGCCTGCTCGGCGCTGGCCACCGGCCCGCCGTAGGGCTCGATCCAATAACCGGCGGTGAGCGTCGGCGGGTCGATCACACCCTTCCTCGGCGTCAGCGGCAGCAGCGGCAGGTCCAGACCGACGGAGTCGATGACGAGGTGCACGGACGACGACGGGGTAGGCCGCGCCGTCGTCCGTGCCGTCGTCTGCGATGCCTCCGACCAGGATGACGGCAACGGGGACGCCGCCGGAGCCGGTGCCGTCACGGGCGCCGATCCGGGAGTGGTCAGCGCCGGCGCCACCATCTCGGTGGCGGCCGCGGGCTGGTCGCCCGTACCGCCGCCGGCCAGGCCCACGCCGATCGACAACAACCCGCCCAGGCCCAGCGCGGCGGCCCCCGAGAGGGCCGCCGCGCGCCGTGCAGGGCGGAACACGGCCAGGAGGTCAGCCCGCCGTGCGGCGGGACCGGACGACGACGGCGCCGACGGTCCCCGCGGCGAGCACCATGCCGACGCCCAGACCGACCAGCGGCCAGCGCACCGCGGCCGCGGGCTCGTCCTCGGTCCAGCTGGTCTCCGACACCAGCCCCGGGTTGACGGCGCCGAGGATCTCCAGGCGGACGAATGTCTCCGCCAGCACGCGGTCGGTTCCCGCACCGAGCACGACCCTGACCTCGTACCGCCCCGCGGGTGTGCCGGTCGGCACGCTGAGGGAAGCGGTCCGGGCGTCGGCCGAGACCACCGGCGTCAGCGGGATGCTCGTGCCGGTGTGGTGCCCGACGTCGTTGACCGCGTGCATCGTGAAGGCGCCACCGGCGAGGCTGGTGAATCCATGAGCCGACCAGCCGGACGTGGCCGGCAGGGTGACGTCGAGGCCCTCGCCCGCGCGGACCGCCGGCGCATCCAGCCAGTGGGACAGCACCAACTGCGGGGACAGCGTGACCGCGGCGGGCCCGCCGGACGAGAACTGCAGCCAGTAGCCGAAGATGTCGCGCCCGTCGGCGGTCCCACCGGTCACGTGACCCGCCGAGGACTCCAGCGGCTTCAGCCACACCAGCCCGAGGGGACCGTTCACCCCGTCGTCCACGGGGAGGTCGATGCGGTACTGGCCTGCGCCCAGGTCCGTCATCGCGATCTGGTCGGCCGGCACCGCGCTCGCGCTGTCGTAGACGCGCGTCGGGGCTGCGGCCTCCTGGCTGGGGTAGAGCTCGAGCAGTGCCTGGGTGGGCACCCCGTCGACGAGGTCGGGGAGGTCGATGGTGACCGACCCGCCGTAGCTCACCGCCACCGGAGAGGGCGCCACCGACTCGATGGCGGCCACGTTCACCGGGCCCACGTTCTCGGTGGCGTGCAGGCGGAGCCCCAGCGAACCGCCGGGATCGAGGACGACCGTGGCAGCCGGGGCGGCATGGGCTGACGGCGCCCCCACGAGGGCGGCTGTCGCCGCCGCGAGAGCGGAGGCGATCCAGAGGTGGTGACGAGAGCGGCGACGCGACGCCGCGAGGGATGACATGGGGGGTGCCTCTCTGAGCACGAGGGGGCGACGCGGACCGCGTCCCGCCGGAACCTAAAGCCTTCGAATCCCATGGCAAGAGGTTGTCGCGCCATTTCACCGATAAGGCGGTGGCGTCAGCAAGCTCGTACAATTCGTCACGGAAAGACGCGGCCCCGTAAGGCAGATGCTGCCAAACGGCACGATGCAGATCTAGCGCGTCTCGTGGTATCGGCCGACGCGGGGCGAGGCCAGGTGCCGACGTGCGCAATCCGTGTCCCGCGGCACGAAGTTCGGCTGGCCGGTGCCGCCGCGGTTTCCCGAAGAGTCCCAGGGTCTGGGAGCAGTTCGGCGACCAGCCGGTCCAGGACGGCGCGAAGGGAACGACGTGACTACCGCCAGCGCGTGACGGCCGACAGCGCGGCCAGCGCCGCGGCGCCGGCGGTCGAGGTGCGCAGGACCTCCGGGCCCAGCCGCAACGGCTCGGCGCCGGCCGCGCGGAAGGCGACGACCTCCCCGTCGGTGAGCCCGCCCTCGGGCCCGACGACGACGGCGACGACGCCGCTGCTCGGCACGGTCAGCCCGGCCATCGGCCGGCGCGCCTGCTCGTGCAGCACGACCGCGAGGTCGGCGTCCCCGAGCAGCCCGCACACCTCGCGGGTCGACATCGGCTCGGTCACCTCGGGCACCCGCGGGCGGCGGGACTGCTTGCTGGCGGCGCGGGCGGCGGCCCGCCACTTGGCCACGCCCTTGGCCACCCGGTCCTCACGCCAGCGGGTCACGCAGCGCGCCGCCGTCCACGGCACGATCCGGTCGACGCCCAGTTCGGTCGCGAGGTCGACGGCGAGCGGCCCGCGGTCGCCCTTCGGCAGCGCCTGCACCAGCACGAACTCCGGCTCCGGCGCCGGCACCTCGAAACGGGCGGAGACCGCGACCCGCAGCCCCTGGGGGCCGGCCGAGACGACCTCGCCCTCGGCGACCGCGCCCTGGCCGTCGCCGACGCGGACCCGCTCCCCCGGCTCCAGGCGCAGGACGTCGACGGCGTGCCGACCCTCGGCGCCGTCGACCAGCAGTTCGGCGGTCTCGGGCAGGTCGTCGAGCAGGAACAGGGGGGCACCGTCGAGGTGGGGCGCCCCGGCGTCGGTGGTCGTCACCGGTCAGCGCCCGTGGAAGGCGTCGCGCACCCGCGAGAACAGGCCGCCCTGCGCCTCGCGGTTGGACTCCGGCTGGTCCTCGCCGCGCAACGAGGCGAGCTCGCGCATCAGCCGCTCCTGCTCGCCGTCGAGCTTGGTCGGGGTGACGACGTCGACGTGCACCACGAGGTTCCCCCGGCCGGTGGCCCGCAGTCGCGGGGCGCCGTGGGCCCGGAGGGTGAGCACGCTCCCCGACTGCGTGCCCGGCGCGATGGCCAGCTCCTCCTCGCCGTCGAGGGTCTTGAGGTTCAGCGTGGTGCCCAGCGCCGCGGTGGTCATGGGGAGGGTGACCCGGCAGTGCAGGTCCTCGCCGTCGCGGGTGAAGACGTCGTGCGGGCGCTCGTGCACCTCCACGTACAGGTCGCCGGCCGGGCCGCCGCCGGGGCCGACCTCCCCCTGGCCGGTCAGCCGGATGCGCATGCCGTCCTCGACGCCGGCGGGCACCTTCACCGAGATGGTCCGGCGGGCGCGCACCCGGCCGTCGCCGGCGCACTTGCCGCACGGCTCGGGGATGACCTGGCCGGTGCCCGAGCACGTCGGGCAGGGCCGGCTGGTCATCACCTGGCCGAGGAAGCTGCGCTGGACGCTCTGCACCTCGCCACGGCCCGAGCAGGTCGTGCACGTGGTGACGTGCGTGCCGGGCGCGGTGCCGGCGCCGGCGCACACGTCGCAGAGCACCGCCGTGTCGACGGTGAGCTCCTTGACGGTGCCGAACACCGCCTCGTCGAGCTCGAGCTCGACCGGGATGAGCGCGTCCCGGCCGGCGCGGGTGCGACCGCGCGGCCCGCGGGTGGTCCCGCCGCCGAAGAAGGCGTCCATGATGTCGCCGAGCCCGCCGAAGCCGGCGCCGCCGAAGCCGTTGCCGCCCCCACCGCCGGTGTCGAACGGATCGCCGCCGAGGTCGACGATGCGGCGCTTCTCCGGGTCGGTCAGCGCCTCGTAGGCGCGGGTGACCTCCTGGAAGCGTTCCTTGGCCTCGGGGTCCGGGTTGACGTCGGGGTGCAGATCCCTCGCCAGCCGGCGGTAGGCGCGCTTGATGTCGGAGTCGCTGGCCTCGCGGGCCAGGCCCAGGACGCCGAAGTAGTCGGTTGCCATCGAGAAGTTCGTCCTCAGCTCTCGGCCAGGAGCTGGCCGACGTAGCGGGCCACGGCGCGAACCGCGGCCATGTTCGTGGGGTAGTCCATGCGCGTCGGGCCGACGATGCCCAGCCCGCCCAGTGCCCGGTCCTGGGCGCCGTAACCGACGGTGACCAACGAGGCGCCGGTCAGCGCCTCGTGGGCGTTCTCCTCACCGATGCGCACGAGGACGGTGCCGGCCTCCACCTCGCTGATCAGGCGCAGCACGACGACCTGCTCCTCCAGCGCCTCCAGGAGGGGGCTGACGGTGCCCTGGAAGTCCAGCGCGCTGCCGCGGGCGAGGTTCGCCGTCCCGCCGATGACCAGACGGTCCTCGCCCGGCTCGACGAGGGTCTCCAGAAGGATCGAGCTCACCGTGGCGACCAGGCCGCGGAGGTGCTGCGGTGCGGTCTCCAGCAGGTCGGGCACCTTGTCGCCCGCCTCGGTGAGCTTGACGCCGGTGAAGGCCGAGTTCAGCAGGGCGCGGAGTTCCGCGACCGCACCGGCGTCGATGTCGACCGGGCAGTCGACGACCCGCTGTTCGACCCGCCCGGTGTCGGTGATGAGCACCAGCATGAGCCGCGCGGCCGCCACCTGCACCACCTCGAGGTGGCGGACGGCGCTGCGCGACAGCGTCGGGTACTGCACGACCGCCACCTGCCGGGTCAGCTGGGCCAGCAGTCGCACGGTGCGGCCCAGGACGTCGTGCAGGTCGACGGCCCCGTCGAGGAACCGCTCGATCGCCCGTCGCTCGGCCACCGACAGCGGCTTCACCGCCGACAGCCGGTCGACGAAGAGCCGGTACCCCTTGTCGGTGGGCACCCGCCCGGCACTGGTGTGCGGCTGGGTGATGTAGCCCTGCTCCTCGAGCACCGCCATGTCGTTGCGGATGGTGGCCGGGGAGACGCCCAGGTCGTGCCGGTCGGCCAGCGCCTTGCTGCCCACCGGGTCGTTGGTCGAGACGTAGTCCTGGACGATTGCCCGGAGAACCTCCAGGCGGCGTTCGTCGTGCGCCACGAGACACCTCCCCGTACCGGTCGACCCGCCGCGCGGTGTCCGGGCGCGATCCTCTGGGGCGGCGCCCGGGGACCGACACTGCTGGCACTCGCACGGTGGGAGTGCCAGCCCAGCATACGTCCGCGGTGCTCCTCCGTCGCGTGGCTCGCGCTGGAAGGACCCCGCCCCCCTCACCCCTCGCAGGCTCGCGGCGAGCCTCCGGACGGGGCCGTCGGAGGAGCGGCGGTGGCCAGGACCGGCCGATAAGCTGAGCCGGTCGGCGCCCGGCGGACACAGAGCGGAGGTCCTCCCCTGATCTTCAAGGCGGTTCGAGACGGGCGCCCCTATCCCGACCACGGTCTGGCCACCCGTGACTGGGCGATGATCCCGCCCCGGCAGGTGCGCATGGACACCCTGACGACGACGAAGAAGAACCTGGCGCTCGACGCCCTCCTCGCCGACGACTCGACCTTCTACGGGGACCTGTTCCCGCACGCCGTGCAGTGGCACGGCGAGCTGTACCTGGAGGACGGGCTGCACCGGGCGCTGCGCGCTGCGCTGCAGCAGCGCAACGTGATCCACGTGCGCGTGCTCGACCTCGACGCCCTCAGCCCGGTGCAGTCACCGAGCGGCCCCGCCACGGCCGCGATCCCCGCGCAGCCCCCGGTGCCCGGTCCGCGCTCCGTCTGACCCGCGGCCGGGCGGCCACCGGAAGCCTCCCGACGCGGCGCGCTCAGCCCCGTTCGGTGCAGGACACGCAGGAGCCGGCGTACGGGCGCAGCTCCAGGCGCTCCTCGGGGATGCCGGCGCCGCAGTGCACGCAGGAGCCGTAGGAGCCGGCAGCGATCCGCTCCAGGGCCTGGTCGATCGCGGTGATCGTGTCGGAGAGCGACGCGCTCCGGCTGAGCGCGACGGGATCGGGCACGGACTGGGCGCACTCCTCCAGGGCCGCCTCGCGCTGGCGGACGCAGTCGGCCCGCTGCTCGTCGAGCAGGGTGCGGAAGGAGTTCCAGCGGGAGTCGCCGGCGGACGGGGTCGTGCTGTGGATCGTGGTGGTCATGTGATGTCCTCAGGGGTACGCAGAAAGACGCGGTCACCCGGTGGGGTGCGCGTCAGGAACGGGCTTCGGGGACTCGGGATCGAGTCAGGCCGGCTGCGGCGGGGCCCTGTCCTGGCTGCGACGGAGTACGTCGAGCCCTCGGAGGCCCCGGGCCCGGCGGTTCATCGCCAGTGCCAGCAGCATGCCGCCCGACAGAGCGGGAACGGCACCGGCGGCGGGAGAGCCCGGCGGGGAGCTCGGAGTCGCCGCGAACGTGCACACGTCCACCGTCGACCACCTCCTCACCCACCCGGCCCCGTCGCCGGAATCGGCAACCCTAACGCAGCAGGCCGGCCCCGTCGCCCGTTTTGCGGCGGGCCTCAGTCGGTGAGATCGCGGACCAGGGCGTCGGCCAGCAGCCGCCCGGTATCGGTGAGGACTGCGCGCCCGGTGGCGTGCGCCGCCTCGTCGAGCAGCCCCCGGACGACGGCGTCGGCGGCCCGGCGACGACCGGTCTCCGACAGCAGATCGAGGGGCAGGCCTTCCCGGAGCCGCAGCCCGAGCATGATCGTCTCGAGCGCGCGGTCGTCGTCGTCGAGCCGCTCGGCGTCGGCGTGCGGGCTCTCCCCGCGGGCCAGCCGGTCGGCGTAGGCGGCCGGGTGCTTGACGTTCCACCAGCGCAGCCCGCCGACGTGGCTGTGCGCGCCGGGGCCCACGCCCCACCAGTTGGCGTTGGCCCAGTACAGCTCGTTGTGCCGGCAGCGGGCGGCGTCCGACGTCGCCCAGTTGGAGACCTCGTACCAGTCGAACCCGGCGCGGCGCAGGGTCGCGTCGGCCTGCTCGTAGCGGTCGGCGAGCACGTCGTCGTCGGGCATGGGCAGCTCGCCCCGGCTGATCCGCCGGGCCAGCCGGGTGCCCTCCTCGACGATGAGCGCGTAGGCGCTGACGTGGTCGACCGGGGAGGCGAGCACGGCGTCGAGCGAGGCGGCCCAGTCCGCGTCGGTCTCCCCCGGGGTGCCGTAGATGAGGTCGAGGTTGACGTGCTCGAACCCGGCGGCGCGCGCGTCGTGCGCGGCCTGCACCGCCCGGCCGGGTGTGTGCCGCCGGTCCAGGACGGCCAGGACGTGCTCGGCCGCGGACTGCATGCCGAGGCTCACCCGGGTGAAGCCGGCCTCGCGCAGCCCGGAGAGGTAGGCGAGGTCCACGGTCTCCGGGTTGGCCTCGGTGGTGACCTCGACCTCGGCGGCCACCGGGAAGAGCCGGTGCACCTCGGCGAGGACGGCGGCCAGGTCGGCGGCCGGCAGCAACGTCGGGGTGCCGCCGCCGACGAACACCGTGGAGACCGTCGGCAGGTCCGGGCCCAGGACGCGGGCCGCCCGGCGCAGCTCGTCGATCGCCGTCCCTGCGTACTCGGCGCGGTTGGCGCCGGGCCCCAGCTCGTCGGAGGTGTAGGTGTTGAAGTCGCAGTAGCCGCACCGCGTCGCGCAGAAGGGCACGTGCACGTAGAGACCGAACGGCGTGCCGGCCAGACCCTCGCGGGCCGACTCGGGCAGCACGAGCGGCGGCACGGTGCGCTCGACGACGGGCAGGACGGTGTTCATCTGCTCCCAGTGTGCCGCGCCGGCGCCCCGGCGCGGCAGGATGCGGCTGTGACCCACGACCGAGTGATCCAGGTGTCCGTGTCCGCCGGCGTCGCGACGCTCACGCTGGACTCCCCCGAGAACCGCAACGCGCTGTCGAAGGCGCTGCGCGGGCAGCTCCGGACGGCACTGGAGGAGGCGCTCGCCGACGACGCCGTGCGGGTGGTCGTGCTCGACCACACCGGCCGGGTGTTCTGCTCGGGCATGGACCTCGCCGAGGCGGCCGGCGGTTCGTCGCAGGACCAGGGCGTCAACGAGTTCCCCGCCCTCCTGCAGCTCCTCTGGTCCTCCCCCAAGCCGGTGGTCGCCGTCGTCCGCGGGCCGGCGCGGGCCGGTGGCGTCGGCCTCGCCGCCGCGTGCGACGTCGTCGTCGCGGCGTCGTCGGCCAGCTTCGCGTTCTCCGAGGTGCGACTGGGTCTGGTGCCGGCCGTCATCTCCGCCGTCGTGCTGCCGCGGATGACGACGCACGCGGCGCACCGGCTGATGCTCACCGGCGAGGTGTTCGACGCCGCGACCGCCGCCGCAGGCGGGCTGGTCGACCTCGTGGCGGCCGACGACGAGCTGGACACGGTGGTCGCCGGACAGCTCACCGCGCTGGCCGCCGGCGCCCCGGGAGCGCTGGCCGAGACCAAGCGGCTGCTGCGCTCCCGCCAGCCCGACCTGCAGTTCGCCGACCTGCTGCAGCTCTCCGCCCGCTTCTTCGCCGGCGAGGAGGGTCAGGAGGGGATCGCGTCCTTCCGCGAGAAGCGCCCCGCCCGCTGGGTGCCGACGGCGGACTGAGCTCAGCGCAGGCGGCGGGTGTTGTCCGGCGACCGCGCGGTGACGCCGTGCGCGTCGAGCCACTCCATCAGCGGGACGGCGACGCGGCGGCTGGTACCCCACGCCTGCCGCGCCTGGCTGACGGTGAACGGCTGGGGCAGCCCGGCCAGTGCCGCACGGGCGACCTCGGCGATGCCCGGGGCGAGGTAGACCGACTCCGCGATGCGGACCAGCTGTCCGCTGCGCACGGCGGCCGCCAGCTCCCGCGGCCCCAGGCCCGCGGCGGCCAGCTCGGGTGTCTCGGGTGCGGCGAAGGAGTCGGCCGCCAGCCGGGCGCGGACCGCGTCGACGGCACGCTGCACCTCGGGCGGCAGGTCGGCGCCGCCGTCGACGACCCGTCCGTCCCGCAGCGCCAGCGGGGGCCGGACCAGGGCCTGCACGAGGTCCGCGCCGGGGAGGTCGAGCGCCCGGCGGACGACGTCGACCGGCGGACCCGGCTCGAGGGGTCGCAGCTTCCGGTAGCGGGTGACGACGTCGGGCACGCGGGCGGCGAGCGCGTCGGCGAGGCCGGGCGCGAGCAGCCAGGGGCCGTGCTGGTCGGCGCCGTCCGGGACCGGCCAGCCCATCGCGGTGAAATCGGTGGTGCGGACGATCCGCCGACGGGCGAGGTCGGCGGCCGCACCCGCCGCCCCGTCCGGCTGCGCGGCGAGCTCCGCGCCACGCTGCCGGGCCGCCCCGCGTCGGCGCAGGACGGGCGGGTCGACGTCGCGGACATCGGCGCCGAGCACCCGGCGGGTGCCCGGCTCGCGCACCAGCACGCGGTCGCCGACGCGCAGCGGCAGCGCCGCCTCCAGCCGCAGGCGCACGACGGCGCCGCCGAGCGGGCGCAGCCGGGCGCCGACGGTCGCGGAACCGGCGTGCACGACCGCTTCTGCGGGCAGCCGGTCCTCGACCGGGACGACCAGCGACACGTCCACTTCGGCGGTGCTGCGGAAGGCGCCCGGCGTGAGCAGCGCGTCGCCGCGGGAGATCTCCTCGACGGCGATGCCGCGCAGGTTCAGGGCGACGCGGGCGGTGGCCTGCGTCCGTTCGACCGCCCGGCCCAGGGACTGCACCCCCCGGACGACGACGTCCCGGTCCCCCAGCCGCAGCCGGTCCTCCGGGGCGACCGAGCCCGCGGCGAGCGTGCCGGTGACGACGGTGCCCGCGCCCTTGATGGTGAACGCGCGGTCGATCCACAACCGCACCGGCGCGGCCGGATCGGGTGCGGGCAGGTCCGCGAGCAGCCGCTCCAGGGCGGCGGTGAACTCCGGCATGCCCGCCCCGGTCAGGGCGCTGACGGCGACCCCGGGCACCGCGCCCATCGAGGTCGCCGTCAGCCGCTCGCGCACGTCGGCGAGCACGGGCGCGGGGTCGGCGAGATCGGCCTTGGTGACGGCGAGCAGCGCGTGCCGCACGCCCAGCGCGTCGAGGACGGCCACGTGCTCGGCGGTCTGCGCCGACCACCCGTCGTCGGCCGCGACCACCAGCAGCGCGGCGGGGACCGATCCGATCCCGGCGAGCATGTTGCCGATGAACCGCTCGTGCCCGGGGACGTCGACCACGGCGACCGTGCGGCCCGACGGCAGCGCGGCCCAGGCGAACCCGAGGTCGATGGTGAGCCCGCGGCGCCGCTCCTCGGCCCAGCGGTCGGGCTCCATGCCGGTCAGCGCCCGCACCAGCGCGGACTTGCCGTGATCGACGTGCCCCGCGGTGGCGATCACGTCCACGCAGCCGCCACCTCCAGCACCGCGTCGGCCAGCGCCGCGTCGTCGGCCGGCGCCAGGCTGCGCAGGTTCAGCAGGGTGCGGTCGTCCTCGAGGTAGCCCACCACCGGCCGCTGCCCCCGGCGCAGCGGCTCGGCGAACCCGGCGGGGAGGGAGACCGCGACGCCGGCCAGCGGGTGCTCGGGCGCTCCTCCCCCGCCGACGCGGGCGGGTGCGTCCACGACGTCCGCGTCGATGCCGGCCGCGGTGAGCCGTTCGAGCACGGCGCGGGCACGGGCGCGCAGCTCGTCCGGCTGCGCCGCGAGCAGCTGCTGCACGGGCGGGACCGGCCCCCGCAGCGTCGCCTCCAGCGCGGCCAGCGTCGTCTTGTCCACGCGGAGCGCCCGGTAGAGCGGGTGCCGGCGCAGCCGCTGGACGAGGTCGGTGCGGCCGAGGACGAGCCCGGCCTGGGGCCCGCCGAGCAGTTTGTCGCCGCTGGAGAGGACGAGGTCGGCACCGGCCGCGAGGGTGGACTGGAGGTCGGGCTCCTCGGGCAGGGCCGGGTGCGGACGCAGCAGACCGGAGCCGACGTCGGCCACGAGCGGGACCCCCGTGCCGCGCAGGCCCCCGGCCAGTTCGCCGACCTCGACCGCCCGGGTGAAGCCGCGGACGACGAAGTTCGAGGGGTGCACCTTGAGCACCGCACCGGTGTCCGGACCCAGCGCGCGGCGGTAGTCCTCGAGCGCGACGCGGTTGGTGGTCCCGACCTCGCGCAGCCGGGCGCCGGTGGTCTCCAGCAGCTCGGGGATCCGGAAGCCGTCGCCGATCTCGACCAGCTCGCCCCGGGCGATGACGAGCTCCCGGCCCTGCCCGAGCGCGGTGGCGACCAGCGCCAGCGCCGCGGCGCAGTTGTTCACCACGATCGCGGCCTCGGCGGCGGGGACGGCGGCGAGCAGTGCGCCGATCGCCGCCTCCCCGCGGGGTCCGCGCCGCCCGGTGGCGAGGTCCAGCTCGACGTCCGTGGTGCCGGCCGCGGCGGTGATGGCCTCGATCGCGGCCGGCGACAGCGGCGCGCGGCCCAGGTTGGTGTGCACCAGCACGCCCGTCGCGTTGAGCACCGGCCGCAGGCTGCCGGCCGTCGGTGGCAGCGCGTCGAGGACGGCGCCGACCGCGTCGGCCGCGGGCAGCTCCGCCGCGCGGATCCGGCCCTGCACCCGGGCGATGACGTCCTTCACCAGCTCGCGCCCCAGCCGTTCCGCCGCCGCCTGCACCGCGGGCTCGGCGAGCAGCGCGTCGGTGCGGGGCACCGAGCGCCGCGGGTCCTCGGGGGCGGGCTGGTCGGACATCGCACCGCAGCGTAGGCGGGCGGACGGAGTGGCGGAGGCGGACGGGAATCGAACCCGCCTGACCGAGGTACTCGGCCACGTCGGCTTTAGAGGCCGCGGGGGCCACCAGACACCCTGACGCCTCCACCGCGGAGCCTACGTGCCGCCGCCATCCGGAAACTGTCGGAGGTCGCTGCCAGCATCCCTTCCGTGAACCGCACCGAGTCCCGCTCCCCCGCGCTCCTGCCGCCGGTCACCCTCACGCCCGAGGAGGCCGCGGCCGTCGCCGTCGCGCTGGCCGCCCAGCCCGACGGCCCGTTCGCCGATGCCGGCCGCGAGGCGCTGGAGAAGGTGCTCGCGGTGCTCGAGCCCGACCCGCACCGGCGTGCGGAGATCCGCGACGCCGGCCGGCGGACCAGTGCCCAGCTGGGCCGCTCCGCCGACGACCAGGAGTCGCGGTCGCGCCACCCCGCCGGGCGTGCGCGCCGCCCCCAGCCGGAGACTTCGCAGCCGCCCCGGCTCGTGCTGCTCCCAGGTGGACGGGTCTGACGAGCGGCCCCGACCGGCGGTCCGGACTACCGTCGGGCGGCGTGACGATCGCGCCGCCCATCCGGCTCACCCAGTACGCGCACGGAGGCGGGTGCGCCTGCAAGATCCCGCCCGGCGAGCTAGAGGCCGTGGTCGCCGGGCTGACCGCGCGCGGCCCCGCCGATCCCGCGGCCGAGCTCGTCATCGGGCTGGACGACGGCGACGACGCGGCCGTCGTCCGCATCGCCGGCGGGCAGGGGCTGGTGCTGACCACCGACTTCTTCACCCCGGTGGTCGACGACGCGTACACCTTCGGGCGGATCGCCGCGGCCAACGCCCTGTCCGACGTGTACGCCATGGGCGGCACACCCGTGGTCGCCGTGAACCTGCTGGGCTGGCCGCGCGACGTCCTCCCCGCCGAGCTGGCCGCGGAGGTGCTGCGCGGCGGCCTGGAGGTGGCTCACGAGGCGGGCTGCCACGTGGGCGGCGGGCACTCCATCGACGACCCGGAGCCCAAGTACGGCATGGCCGTGACCGGCGTGGTCGACGTCGACCGGATCATCACCAACTCCGGCGCGGCGGCCGGCACCCCGCTGAGCCTGACCAAGCCGCTGGGCGTCGGCGTGCTGAACAGCCGGATGAAGGCGACCGGCGAGGTCTCCGAGGAGGCCGTCGCCTCGATGACCGCGCTCAACCGCGAGGCGGGGCAGGCCGCGGTGGCCGCCGGCATCCGCGCCGGCACCGACGTGACCGGGTTCGGGCTGCTCGGCCACCTCTACAAGATGGCGCGGGCCAGCGGCGTCACCGCCGTGGTCGACGCCGCGGCGGTGCCCTACCTGACCGGGGCCCGCGAGGCGCTGGCCGCCGGCTTCGTCTCCGGCGGCACCCGGCGCAACCTGGACTGGGTGCGCCCGCACACCGACCTGTCGGCGGTGTCCGAGGACGAGGCGCTGCTGCTGGCCGACGCGCAGACCTCGGGTGGGCTGCTGCTGAGCGGTGAGGTGCCCGGCGCGCCTGTCATCGGCGAGTTCGTGCCCCGCGGGGAGCACGTCGTCGTCATCCGTTGAGCTGGGCGATCCGCCGAGGGTGCTAGCCCCAGAACGCGCGGGCGGCCTCGATCGTGGCCGCTGCCTGCGCCCGGCCGGCGCGCGCCGAGGGCTCGCGGGTGGCCGGGTCGAGCACGTTGCTCCCGAAGGCGGCCAGCGACGCCTCGTCGGCGGTGACCACGTGCACCTCGGCGTCCTTCTCGAGGATCTCGATCTCCCGGTCCAGCCCCGGGCCGAGCAGGCCGCCGGGCATGGCGCGCGTCGGCGTCACCACGAGGACCTTCTCGCAGCCCGCGGCCAGGTCGGCGTTGGTGACCGAGCGCATGCCGCCGTCCATCAGCCGGCGCCCGTTCACGGTGACCGGCGGCCAGACCCCCGGCACGGCGCAGCTGGCGGTCACGGCGTCCAGCAGCCGCACGCCCGAGGACGCGTCGAACGGCAGGAACTCGCCGTCCGCGGTGTCGACGGCGGTGATCACGAGCCGGCCCGACGGCCACTCCGGGTCGCCGATCCGGCCCTCGATGATGGCCCGCCGCTGCGCCTCCGGGACGGAGTCCACCGTGAGCGCGAGCGCACCGAGGCGGGCGCGGGCGTCCTGCTCGCCGGTGTTCCCCTTCATCGCCTCGGCGAAGGCGGCCATGGTCGACACCCCGTCGAACTCGACCTTCAGCTCGCCGGTGGGCGGGAGCAGCTGGCGCTCGTAGAGCCCCTGCAGGTCGCCGTCGAGGCGCAGCTGCGCGCCGACGACCGAACCGGCCGACGTCCCGACGACGAGGTCGGCCTCCCGGATGTCGACGCCCTCGGCCGCCCAGCCGCTGAGCAGCCCGAGTTCCCAGGCGATGCCGGCGACGCCGCCGCCACCGAGAACGAGTGCACGTGTCGCCATCGCGGGGAGCCCCTTGCGTCGAACGGGTGAGATCAGCGACAGGCTAGGGGTGCGGTCAACCACCCGCGTCGCTGGCCCGCGGTGACTCGGTTAGCGTCCGGTCATGCTCGCTGCCTTCGTCTCGACCCCTGCCCCGAAGGACCCGCTCTCCGTCCTCGAGGTCGGTGAGCGCCCCGAGCCGGTGGTCCCCGACGGCTGGACGACCATCCAGGTCAAGGCCGTCTCCCTCAACCACCACGACCTGTTCAGCCTGCAGGGCATCGGCCTGCCGGCCGAACGGATGCCGATGATCCTGGGCACCGACGCCGCCGGTATCGACGAGGACGGCAACGAGGTCGTCGTGCACGGCGTGATCGCCAGCCCCGGCTGGATGGGCGACGAGACGCTGGACCCGAAGCGGTCGCTGCTGTCCGAGGTGCACCAGGGGTCGATGGCCGAGCGGGTCGCCGTCCCCCGCCGGAACCTGCTGCCCAAGCCGGCCGACCTGTCCTTCGCCGAGGCCGCCTGCCTGCCCACGGCCTGGCTGACCGCCTACCGGATGCTCTTCGTCCGGTCGGGCCTGCGGCCCGGGCAGACCGTGCTGGTCCAGGGCGCCAGCGGCGGCGTGGCGACGGCGCTCATCGTGCTGGGCCGCGCCGCCGGCTACCGGATCTGGGTGACCGGCCGCAGCGAGGAGAAGCGCGCAGCCGCGCTCGCGCTGGGTGCGGAGCAGGCGTTCGAGAGCGGCGCCCGGCTGCCCGAGCGGGTGGACGGCGTCATGGAGACGGTCGGCAAGGCGACCTGGAGCCACAGCATCAAGTCCCTCAAGCCCGGCGGCGTGCTGGTGACCTCCGGCGCGACGACCGGCTACGACCCCGGCGCGGAGCTCAACCGGGTCTTCTTCACCCAGCTGTCGGTCGTCGGCTCGACGATGGGCACCAAGGACGAGCTGGAGGCGCTGATCCGGATGTGCGCCGTCACCGGCGTCCGCCCGATCATCGACGTCGAGCTGCCGCTGACCGAGGCGCGCGAGGGCTTCGCCCGCATGTCCGAGGGCCGCACCAACGGGAAGATCGTCTTCACCCTCTGACGCCGGGGCTGCGTCGTCGGGTCAGTGCACGAGCTTCAGCCCGACGACGCAGCCGATGAGCCCCATGATCAGCAGGATCTTCGCCAGTGACACCGGTTCGGTGCCGGTCGCCATCGCGTAGGCCACGGTGATCGAGGCACCGATGCCGACCCAGACCGCATAGGCCGTGCCCACGGGCAGCTCCCGCATCGCGTACGCCAGCCCCACCATGCTCAACACGACGGCGACGGCGAAGACGACCGACGGGACGGGCCGGGTGAACCCGACCGACCGGCCCAGAGCGGTGGCCCAGACCGCCTCGAGCACCCCGGACACGACGAGCACGGCCCACGCCATCGAGAACTCCTCTGGCGCCGTCTTGTCGCACACCGGGTACGGCACCGCTCGTCCGGGAGCCGGCTTCGCGGCTCTCCTCCAGCCTCTCAGGCGCCGCCGTGCCCGGCCGCCCGGGCGGCGGTCAGATCCGTCACCCGCGGCCCGCGCAGCAGCACCACCGCGGCGATCGCGGCCAGCGCGGCGGCGATCGCGGCGCCGGCGAAGACCGTGTGCAGCTGGGTGAGCAGCGCGGCGTCGGTCGCGGCGTCGTAGGGGGCGCAGTCGGCCGGGGTCCGCGGGCACAGGTCCACCGGCGAGCCGATCGCCTCGATCTCCGCGGTGAACCGCTGCAGCGCCACGGCGGTGAGCAGGGACAGCCCGGCCAGCATGCCGACGGTGCGGGCGACGACGGCGAGCGCGCTGGCACTGCCGTGCACCTCGGCCCGGGTGACGCCGAGCAGCACGGTGTTGACCGGGGCGATCGCCAGGCCGAAGCCCAGGCCGGCCGCCAGCAGGACGACGGTGGAGGCCGCACCGTCCAGCGAGCGCTCGTCCCACTGCGTCATCGCGAGGAAGGCCAGCGCGGTCAGCGCCATCCCGCCTGCGGCGATCCACCGGGGGGCGGCGAACCGGCACAGCCAGCCGCCGGCCACCGCACCGATCGGAACGGCCACCAGGAGCCGCAGCAGCACGAGCGCTGCCCCCAGCTGGTCGCCCGGCGTCGTCGTGGCGCGGGCGAACAGCGGGATGTCGACCAGCGCAGCCACCAGTGCCGCACCGACGAAGAGGTTCACCAGCAGCGCACCCCACGCCCCGACCGGTCGCAGCGCGGCCAGCGGCAGCACGGGGTCCGCCGCGCGCCGCTCGTGGACGATGAAGAGCGCTGCGGCGACCGCGGCCAGGGGCAGCAGCACCCAGCCGTGGGCGACCACCTGCTCCCCACCCTCGGCCGCGGCGAACGCCCAAACCAGACTGCCCAGCGCCACGACCGCGAGCGCCGACCCCACGACGTCGACCTCGCGGACCACCTGCCCGAGTCCCCGCAGCGGCAGGACCGCACGCTCCGGTGCGGCGAGACTGCGGACGACGAGCGCGACGCCGGCGATCCCGGCGGTCAGCACCAGCGGCGTCGTCCAGGCCAGCGCATCGACCAGGGGGACGTACAGCAGGCCGAGGGTGACGTCCTCCTCCAGCGCGGCAGGCGCCCCCAGGTGCAGGGCCAGCGCGCCGAACGCCACCACGCCGAGCACCAACCCGAGCAGGTCGGGACGCCGGCTGCGCCCGGTGACCAGCGCGCCGGCGGCCAGGCCCAGTCCCAGCAGCAGGTTCAGCCAGAAGATCGCCCGCCAGTCGGCGAAGGCGAGCACCGCGGCACCGGCCAGCGGCCCGAGCACCGCGCCGGCCTCCTGCACCGCGCCGACGACGCCCAGCGGCATCGCCCGCCGGTCCGGGGGCCACCGGTCGGCGACCAGCGCCAGGGTTGCCGGCACCAGCCCGCCGGCACCGACTCCCTGCAGACCCCGGCCGATCACCGCCGGCCCCAGTTCGACCGCCGTCGCCGTCAGCAGGGAACCGAGCGCGAACAGCAGCAGGCAGCCGACGAGCACCGGCAGCCGGCCACGCAGATCGGCCAGCCGGCCCAGCAGCGGCAGTGTCGCGGTGTAGCCCAGCAGGAAGCCACCGACGATCGGTGTGGCCCGCTGCAGTTCATCCAGCGAGACGCCGACCCCGGCGAGGATGTCGGGCAGCGCGAGGACGACCACGTACGTGTCGGCCGCCGTGACGAGCACGGCCAGGGTCGCGAGGGCCACCAGCGGCAGCCCGGGGACCGGCGCGACGGCGGCCCCCGCCGGCTCAGTCGGTGGGCGGTGCGGTGATCTCGACATCGGCGCCGAAGTCGCTGAGCTCGAGGATGAAGGTGGAGTCCTCGTCGCTGAAGAAGGGGCCGGTCAGCTCGACGCGGCGCAGTTCGCCGGTCCCTGTCGCGATCGACAGCTGCGCCTCCACCGGGCGGCTCGGGTCCTCGCTCGTGAGGATCTGCTCGACCAGGTCACCGGGCAGCTCGGCGGTCACCTCGCGGACCACCTCGCCCCCGACCCGCCGCTCGTCGCCCAGCTCGGCCGAGTCGGCCTGCGCCAGGAGCTGGGAGATGCCCGTCTCTGGGTCGAGGAGCTCACCGGGGTCGCCGAAGCCGAAGTCTGCGGGCTCGATGACGTCGAACGACGAGGCGAAGGGCAGCAGCGCGTACACGGTGCCGTCGACCGAGACGACGTCCAGGTCGAGGGTGTTGCCCGCGACGCGCACCTGCAGCGTGCCGTCGAAGGAGGCGGGACGGGCGACCTCGCCCTCGCCCCCGACCAGCAGGGTGCCGGTGTCCGGCGCGCCCTCGCTGTCGAGCTCGAAGTGCACGGTCTCGGCGTCGTCGAGGGTGTCCTTGGCCCGCTGCAGCAGGTCCTCGGCAGATTCCTCGGGCCCGTCGCTTCCCCCGCAGCCGGCGAGCACGGGCCCGGCGAGCAGGGTGCACGCGAGTGCGACCCCTGCACGGCGCAACGACATGACGACCTCCCCGTGGCGGGCGTGCCCCCGGCATCCCGACGGCGAACAGTAGCGCGCCGCCCTGGTCAGGAGACCGCAGCGCTCCGTGCGGCGATCTTCGCGGCGAGCCCGGCCCGGGCCCGCTCCGGGACGTACTCCACGACGGGCGCGAGCTCGGCCAGCCGCGACTTCTCGGTCATGACGATCCGGAAGGCCGTCTCCACGGTGATGCCGTGGTCGGGCCGGTGCACCACCTCGACGGCGTCACCGGCTCCGAGCTCGCCGGTCTGCAGCACCCGCAGGTAGGCGCCCGTCGCGCCGTGCGCCGCGAAGCGCTTGACCAGGTCGGGGATGCCCCAGAAGCGGGCGAAGTTGGCGCACGGGGTGCGCCAGGCGGTCACCTCGAGCAGCGTCGTCCCGACCGTCCACCGCTCACCGATCACCGCGGTCCGCAGGTCGAGCCCGCTGGTGCGGAGGTTCTCCCCGAAGCGGCCCGGCGGGAGGTCGCGGTCCAGCTCGGCGGCCCACCAGTCGGCGTCGGCCTGGGCGTAGGCGTAGACCGCCTGCCCCTCGCCGCCGTGGTGCTTCTTGTTGACCTGGACGTCGCCGTCCAGCCCGAGCTCGCCGACGGCGATCCGGCCGGGCACCGGGCGCTTGTCGATGCCGCTGCGGTTCGGCCGCTTGTCCGGCAGCGGCAGGAGGTCGCTGCCGGAGACGCAGACCGCCTCGACGCGGGCGGTCATTTCTTGGAGGCGGTCGACTCGTTGGTGGAGAGCGCGGCGACGAACGCCTCCTGGGGGACCTCGACGCGGCCGACCATCTTCATCCGCTTCTTGCCCTCCTTCTGCTTCTCCAGCAGCTTCCGCTTGCGGGTGATGTCACCGCCGTAGCACTTCGCGAGGACGTCCTTGCGGATGGCGCGGACCGTCTCGCGGGCGATGACCCGGGAGCCGACGGCGGCCTGGATCGGCACCTCGAACTGCTGGCGCGGGATGAGCTCGCGCAGCTTGCCGGCCATCAGGACGCCGTAGCTGTAGGCCTTGTCCTTGTGCACGATCGCGCTGAACGCGTCGACGGCCTCGCCCTGGAGCAGGATGTCCACCTTGACCAGCGAGGACTCCTGCTCGCCGGCCTCCTGGTAGTCCAGGCTCGCGTACCCGCGCGTCTTGGACTTCAAGGCGTCGAAGAAGTCGAAGATGATCTCGCCCAGCGGCAGCACGTAGCGCAGCTCGACGCGGGACTCGCTCAGGTAGTCCATGCCGCCCAGCTGACCGCGGCGGCTCTGGCAGAGCTCCATGATGGCGCCGGTGTAGTCGCTGGGCGCGATGATCGTGGCGTTGACGATCGGCTCGTGGATCGTGTCGATCTTGCCCTCGGGCCAGTCGCTCGGGTTCGTCACCGTGACCTCGGAGCCGTCCTCCATGATCACGCGGTAGACGACGTTGGGCGCGGTGGAGATCAGGCTGATGCCGGCCTCGCGCTCGAGCCGCTCGCGGACGATCTCCAGGTGCAGCAGGCCCAGGAAGCCGACGCGGAAGCCGAAGCCCAGAGCGGCGGAGGTCTCCGGCTCGTAGACCAGCGCGGCGTCGTTGAGCAGCAGCTTGTCCAGGGCCTCGCGCAGCAGCGGGTAGTCGCTGCCGTCGATCGGGTAGAGCCCGGAGTAGACCATCGGCTTCGGGTCGCGGTAGCCGCCGATCGATTCCGCCGCCGGCTTGTGCTGGAGGGTGACGGTGTCCCCGACGCGGGACTGGCGGACGTCCTTCACGCCGGTGATGAAGTAGCCGACCTCGCCGACACCAAGGCTCTGGACCGGCTTGGGCTCCGGGGAGATGACGCCGATCTCGAGCAGTTCGTGCGTCGCGCCGGTCGACATCATCTTGATCTTGTCGCGGGCCGAGATCCGGCCGTCGACCACGCGGACGTAGGTGATGACGCCGCGGTAGATGTCGTAGACCGAGTCGAAGATCATCGCCCGCGCCGCGGAGTCGGCCTCGCCCGTGGGAGCCGGGATGCGCTCGACGATCAGGTCGAGCAGCTCGGGCACACCGACGCCGGTCTTGCCGCTGACCCGTAGCACGTCGTCGGGCTCGCAGCCGATGATGTGCGCGATCTCCTCGGCGTACCGCTCGGGCTGTGCGGCCGGGAGGTCGATCTTGTTCAGCACCGGGATGATCGTGAGGTCGTTCTCCAGCGCCAGGTACAGGTTGGCCAGCGTCTGGGCCTCGATGCCCTGGGCGGCGTCGACCAGCAGGACCGCGCCCTCGCAGGCGGCCAGCGACCGGGACACCTCGTAGGTGAAGTCGACGTGGCCCGGGGTGTCGATCATGTCCAGCACGTATTCGGTGCCGGTGTGCGCGCCGGAGCGTGGCGTCCACGGCAGCCGCACGTTCTGCGCCTTGATGGTGATGCCGCGTTCGCGCTCGATGTCCATGCGGTCGAGGTACTGGGCACGCATGTGCCGGCCCTCGACGAGGCCGGTGACCTCGAGCATCCGGTCGGCCAGCGTCGACTTGCCGTGGTCGATGTGGGCGATGATGCAGAAGTTCCGGATGAGGGCCGGATCGGTGGCAGCAGGAGTCGTCACAGTGGGGCCATCGTCCCATGCCGCGGCGCCGGGCAAAGCGATTGCCCGGAAGGACGTGCGTCCTCCATGGTGCGGGGGTGTCCCTGCCCGGTAGTCCACGGCTGCCCTACGCCCGCCTCCCGGCCGCGTTGCGTGCGGAGATCGACGCGGCCCTGGGCTCTCCCGTCGTCGCGGTGTCGCCGCGGCAGGGCGGCTTCTCTCCCGGACCGGCCGTCGTCGTGACCTGCGCGGACGGGCGCTCCGCGTTCGTGAAAGCGGTCGGGACGCCGCTGAACCCGGAGACGCCGACGCTGATGCGCGCGGAGGCGGAGGTGACCGCCCGACTCCCGGCAACCCTGCCGGTCCCTGCCCTGCGCGCCCACCTCGAGTGGTCCGAGGGTGCCGACGAGTGGGTCGCGCTGGTGTTCGACGTGTTCGACGGCGAGGCCGCGCCGCTGCCGTGGACGCCGGAGACGGCGGCCGTGGCCGTCGCCGGGCTGACCGAGCTGGCCCGGTCCGGCACCCCCTGCCCCGTCGCCGGACTTCCCACCCTGGCCGAGCGGGTCGACATGCCGCTGTCCTCGTGGTCGGGGCTGGCGGCCGATCCGCCGGCCGATCTGGACCCGTGGGAGGTTCAGCGGCTGGACTGGCTGGGTCGGGTGCCCGACCGTCTCGCCGCCGGCGGATGGCTGGACGGTGACACCCTCGTCCACGGCGATCTGCGGGCGGACAACCTCCTGATCGGTCCCGGCGGCGCGGTGGCGTTCGTCGACTGGGCCTGGGCCGTCCGTGGTGCGGACTGGATCGACACGGTGCTGTTCAGCCTGGACGCAGCAGCGCAGCGCGGTGTGGATCCCGAGTGGCTGGTGGGCCGCTCGGCCCTGGTCGCCGCCGCGGACCCGCGCCAGGTGACCGATCTGGTCCTCGCGATGGCCGGGATGTGGGCGGCGGGCATGCGTCGCCCGGCCCCGCCGGGGCTGCCCACCCTCCGGGCGTTCCAACGGCACTTCCACGCCGCCGCGCTGGCGTGGGGCACGCGGCGGGTGGCGGCCGGGCTGGTCTGACCGCCGCCGGTTGGGCCCGACGGGCGGGACTGGTATCTTGTGAGGCCGGTCCGCTGGGCGCTTCGCCGCGCCCCGGACGCACTGTCGAACTCATCCCCTCCAGACTCTCGAGGCTCACGCGTGGCGAACATCAAGTCCCAGCTCAAGCGGATCAAGACCAACGAGAAGGCGCGTCAGCGCAACGTCGCGGTCAAGTCCGCCCTCAAGACGGCTGTCCGGCGCGTCCGCACGGCCGCCGAGTCCGGTGACGCCGCCGCCGCGGCCGCCGCGCTCACGACCGCGAACAAGCAGCTGGACAAGGCCGCCAGCAAGGGCGTCATCCACAAGAACCAGGCCGCCAACCGCAAGTCGGGTCTGGCGAAGCTCACCGCCGACCTCTGATCCGGTGCCCGCGTCCACGTGACGCGGATGTGCACGAGCCCCTCCCCCTTCGGGACGGGGCTCGTTCGCGTTCCGGGGAGGGCAGTGGGTCAGAAGGCGAGCTGGCCGCCGCTGTGCCTCGTCAGCGACCGGTGGGTACGCGGCCCCGGCCGGTCACGGTCCGGATGTCGACGATCCGGCGCACCGCGCGCTCCAGCGCGTAGTCGGCGCTGGCAGCGACGCCCTTCACGTCGGCGTTCAGTTCCGCGGTCACGGCGATCGCCTGCTGCAGGCCGTCGATGCTCCAGCCCCGCGACTGCGCCTGTGCCTTCTTGACCTTCCACGGCGGCATCTTGAGCGTGCGGGCGAGCTCGCCCGGGTTCGTGGAGCTCAGTGCCGCCACCCGGGCGGCGGTGCGCACGCCGTCGGCGATCGCGTCGGCGATGAGGACGTGGGCGACCCCGCGCTGCAGTGCCCAGCGCAGCATCTCGATCGAGCCCTGCCGGTCGCCGACCAGGACCCGCTCGGCGACCGTGAAGCCGGTGACCTCGGCCTGGCCCCGGTGGAACCGCGCGACGGCGTCGCCGTCGATGGTCCCGCCGAAGTCCGACACCAGTTGGCTGGCCGCCGCCGAGAGCGCCCGCAGGTCGTTGCCGACGGCGTCGACCAGCGCGGTGAGGGCATCGGCGGTGATGCGGCCGCCGAAGGTGCGCACCTCGTTGCGGACGAAGGCGGCCCGGTCGCCGGCGGAGCTGATCCTGGGGCACTCGTCCACGGCGGCGCCTGCGGCGACGAACGCCTTGACCAGCGCCTCGTTCCGCTTGCCGCCGGAGTGGACGATCACCAGCGTGATCTCCGGGTCGGGGTCCTTGGCGTAGGCCGTGAGGGCGTCGGCCAGCGCAGCGGCGGACTCGTGCACCCCCGTGACGACGACGAGGCGGTGCCCACCGAACAACGACGGCGCCAGCACGTCGGCCAGCTGACCGGGCGGCAGTCCCTGCGCGGCCAGCTCGTGCAGCTCGGCGTCGGGGTGGCGCTCGACCACCGCCGTCCGGACGGCAGCGACCGCGCGGGACCGGAGGAGCTCCTCCTCCCCCGACACCACGCGCAGCCGCGAGGTCGGTGGCACGGGAGCGGCTGGCACGCCTGCATCGTGCCACGGGGCACCGACGGATCCGGCCTCTCCCCGCGGGCCTCATGGTCCCCCGCCCGCGGGCGGCCACGCCCCAGTCGTCCGCGGAGCCCACGACGGCGAGATCACCCCCTCGATCGGTCCGGTGCACGCGCATCCCTGCCCCCTCCAGCGTCTCCAGCAGTGAGCGGGCCGGATGCCCGTAGGTGTTGTCCGCCCCGACGGAGACGAGCGCGGCGCGGGCGCCCGTGCCCGTCAGGAAGCCCGGGTCGGCGTCCGCGCTGCCGTGGTGCGGCACCTTGAGCACGTCGGCCCGCAGGTCGGCTCCGCTGGTCCGCAGGTGGGCCTCCGCCTCCGCGCCGAGGTCTCCTGTGAGCAGTACGCGGACGCCGCGGACGGTGGCCCGCACGACCAGGGACAGGTCGTTGACCTCCGCGGCCGCCGTGGCGCGCTCGGGCGCCGGCGCGAGCACCTCCAGGACCACCGCGCCCGCCTCCCACCTGTCCCCCGGCACCAGCCGGATGCGCTCGGCCCCGGACCGCCGGATCACGGCGTCCACGGTGGGCAGCCGGTCGTCGACCGGGGACAGCGCTCCGGTGGCCACCACGCCGACCGAGCGGCCGTCGAGCGCACCGGTCAGACCGCCGACGTGGTCGGCGTCCAGGTGCGACAGCAGCACCAGCGGGAGGCGGTCGACCCCCAGGTCGTCCAGGCAGCGGTCGACCGCGGCGACATCCGGCCCGGCGTCCAGCAGCACGGCCTCCCCCCTGCCCGTCGGCAGCACCAGCGCATCGCCCTGCCCCACGTCGCAGGCGACGATCACGGTGTCCGGCGGAGGCCAGCCCCGGACCGCCTGGCGCACCGGCCACCCCACCAGGACCAGCCCGGTCAGCACCGCCAGGGCCAGCGGGCGGAGCCGGCGGAACCGCCACAGAACCCACCCGGCACCGGCCAGGAGGACCGCGAGGAGCACGGCCCCGACCGACCCGGCGGGCCAGCCCGGCGCGGCATCGGGCAGCCGGGCGGCGCACTCGGCCACGAGCACGAGCCAGCGCGTCGGCCAGCCGGCACACCAGACCAGCACCGCCCCGGCCGGCTGGGACACCGCGCCGAGGAGCGTCGCGAGGATGCCGAGGACCGTCGCCGGCGGTACCGCCGGAGCGGCCAGCAGGTTGGCCGGCAGCGACACGAGGCTCACCGTCCCGGAGAGCGCCGCGACCAGCGGTGCCGTGGCCAGGCCGGCCGCAGCACTGACCGCGAGGGCATCGGCGACCAGCGCAGGCCAGCCGCGCTCCCGCAGCCGCCGCGACCAGGCCGGTGCCAGCAGCACGATGGCCGCGGTGGCGAGGACCGAGAGCGCGAACCCGGGGTCCCGGGCCAGGCCGGGGTCGAGGAGGAGCAGGACGCACACCGCCGCCGCCAGGGCGGGCACCGCGACCCGCGCCCGGCCGGTAGCCAGCGCCAGCAGGGTCACCGCGCCCATGGCCGCCGCACGCAGGACGCTCGGCTCGGGACGGGCGAGGACGACGAAGCAGACCAGGGCGGCGCCCCCGACCACCGCCTGGACCCGGCGGTCGACGGCCCGTCGGCGCAGGGGCCACAGGACCGCGGTGATCACGATCGCGACGTTGGCCCCCGAGACCGCGGTCAGGTGCGAGAGCCCGGCCCTCCGGAACTCCTCGTCGAGCACCGGATCCAGCTGCCGCGTGTCCCCCACCACGAGGCCCGGCAGCAGCCCGGCCGGACGCGGCTCGAGCACCCGGTCGGACGAGCGGGCCAGGCCGTCCCGCAGTTCTCCGGCGATCCGCTGCCACGCGTCGGGGACGCCGAGGGCGGTCGGCGGACCGCGTGCCGAGAGCACCGCCACGACGTCGTCCCCGGCCCGGGGCGGCGCGACCACCGCCTGGACCCGGGCCGGCTGGCCGGGCAGGAGCTCCCGCCACCCCTCTTCCGGGGCGAAGAGCAGGACGGCCGCCTGGAGGTGCTGGACCCGCTCTCCGTCGCTGAGGACGGTGACCGTCGCGTCGGCGACGATCCTGGGCCGGCCGCCGCCGGTGAGGAGGTGCGGATCGCCGTCGAGGTGCAGGTCCACCGTGACGGTCCGGTGGTCGTCGGCCAGCGCGCGGAGCGGTGAGGCCTCCCGCGCCGCGCCCCGGACCGCGGACGTGCCGCTGGCGACCGCGACAGCGGCCAGGACGGCGAGCAGCACCGTCGCGGCGACCGTTCGGCGGCGCCGCGCGCACCCGGCCGCGACGAGCGCCCCTGCCGACGCGAGGCCGAGCAGCGACGGTGCGAGGAACGGCGCCGCGAGGCTGATCGCCCACACGGCTGCCGAGACCGGGACCAGCCGCAGGTCGATCCACTGCCAGCGGCCGTCCGAGAGCTCCGCCGGGTCGCGCGCTCTCACACGCGCACCAGCTCGGCCAGCTCCGCGGCAGTGGTGGGGCCGATACCGGGCACGTCGTCGAGCTGGTCGACGCTCCGGAACGGGCCCTGCGCGCTGCGGTAGGCGACGATGCGCTGTGCCAGCACGGGTCCGATCCCCGGCAGCCCGTCGAGGTCCTCGGCCGTCGCGGTGTTGAGGTCCACCGGCCCGCCGGCGCCGTCCGTGGACGGCACGGCGCTCCCGACGACCCCGGGCACACCGACGGCGATCTGCTGGCCGTCGGTGACGACGGCCGCCAGGTTGACGGCGGCGGGGTCGGTACCCGGCAGCAGCCCGCCGGCCGCCTCGACGGCGTCGGCGACCCGGGAGCCCGTCGGCACCGTGACCAGTCCCGGACGCGCCACCAGGCCCACGACCGCCACGACCACCGGGGTCGCGGTGCCGGCCGCCTCGCCCACCGCCGGGGACGCCGTCGGAGAGGCCGGCGGCGCTCCCGTCGACGCCGCGGTGTCGGCCGCCGTCGAGGCGCTGCCGGACGGGGCCGGTGGCGCCGGTTCGACCCGAGGCCGGTCCAGCCAGGTCCAGCCGACGAGCACGAGCGCGGCCAGTAGCCCGGCGGTCCAGAGCGACCGGGCACCGGGCCGGCCCGGGTCCCACCGCGCCGTCCGCCCGGGCGCGCGGTGCCGGCCCGTGCCCGGCGGCCGGTCGCCGGGCGCCTCGCCGGCCCGGTCATCGGGCTCGTGCTCGCCGCCCGGCTCGGCTGCGGTGACGGCGGGGTGGTCGTCCTCGGGCACCCAGCCGCCGCGGGACCCGTCGTCCAGCAGCGCCCTCAGCCGGGCACGGATGACGTCGGCATCGTCGGATCGGCGAGAGTTCTGGCGCACTCCGCGGACGCTAGGAAGCCTGCCTGCCCACCCGGCAGCGGCCGCGCTCATCTGTGGACGGGGGCGCCTCCTGTGGACGCTCCGGGCGTCTCACGACCCCGGTCCGTCAGGGTGCCGGCATGCCCGTGCGCATCGCTGGTCCCCCATCGCTCCGAGAGCGGTCATCCCTCCGCGGTCGGCTCCTGGCCGCTCTCCGGCGCCGGTGGCTCCGCAGCCTCGACGGCACCCGGCCGGTCCGGGGCCGTGTCGCCGCCGTCCGGCGCGGGTGCCACGACGACGCCGACCGCGCCGGGGCCCACGTGCGCCCCGATGGCGGCCCCGAGCTCGCTCACGTGCATCTCGCTCAGGGAGGGCACCCGCTCGCGCAGCTCGGCGGCCAGCCGCTCGGCCTTCTCCGGCGCGGCGAGATGGTGCACCGCGAGGGAGACGGGCTTCCCCCCGACCTCGTCGACGACCCGCTGCACCAGACGGCTGAGGGCCCGCGCGGAGGTCCGCACCTTCTCCAGCGGCACCACGCGCCCGTCGAGCACGTGCAGCACGGGCTTCACCGCCAGCGCCGATCCCAGCAGGGCGGCTGCCGGCCCGATGCGGCCGCCGCGGCGCAGGTGCTCCAGGGTGTCGACGACGAAGAACGTCCGGGTGGCCGCGGCCGTGCGGCGGGCCGCATCGGCGACCGCGGCGGCGTCCGCGCCCGCGGCGGCAGCCCGGGCGGCCGCCAGCACGGCGAAGCCGTTGCCCATCGCCGCCGATCGGGAGTCCACCACGGTGACGATGTGCTCGCCGACCTGCGAGGCGGCCAGCCGGGCGGCGTCCCAGGTGCCCGAGAGCTCGGCGGAGAGGTGGATGGACACCAGCCGATCCGCTCCCGCGTCCAGGAGCCGCCGGTAGGCCGCCACGAAGTCGCCCGGCGTGGGCCGAGAGGTGGAGACGCGCCCCCCACGGGTGTTGAGCACCCGGGCTACGTCGGCTGGGCCGATGGACTCGCCCTCGGTCCCGGAATGCCCGGCCAGCACCACGTACAGCGGGACCACGTCGATGCCGTAGCGCTGGAGGACCTCCGGCGGCAGATAGGCCGTCGAATCGGTGACGACGGCAACGGGCACGCGGCGAGGCTAGCTGGCCCCCGCAGGCGTTCCGGTCGCTGGCCGGTGTCCCCGGCCCCGCCTCCACGGGCAGGAGGGACACCGACCGGTGGTCAGACGGCGGCGTCGGCATCGCCGATGGAGCCGGCGCCGCCCTCCTCCGGGTTGGCACCCGAGCGCACCGGGAGCTCCTGGGAAGCCCCGGGAGCACGGTGGCCGGCGCCGTTGCCGTCCGGTCCGGGGCTCGTCGGCACCGCGGCGTTGTGCCGGATGAGCCGCCAGGCCCCGGACTGCTCCCGCAGCTCGCTCCAGGCACAGTTGGCCAGCGGACCGAACAGCCGGCGCTGTTCGGGGCCGAGCCCCAGCAGCCGTTCGATCAGGCGGCCGCTGGTGCCGCCGTGCGTGACCACCACCGCGACGGGTGCGGCGGGCAGATCGGCCACGGCGGCGAGCGCCCGGGCGGCGACCTCCTCGGGCTCCTCTCCCCCGCGCCCGCGGACCGGGCGTCCGGCGAGCCAGTCGGCGTACTGGTCGGGGTACCGGTCGGCCACCTCGTCGCGGGTGAGCCCCTCCCACGAACCCATGCCGTGCTCCCGGAGCCGGCCGTCCAGCCGGAGCGGGACGCCCAGGAGCCGCGTCAGCGCACCGGCGGTGTCCGCGGCGCGGTCGAGATCGCTGGAGACCACGATCGTGTCCCCGTCGAGGGCTCCGGACGCGATCAGGTGCGGAGCGGCGTCGACCGCCTGCCGGCGGCCCACCTCGTCGAGCGGCGGGTCCAGCCGGCCCTGGAAGCGGCCGGCAGCGTTCCATTCGGTCCGGCCGTGCCGCCAGAGGACCAGCCGCCGGACGGGCAGCGCGAGCGCCGCGGGGGAACCGCTCACCGGCCGGAGGCGTCCTGCGCGGCCGCCGCGTCGTCCGGGGCGGATGCCTCGGCCGCCTCCTGCGCCGGGAGGGCGCTGTCCACGAACGGGATGGTCGGGCAGTCCTTCCAGAGCCGCTCGAGGGCGTAGTAGGCGCGCTCCTCGGCGTGCTGGACGTGGACGACGACGTCGACGAAGTCGAGCAGCACCCAGCGGGCCTCCGACACGCCTTCGCGGCGCACCGGCTTGAGCCCGTGCTCGCGCAGGCGCTCCTCGACCGCGTCCACGATGGCCTGCACCTGGCGCTCGCTCGGCGCGGAGGCGAGCACGAACGCATCGGTGATCGCCAACCGCTCGCTGACGTCCACGATCGAGACGTCGGTGGCGAGCTTGTCGGCGGCCGCCTGAGCGGCGAGCTGCGCGGTGTCCCGCGCCTCGGCCGAGGCGGTCATCTGGGTACCTCCTGGAGGTCGGGTGTGGGGTTGGTGTCGGTCGCAGGGCCAGGGGGCTGCGGTGGACGGTCGTAGGTCGGCCGGTCGCCGGCCGGCGGGGGGCCGGCCGCGACCGGGTCCTCGCCGCCGGTGACCGCGGCCGGCGCCCGGCGCCGCAGGCCCTCGCGGTAGAGGCCCCGCTTCTCGATGTACTGGACGACGCCGTCGGGCACCAGGTACCAGACCGGCATCCCGCGGGCGACGCGGCCACGGCAGTCGCTGGAGCTGATCGCCAGCGCCGGGATCTCGACCAGGCTGACGCGTCCCGCGGGCAGGTCCGAGTCCGCGAGCGTGTAGCCCGGACGGGTCACCCCGATGAAGTGCGCCAGGTCGAAGCACCGGTCCCCGTCCCGCCACGTCATGATCTGCGCCAAGGCGTCGGCCCCGGTGATGAAGAAGAGCTCGGCGTCGGGCCGCTGGGCCCGCAGGTCGACGAGGGTGTCGATGGTGTACGTCGGACCACCCCGGTCGATGTCGACGCGGCTGACCGAGAACCGCGGATTGGACGCCGTCGCGATGACCGTCATGAGGTAGCGGTCCTCGGCCGGGCTGACCTGCCGGTCGCTCTTCTGCCAGGGCTGACCGGTGGGCACGAAGACGACCTCGTCCAGCCCGAAGAGACCGGCGACCTCGCTCGCGGCCACGAGGTGCCCGTGGTGGATGGGGTCGAACGTCCCACCCATCACGCCGATACGCCCACCTGTCACCGGCCGAGCGTATCCGTGCCCACCGGAGCCGGCCCTGGCCGGACCGGCTCCGGTGCTACGGGACCGCGGCGCCTGCCCCGCGGGACGGGCGCCACGGCCCGCGGCGACCGGCTCCCCCGTGCAGCCGGTCGCGACCCGGCCGCGGCGTCGCGGTCGGGCGGTATCGACACGTCGGCACCGCGTTGACCAACGGATCGTCGGGCATTCGGTTACGGCAATGCATCGAAACAGCGGTGTGCCGAGCGCTTACGAGACGCGTCGTCACGGCGGGGTGTCGACAGGTCGACGTATCGCACGGGTCCGATACGGGTCGGTCGTCAGTTCCCGGTAGCCGCGTTCGATCCCCCAGCGGGTCTTCCCCGGCCGGACCAGCCGGGCACCGGCGACGAGCAGACCCGTGGCCGCCGGCGCGAGAAGCGCCAGCGGCCACGGGAATTGCGCGTGGTCCTCGTCCACGCGCCGGAGGTCAGCCAGCCTCGGCGCGGCGGCGGACGACCATTGCGTCCGCGACGACGGCACCGGCCAGAGCCGTGCCGCCGAGGAGGGACAGGCCCATCAACTCGACACCGGCGGTGCTGCCGCCGCCGGCGTCGACGCCGCCCACCGGCATCCGGGTCACCTTCCAGATGCCACCGGCGCCCGGCTGGTAGGCGTACGGCGGCTTGAGCGCCATGTCGATGTTCACGATGCCGTAGTCGACGATGTACATCGCGCCGTCCGGGCCGAACTGCACGTCGAACGGGCGGGCGAGGGGGTCACCCTTCACGAACGGCGTGATCTCACCGGTCTCGGTGTCGACCGCCACCACCTGACGTCCGACCTTTCCCTTCCGCAGCGGGTTGGTCTGCGGCGCCAGGTCCCCCCACTCGGCGACCATCATCTGCCCGCCGAACTTCCCCCAGTCCTCCGGCGCGATGTCGATCACCGACGGGGAGGAGTTGAAGGTGTGCTGTCTCAGGACCCACGCGGGGTCCGGCGGGGTCAGGCCGCTGGCCTCCACGTCGATCACCGAACCGAGGATCTTGCCCAGGGGCTCGTCGGTGCCGAGGAACACCGGCACCTGGAACTCGTCCGGTGGCTCGAACTTCGGCTCCGTCAGCGGTTGACGGCTGGCGGAGAACTCGGGGGCCCCGTACCAGCGGCCGAGTTCGATGCGCAGCGACGCATCGAACTCATCCTGCACCGGGCGGGACCCGCGGATGTCGTAGCCGTTCTCGGCGGCGAACATCTCGCCGTCCTCGTTCCACGTGAGGCCGAGCAGATTGCGGAAGCCCCAGGCGTGGGTCTCGATCGTCTCTTCCGCACACCGACTTCGGCCGTGACCAGGCCCTGCGCCGATGACCAGCCGCCGCCACGTGCCACGGGAAGGTGCCGTGCGACCGGCTCGGCGCATCCACGCGCCGGGTCGGCGGCAGGGGCCGTGCCGACCGGACTCGAGACCATGCTCAGGCATCAGCTCAGGTCCGCGAAGACGATCGTGTTGTCCAGGTAGCTGCGCGCGGTCCGGTCGAAGGGGCCTCCGCAGGTGATGAGACGCAGCGTCGGCCCAGGGGTGGTGCCGTAGACGGCCTCGGTCGGGAACTCGTCCTTCGGCACCTCCTGCATGCCGGTCACCCGGTAGGACACCGACTCACCGCCTTCGACGGTGAGCGCGATCTCGTCACCCACCTCGAGGTCCCGCAGCCGGTGGAACACGGCCGGACCCTCGTAGGAGTCGACGTGGCCGACCACGACCGTCGGTCCCGGCTCGCCGGCCTCGGCTCCACCTTCCCACCAGCCGGCGGCCGAGAAGTCCTCGGGCACCTCCAGCTGGCCGTCGGCATCGAGCCCGAGCGGTACGACTCGTGCGTCGACGTCGATCGCGTCGACGCGCACACCGACAGGCTGACCCGAGGGCACGCCGCGAGGTGGGGCATCGGCGATCGGCCCGGTGCGCTCGAGGAGCGAGGTGCCCGCGCGCGCGTCGCTCGCGGAAGGCCTTCCGCCTTCCTCGGCGAGCGGTGCGGTGACCGGCGGAGGAGACGTGCCGACCGATGCGTCGGGAGTGTGGGCGGGCAGCAGGAGGAGGACCCCGGCGACGGCGAGGACCACGGCCGTCGCGAACAAGAACGCCGACGACCACCGTCTCCGGAATCGCTCCCCCTGCTGCTTCACCATCGCCCGGTCAGCGCGTCCCGGCGCGACGGCGCGCGATCCCCATGCCCGCCAGCAGGGCCGCCCCGCCCAGCGCGGCGACCCCGGCCACCGTGGTCGCGGCGTCGTCGTCGGCGGCACCCCCGGCGCCAGCGGGAACGCCGCCGGCGGGGACGGGCATGACGGTCACGTTGATGACCTGGCCGACCTCCGGGTACACCTGGGGCTGCCCCTCGACGTCCTCCACGGGCAGGACGACGGACTCCTCGACAGGACCGAAGTCCGGGTGCGGCTGCACAGGCTTGGTGGCGGGGCCAAAGAACGGCTGGTTCTCCTCGGTGCCCGCGTCGAAGGTTCCGATCGCGTCGGTCACGTCCGCGCTGATCGGTTCGCCGCCCGCGTCGAACAGCTCGATGCCGTCCGCGGGACCGTAGAACGCGTCGTTGGACGGGACGAACATCGTCGCCAGCGTCAGCTTTCCCCCCGGTGACGCCGTGACGGTGAAAGAGGCGCTCATGCCCGGCTCCAGGGCCTTCTTCGGTCCCTGCTCATCGGCGAAGGTGCCGCTGTCACTCACCATCGGTGCGCCCTCGAACTGCTGGGCCAACTGCATCGGGAAGCCGTCCTCGGCGATGTTCTCCAGCCCCTCCCCGCCCAGCGGGAGCGTCGCCTCGGCACCGACCGTGAACGCCGGGTTGTCCTCGCCGGAGTAGACGGCGAACGCACCGGGCGAGAGCAGGATCGGCTTCGCTCCCTGCGGCGTGTCCACCTTCGTCCCGGTCTCCTTCGAGACGTTGGTGACCTCCACCCGGAACATCGTCTCGTCCTCGGCGGCCAGCGCCGACGACGGCGCGAGCACAGCAGCACTGACGAGCGCCGCCGCCCCCACTCCGGCAAGTTTCTTAGACATTCGATCTCCCTCGGTCGATGGGATGAGCGCCGGCTGTCCCCCTACGGGTCCACCGCCGGTCGCCTGCGCCACTGCGACGCTCCTGCTCACGACAGCAGTCCCCGTGCACGACCGCATGGCGAGTGCGGGTTTCGTCACATGTTCGAAATCGTGATCCCCCCGGTGCGGGCACACTCGGCAGCGGGATCGGCATATCCGTTCGACGTCCCGGACGGCTCGTGGCCGCTGGCGCGAGGACGCACCAGCGGCCACGGTGACTCGCGCAGTCCTCCGGGGATCGGCTTCGTCAGCGCGCCGCGGTGCGACGACGCGCGATCCCCACGCCCGCCAACACGGCCGCCCCGCCCAGCGCGGCCACCCCGGCCACCGTGGTCGCGGCGTCGTCGTCGGCGGCACCCCCGGCGCCGGCCGCGACACCGCCGCGAGGCACGGGAGCGACCATGCCGTCGGTGCCGGCCGGGACGATGCGCTCGATCCGACCACTTCCCTCGTGTGGAGTGCCCATCACGTAGAGCTCGCCGTGCGCGTCCTCGGCGAAGGCCGTCAGCGAGTACCCGAGCTCGTTGTTCTCGGAACCGGCAATCCTGAGCTGGCGCGCCGGATCCTCGGCGGAGTGGACGAGCAGCTTGCCGCCGTGGTGGTCACCGAAGACGTACTGACCCTGCAGGGCCGGCTGGTCCGGGCCCCGGTAGACGTAGCCGCCGATGACCGCCACGCCCCAGTCGTGGTCGTACTGGGCGACCGGGTCCACGAGCTCCGGCGGGACCGGCTGGACGGGCTCCTCGACGACCGTGCCGCTGCCCTGCTCGAAGTCGCGGGGGGCGAACCAGAAAGAGCCCTCCCGCACGTTCCAGCCGTAGTTGCCGCCGCGCTGGATGACGTCGACCTCCTCGACGTCGTTCTGCCCGACGTCACCGACCCAGTAGTCGCCGGTCGCCCGGTCGATCGACCCCTGGAAGGGGTTGCGCAGGCCGTAGGCCCAGATCTCGCCCAGGGCTCCGTCGACGCCGACGAACGGGTTGTCCGCGGGGACGCCGTACTCCCCGTGCGGAGCGCCGCGCCCGTCGACGTCGACGCGGAGGATCTTGCCCAGCGGGACGCTCAGGTCCTGGGCGTTGCCGCCGTCCAGGTGCCCGACGATCGGCCCGACGGTGTAGGTGCCGTCGTCGTCGGGGTCGGTCCACCAGAGCTGCTCGTTCTGGTCGTCGGCGCCACCGCCGTCACCGAGCTGGACGTAGAGCATCCCGTCCGGTCCGAAGACGAGCTCCCCGCCGTTGTGGTTCCACTGCGGCTCGGCGACGCTGAACAGCACACGGGAGCTGTCCACATCGAGGCTCGGCGTGCCGTCCGCGGACCTCTGCACCGTCCACTCTCGCAGCACACCCAGGTGGTCGGCGCGCTCGCCGCTCGGCAGCGTCGAAGGGAAGGTCGGTTCGCCGCTGTCCGGCGGCTCGGACGTGTGCGTGTAGAGGAGTCCGTTGCGCTCGAAGTCCGGGTGGAAGGCCAACCCCAGGAAGCCGCGCTCGTCGGGGAGGTGGTCCACGCCTTCTGCCTTCAGCCCGACCGGCACCAGCAGGCCGGACAGGTCCGCGACCATCTGCTTGCTGCCGTCCCGCAGCTCCACCCGCCACAGCGGCCCGAACTGGTCGGAGACGTACAGGGCGTCCGGATCACCGGGCGCGACGGCGCTGTTCGTCGGCTTCTTGAACCCCTCGGCCAGCAACTCGACGCCCACCTGCCGATCGCTCAACGGTGGTGGTGGAAGCGGATCCTCGATCGGTTGCAGGCCATCGGCTGCAGCCGGCGCTGGTGGGGTGTGTGTGTCAGCGGCTGCTGCGCCCGCACCGCTCAGCGCGCCCAGCAGCGCAATCGCCAATGCGAGGCTGGACCCTTTTCCGGGCTTTCCGATCATGGAGGACATGCCTGACTCCCATCTCGTGGAGCCCAGCTCGCCGATCGGCTGCGGACTCGCGGCAGAGCCCGGGACTGCCCGGCGGCACGCGAGGAAAACCGACCTCCGCACATCGTCACGGCGCCGTAAGACTGTCTCAGCGTTTCTGTGTGCGCGCGTCGAGCACTGCATTCCTGATGACGCCGACGACCGTGAACACCGGCATCGGGTCAGCCCCACACACACCGACACCGAACCGGAAAGTCGCGGCTGTAGTAGTAGCAGCGGCTGTAGTAGTAGCTACAGCGTCGTGATGAAGTCGGCCAGCTGGGCGGCGTTGCGGCACTCCACCATGTCGATGACCTCGCCGTACCGATCGGCGGCGGAGTCGCCGCTGCCCCACTGGCGCTGCGGCTCCGGGTTCAACCAGTGCGCCGAGCGGGACCGGCGCACCATGCTGGCCAGCAGCGGGACCGCCGCCGGCCGGTAGTTCGTCCGGCCGTCCCCCAGCACCAGCAGCGACGTCTTCGGTCCGATCGCCGAGGCGTACTTGTCGGCGAACACCTCGAACGCGGTGCCGTAGTCGCTGTGCCCGTCGAAGGCCACGACCTGCGCCTCCCGGCCGATCCGCTGGACGGCATCCGCGACGTCGGCACCCGGCCGGAAGAACCGGGTCACCTCGTCGGTGGAGTCGACGAAGGCGAACGCCCGGACACCGGTGAAGTGCTCGCGCAGCGCCTGGGTGAGCATCAGGGTGAAGTGGCTGAAGCCGGCCACCGAGCCGCTCACGTCGCAGAGCACGACGAGCTCGGGCTTGTGGACCTTGCGCGGGCGGTGATGGGTGACGACCGGGACGCCGCCCGTGCCGAGGGAGGCCCGGACGGTCTTGCGGAAGTCCAGCCGGCCCTGGCGGCCGATCTTGCGCCGGGCGGAGAGACGCACGGCCAGCCGCCGTGCGAGCGGCGCCACCGTGCGGCGCAGCTCCGCGAGGTCGGTCGACTGTGCGCGCAGGAAGTCGATCTGGTCGGCCAGCGGCCTGACGGCGTTCTTCGCGACCCGCTCCCGGCCCTTCTCGTCGGCCGTGCGCCGCCGGACCTCGGTCTCGACGGCGTTCTTGAACGCGTCCACCCGCTCGCGCACCGTCTGGCGGGCCACCTGCTCGTTGAGCCCGCCGCGGTCGCCCTCGGCGAGCAGGCCGGCCAGCAGCTTGGCCACCAGCGTGTCCGGGGAGAGGGCCCGCATGACCCGGTAGCTGAAGTACGACTGCCCGGTCGGGCTGGGCTGCCCGCTGCCGAGCCGGTCCACCGCGCGGCGGGCGAACCGGCGGATCTCGTCCTCGTCACCGTCGAGGAGCAGCTGGAAGAGCTGGTCTCGCATGAGCTTGGCCAGCTCGGCGTCGTCGGGACCGGGACCGGCCTGCCTCGGCTCGCCGTCCTGCGCATCCTCGTCCGGCTCGCCGGACGCCTCGTCGGCCGCCGGGCGGTCCGACAGGGGCCACCAGAGGTCGAACAGCACGTCGTAGGCCGGTCGCTGAGCACCCCGCTGCAGCAGCACGGCCGCCAGGCCGTGCCGGAGCTGCTCGCGGTCGAGCAGGTCGACGACGGTGAGGATCTCGGCGGCGTCGACCGCCTGGCTGATGCCCACCGGGATACCGGCCTCGCGCACGGCGCGCACGAACCCGTCCAGGTGCCCGGCCAGCCCGCCGAGTTCCTGCGAGCGGCTCACCGGCGCGCTCATCAGTTCAGCCGGAGCTCGGCGGCGGCACGCTGCTGGTCGCTGGCGTGCTTGAGCACCACGCCCAGGGTGGAGGACATGGCTCCCTCGTCGAGGGTGTCCAGGCCGAGCTCCAGCAGCGTCTGCGCCCAGTCGAGCGTCTCGGAGATCGACGGCGACTTCTTCAGCTCCATCGCCCGGAGCGCGCGCACCGTCTTCACCAGCTGGTCGGCCAGGCCCGGGGCGAGGTCGGGTACCCGCGACAGGACGATCTCCCGCTCCCGATCGGCGGAGGGGTAGTCCAGCGCGAGGTACAGACAGCGCCGCTTGAGGGCCTCGGAGAGCTCGCGGGTGGCGTTGGAGGTCAGGATGACCATCGGCCGGCGGGTAGCGGTGATCGTGCCGAGCTCGGGGATGGTCACCTGGAAGTCCGAGAGCACCTCCAGCAGCAGCCCCTCGACCTCGACGTCGGCCTTGTCGGTCTCGTCGATGAGCAGCACGGTGGGATCGGTGCGCCGGATGGCGGTCAGCAGCGGGCGGGAGAGCAGGAACTCGTCACCGAAGATGTCGTCGTGGACGCTGTCCCAGTCGGCGCCGTCGCCGGCCTGGGAGGCCTGGATGCGCAGCAGCTGCTTCTTGTAGTTCCACTCGTACAGCGCCCGGGCCTCGTCGAGGCCCTCGTAGCACTGCAGCCGGATGAGCTCCGAGCTCGTCGCCGTGGCCAGC
This sequence comes from Blastococcus goldschmidtiae, assembly GCF_031845325.1. Classification (NCBI taxonomy): domain Bacteria; kingdom Bacillati; phylum Actinomycetota; class Actinomycetes; order Geodermatophilales; family Geodermatophilaceae; genus Blastococcus; species Blastococcus goldschmidtiae. The sequence continues at coordinate 90,795 of NZ_JAVREI010000004.1, read as the reverse complement.
GCCTTGGCCAGCTCGGTCTTACCGGTACCCGCGGGGCCCTCGACCAGCAGCGGCTTGCCGAGGCGGTCGGCGAGGAACACCGTCGTCGCGATCTGGGCGTCGGGCAGGTAGCCCGCCTCGCTCAGCCGCTTGGAGACGTCGGTGACCGAGGAGAAGTGCGGGGACTGCGACGGCGGACGGGGCAAAACGGACTCCAGGGGTGGTGGGGTGGGCCGGAAGAGGCGAGGGCGGGCCGGACGGACCGCTCAGCGGACGTGGCCTCGACCGGTGACGACATAGGTGGTCGAGGTCAGCTCGGGGAGTCCGAGCGGGCCACGGGCGTGCAACTTCTGCGTCGAGATACCGATCTCGGCGCCGAACCCGAACTCGCCACCGTCGGTGAACCGGGTGGAGGCGTTGACCATCACGGCGGCGGCGTCGACCCCGGCGGTGAAGGCCGCGATCGCGGTGGCGGAGTCCGCGACGATCGCCTCGGTGTGGCCGGTGGTCCAGCGCGCGATGTGGTCCAGCGCCTGGGGCAGGTCGTCGACCACCCGCACGGCCATGTCCATGGACAGGTACTCCGCACCCCAGTCCTCGTCCGTCGCCGGGAGTACCGCGGACGAGCCGGCGCCGGCCGCCGCGAGCACGGCCGGGTCACCGTGCACGGTCACGCCGGCCTCGGTCAGCGCCGACAGCAGCCGGGGCAGGAAGGGGACGTCGCGGTGGACCAGCAGCGTCTCGGCGGAGTTGCAGACGCTCACCCGGTGGGTCTTCGAGTTGAGGACGACGGCCTCGGCGATCGCCGGGTCGGCCGAGGCGTCGACGTACACGTGGCAGTTGCCCTCGCCGGTCTCGATAACCGGCACCCGCGACTCGCGCACCACGCGCTGGATCAGCGAGGCGCCACCGCGCGGGATGACCACGTCGACCAGTCCGCGGGCACCGAGCAGCTCGCCCACCGACGCGCGGTCGGCAGGCAGCAGCTCGACGAAGCCGGCCGGGAGACCGGCCTTCTCCCCCGCCTCGGTCAGCACGGCGATCAGCGCGGTGTTGGTGGCGAACGCCGACGCGGACCCCCGCAGCAGCGCCGCATTGCCGCTCTTGAGGCACAGCCCCGCGGCGTCGACCGTCACGTTGGGACGGGCCTCGTAGACGATGCCGACCACACCGAGGGGCACGCGGACCTGGCGCAGGTCCAACCCGTTGGGCAGCCGCGACCCACGGACGACGTCGCCCACCGGGTCGGGCAGGGCGACCAGCTCGCGCAGGGCGCCGGCCACGCCCGCGATCCGGTCCGCGTCGAGCCGCAGGCGGTCGATGATCGCCTCGGGCGTCCCGTCCGCGCGGGCGGCGTCCACGTCGGTCGCGTTGGCGGCGAGGATCTGGTCGGTCCGTTCCACCAGCGCCTCGGCCATCGCCGTGAGCGCGGCGTCCTTCGCGTCCGTGGACAGGGTCCGGAGGACCCGGGCAGCCGACCGCGCCCGCTGGGCGGCGGCGCCGATCAGCGGCAGCGGTGAGATCTCCGACACGCACCCAGCCTACCCGGCGGTCAGACATTTCCAGAATGCGGTTCGGTAGTAGATAATGGTTCTCATGAACATCTCGCTCGCTCGCCGCTCCGCCTCCGCGGCGGCCGCTGCGTCCCTGCTCCTCCTCGCCGGCTGCGGCGGCGATGACGACTCCGGGAACGCCGGCGCCGAGGGCCTCACCGTCCTGGCCGGCTTCTACCCGCTCGAGTGGGCCGCCGAGCGGATCGGCGGCGAGCGAATCTCGGTCTCGTCGCTCACTGCTCCCGGCGCCGAGCCCCACGACCTCGAGCTGACACCGCGCGACGTCGCCGGTGTCTCCGACGCCGACCTGCTCGTGTACCTCAGCGGCTTCCAGGCCGCGGTGGACGAGGTCGCCGAATCCCAGGCCGGCGACCATTCGTGGGACGTCGCCGACGTCGCGAACCTCTCGCTCGCCTCGGACGGCCACGACCACGAGCACAGCGAGGGCGAGGAGCACAGCGAAGGCGAAGAGCACGCCGAAGGCGAGGAGTCCGCGGACCCGCACTTCTGGCTCGATCCCACCCGCCTGGCCGACGTCGGCGACGCGCTGGCCGAGCAGCTGACCGAACTGGACCCCGACGGTGCGGAGACCTACGAGCAGAACGCCGCCGCCCTCCGGGAGGAGCTGGAGTCGCTCGACCAGCAGATGTCCGAGGGGTTGTCCGGCTGCACCGTGGACACCCTGGTCACGAGCCACGACGCCTTCGGCTACCTCGCGGAGCGCTACGGTCTCGAGGTGGTCGGCATCACCGGGCTGAGCCCGAACAGCGAGCCCTCGGCCAGCCAGCAGGCCGAGATCTCCGACCTGGTCACCGAGCGCGGGGTGACGACGGTCTACACCGAGACGCTCGTCGACCCCTCCATCGCCGAGACCGTCGCCTCGGAGTCCGGCGTCCGGACCGCCGTGCTCGACCCCATCGAGGGGCTGACCGACGAGTCCGCCGGCGACGACTACCTCGCCGTCATGCGCGCCAACCTGGCCACGCTGCAGGAGGGTCAGTCCTGCTCATGACGGATCGGCCGCCCACCGGGCCGGGCGTCATCGACCTCCGGGGAGCCACCATCGGCTACGGCGACGTGCCGATCGTGCGCGACGTCGACCTGACCGTCCGCGCCGGGGAGGCGGTCGCCGTCCTCGGGTCGAACGGCTCGGGCAAGACCACCCTGGCGCGGGGGCTGCTCGGCCTGGCCACGGTGCTGGGCGGAGAGGTCCGGGTGCTGGGCGCGCCCGTCGGCCGGCTGCGCGAGCGGGGCCGGGTGGGGTACGTGCCGCAGCGGCACTCGATCAGCGGCGCGGTCCCGGCGACCGTGCGTGAGGTCGCCGGGGTGGGCCGGCTCGCCCGTCTCGGTCTGTTCCGCAGGCTCGGCACGACCGACCGCGCCGCTGTCGTCGACGCGGTGACGGCGGTGGGCCTCGCCGACCGGCTGGACGACCCGGTCGCCTCGCTGTCCGGCGGTCAGCAGCGCAGGGTGCTCGTCGCCCGCGCGCTGGCCGCCGAGCCGGAGCTGCTGATCATGGACGAGCCCACCGCCGGGGTGGACGCCGCCAGCCAGGAGGCGCTGGCCGGCGTCCTCGCCGGCATCTCCGCCCGCGGCACGACCCTGGTGGTGGTCACGCACGAGAGCGCACCGCTGGCCGGCGTCCTCTCCCGGGCGGTCGTGATCGACCACGGCCGCGTGGCCTACGACGGGCCGCTGGCCGAGGCCGCCGCGCACGACGAGCACCTGCACCACCACCCGCCGGAGCGCGAGCCCACCGGCTACCGCATGGACCAGCCCACGGTGACCGCCGGTCCGCGGACCGACGCCGACAGGGAGCGCTGACGTGGGACTCCTCGACTACGACTTCATGCAGCGGGCGCTGCTCGCGTCCCTGATGGTCGGCCTCGTCGCACCGGCGGTCGGCGTGTTCCTCGTGCAGCGCCGGCTCTCGCTGCTGGGTGACGGGCTCGGCCACGTCGCGCTCACCGGCGTCGCCATCGGGGTGCTGACGGCGACCAGCCCGGTGTGGACGGCGCTCGTCGCGGCCGTGCTGGGTGCGGTCCTGATCGAACTGGTCCGCGCCCGGGGTCGCACCAGCGGCGACGTCGCCCTCGCGGTCCTCTTCTACGGCGGCATCGCCGGTGGCGTGGTGCTGCTGAGCCTCGCCCCCCGGGGGCAGGCCACGAACCTGGACGCCTACCTCTTCGGCGCCATCACGACCACCAGCCCGCAGGACGTCTCCGTCTTCGCGATCATCGCGGTCGTCGTGCTCGTCAGCGTGGGCCTGCTGGGCCAGCGGCTGTACGCGGTCAGCGACGACGAGGAGTACGCCCGGGCCGTCGGGCTCCCCGTGCTCGGCCTCAACATCGTGCTGGCGGCGCTCGTGGCCTCCACCGTCGTCCTCTCGATGCGCGTCGTGGGGCTGCTGCTCATCAGCGCGCTGATGATCGTCCCCAGCGCCGTCGCGCAGCTGCTCGCCCGCAGCTTCCGCGAGACCGTGCTCATCGCCTGCGCGGTCGGAGTGCTGGTCAGCGTCTCGGGTACGGCCACGTCCTTCTACACCGGCACGCCCTCGGGCGGGACGATCGTGCTCCTGGCCATCGCCCTGTTCCTGCTCGTCACCACGGCCGTGACTCTGCGGGACGCGACGGCCCGCCGGCGTCATCGGCGTAGGGTCGACGTCCACGACGCGCACCCCCACGAGCACGGCGACGACTGCGGTCATCCGCCGGTGCCGCACGGCGACCACGTCGACTACGACCACGACGGGCACCTCCACGCGCCGCACCAGACCGGCCGGGGCGTGCACTACGACGAGCACGGGGAGCACCCGGTGGGCGCTCCCCCCAGCGGAAGGCCGGGATGACGATGAGTGAGCCGGCGCCCGCCGAGTTGTCCGGCCGCCGCACGACCCGGCAGCGCAGTGCTCTGGTCGCGCTGCTGGACGAGCTGGACGGCTTCCGCAGCGCGCAGGAGTTGCACTCCCTGCTCCGCGAGCGTGGTGACTCCGTGGGTCTCGCGACGGTCTACCGGGCCCTCCAGGCCCTCGTCGAGGACGGACACCTCGACGTGCTCCGCAGCTCCGACGGGGAAGCCGCCTACCGCCGGTGCTCGCCGGCGCACCACCACCACCTCGTCTGCCGCTCGTGCGGCAAGACGGTCGAGGTCGCCGACCCCCCGGTGGAGCGGTGGGCTGCCCGGATCGCCACCGAGCACGGCTTCGCCGACGTGCAGCACCAGGTCGAGGTCTTCGGCACCTGCGCCGACTGCAGCGCCCGCTCCTGAACTCCCTTCGGGGGCGCTCGGACGTTGCTCCGCTCCGGATGCCGCGCGGCTCGCTCCGCGCGGGTGTCAGCGGTCGCGGAGGGCGCGGAGTGCGGCCTTCCGGACGTCGCCGGTCAGCCGGTCCAGGAAGACCTTGCCGTCGAGGTGGTCGACCTCGTGCTGCAGGCAGCGGGCCATGAGGCCCTCGCCCTCGAGGCGCAAGGGCTTGCCGTCGACGTCGAACCCCTCGGCCACGCACCGTAGTGCGCGCACCGTCGGTGCCCAGATGCCGGGGACCGACAGGCACCCCTCGTCGCCGTCCTGGGTCTCCTCGGAGCGCTCGACGATCACGGGGTTGACCATGTGCCCGATGACGCCGTCGATGTTGTAGGAGAAGACCCGCGCGCTGACGCCGATCTGCGGGGCGGCCACCCCGGCGCGGCCCGGGTTGTCGACGGTCTCCTCGAGGTCACGGACCAGCGCGGCCAGCCAGCCGTCGAACGCCGCCACCTCGTCCGAGGGGGTGCGCAGGACCGGATCGCCGAGCTCGCGGATGGGGCGGATCGTCACCCGCCCAGTCTCTCAGCCCGACTCGCCCGCCTGTCCCACCCTCCCCGCCGGCGCTCAGGAGCGACGGCGGACCAGCACCATCTCGTCCCGGTGCACGACCTCACGGCGGTACTCCGGCGGGAGGTCGCCGGTCTTGTGTCCCAGCAGCCGGGGCAGCTCCGCGGCGTCGTAGGCGACCAGCCCGCGAGCGACGACGGTGCCGTCGAGCCCGACGAGCTCGACCGGGTCGTCGGCGACGAACTCGCCCGAGACGGCGGTGATGCCGGCGGCGAGCAGCGAGGCGTGCCGCTCGCGGACGGCCTCGACCGCGCCGTCGTCCAGGGTCAGCCGGCCGCGCGGGCGGCTGGCGTAGCGCAGCCAGAACTGGCGGGCGCTGGGCCGGCGGCCCATCGGCTGGAACAGCGTGCCCACGCGCTCACCGGCGAGGGCGGCGGCGGCCTGCGCGGTCGAGGTGACGACGACGGGGACCCCGGCGTGCGCGGCGATGAAGGCCGCCTCCACCTTGGTCGCCATGCCGCCGGTGCCGACGCCGTTGCGGCCGGCCGACCCGAGGGTGACCGCGGCGAGGTCGCCGGGCTCGCGGACGGTGTCGACCAGGGATGCCGGCCCGGTGCGGGGGTCTCCGTCGTAGACGCCGTCGACGTCGGAGAGCAGCACGAGGGCGTCGGCCTGGGCGACGTGGGCCACCAGTGCGGCCAGCCGGTCGTTGTCGCCGAACCGGATCTCCTCGGTGGCCACTGTGTCGTTCTCGTTGACGATGGGCAGCGCCCCGAGGGTGAGCAGCCGCTCGACGGTGCGGTGCGCGTTGCGGTAGTGGCCGCGCCGCGTGAGGTCGTCAGCGGTCAGGAGCACCTGGCCGACCGTGATCCCGTGCCGGGCGAAGGCGTCCGCGTACGTCTGCACCAGCCGCAGCTGCCCGACGCTGGCGGCCGCCTGGGCGGTCGCGAGGTCGCGCGGCCGTCCCTCGAGCCCGAGGGGTGCCAGCCCGGCCGCGATCGCGCCGGAGGAGACCAGGACGACCTCCCGGCCCGCGGTCCGGACGCTGCCCAGCACGTCGACCAGTGCGGCCAGCCGCTCGGTGTCCAGCCCGCCGGGCAGCGTGGTCAGCGAGGAGGAACCGACCTTCACCACGACCCGTCGCGCGCCCGCGATCCCGGGCCGGGCGGCGTCGGCGGCCAGCGGCCCCTGAGCGGTCACGGCAGGTCCTCCTCGGTCCACCCCGGCTCGCTGAGTTCGTAGGGGACACGGCGGGCGCGCTTGGCCGCCAGCCGCTCCTCGGCCCGCACCCGGTGGGGCGCGTCGATCCGGCTGTCGGTGCCCCGGCCGCCCAGGCCCGCGGCCTCCTCGGCGCTCAGCGTGCCGGCAGGTAGCGAGGGCACCCAGTCGAAGGTGACGCCGCCGATGGTGACCGCGTCGCCGGTGACGGCACCGGCCTTGGCCAGCGCCTCCTCGACGCCGAGCCGGTTGAGCCGGTCGGCGAGGAAGCCGACCGCCTCGTCGTTGCTGAAGTCGGTCTGGCGGACCCAGCGCTCGGGACGCACGCCGTGCACGATGAAACCGCCGGTGTCGAACTCGGTGTCGCGCTCGACGGTGAAGCCGGAATCGTCGACGGCCTTGGGGGTGACCGTGACCCGCGCGGGCTCCATGGCCGGCAGGCTCGCGCGGTGCTCCTCGACGGCCGCGGCCAGGGCGAAGCCGAACTCCCGGAGGCCCTCGCCGGTCGCGGCACTCACCGGGTGGACAGCCAGGCCGCGCTCCTCGAGGCCGGCGCGGACCAGGTCGACCAGTTCGCGGGCGTCGGGGACGTCGATCTTGTTGAGGACGGCGATCCGCAGCCGGCCGACGAGGTCGAGCTCGTCACCGCCGTACTCCGCCAGCTCGTGCTCGAGGGCCTCGATGTCGGACTCAGGGTCGCGGCCGGGCTCCATCGTGGCCATGTCGACGACGTGCACGAGTACCGCGCACCGCTCGACGTGCCGCAGGAACTGCACGCCCAGGCCCTTGCCGGTGGAGGCCCCGGGGATCAGGCCCGGGACGTCGGCCATCGTGTAGACGGTGTCGCCGGAGCGGATCACGCCGAGGTTGGGCACCAGCGTGGTGAAGGGGTAGTCGGCGATCTTCGGGCGCGCCGAGGACATCGCCGCGATCAGCGACGACTTGCCCGCCGAGGGGAAGCCGACCAGGCCGACGTCGGCGATGCTCTTGAGCTCGATGACCGCGTCGAACGCCTCGCCGGGCTCGCCGAGGAGCGCGAAGCCGGGGGCCTTGCGGCGGGCGTTGGCCAGCGCGGCGTTGCCGAGGCCACCCCGCCCGCCCTTGGCCAGCACCACCCGGGTTCCGGCGCCGACGAGATCGGCGATCACCCGGCCGTCGGGCGTGCTGACGACAGTGCCGGCCGGCACGCGGAGGACCCGGTCCTCGCCCTTGCCGCCGTGCCGGTTGCTGCCCTCGCCCGGGCGGCCGTTGTCGGCCTTCTGGTGCGGCCGGTGGTGGAAGTCCAGCAGCGTGTGCACGCTGGGATCGACCTCGAGGACGACGTCGCCGCCGTCACCGCCGTTGCCGCCGTCGGGACCGCCGAGCGGCTTGAACTTCTCCCGATGGATCGAGGAGACGCCGTGGCCACCGTTGCCGGCTGCCACGTGCACGACCACTCGATCGACGAAAGCGGCCATACCCGCCGCCTCCTACCTGCTGAGCGCCACGAGCGCACGGGCAGGTCGCCCGTGCGCTCGTGGCGACACGAATGTGCTGCGGCCCGCGTGAGCCGCCCCCCTGCCGGAGCAGGGAGTGGTGCTGCTCAGGCCTCGACGGCCGAGATGGAGATGGTCTTCCGACCCCGGCGCATGCCGAAGGTGACCGAACCGGGAGCCAGCGCGAACAGCGTGTCGTCGCTGCCGCGGCCGACGCCCAGCCCCGGGTGGAAGTGGGTGCCGCGCTGGCGCACGATGATCTCGCCGGCCTTGACGACCTGGCCACCGAAGCGCTTCACGCCGAGGCGCTGCGCGTTGGAGTCGCGGCCGTTGCGGGACGACGATGCGCCCTTCTTGTGTGCCATGTCGAGGTCAGCCCTTCGAGATGTCGCGGACCACGACGCTGGTCAGGGGCTGACGGTGCCCCTGCCGCTTGTGGTAGCCGGTCTTGTTCTTGAACTTGTGGATGCGGATCTTCGGGCCCTTGCCGTGCTCGATGATCTCACCGGTCACGGTCACCTTGGCCAGGGCCGCGGCGTCGCTGGTGACGGCGTCGCCGTCGACCAGCAGGATCGCCGGCAGGGCGACGCTGTCGCCGGCAGCACCCGCCAGGCGGTTGATCGTGAACGTGTCGCCCACGGCCACCTTGTGCTGGCTGCCACCGGCCTTCACCACTGCGTACACCACTGACTCCTCGTTAGCTCGCTTGTGCCCAGCTGTCGGTCCGGCGCGCACGACCGAGCGGGCGCCGGGTGCTGGACGGGCTGCGGACGCCTGACCCGGCGGCACCCGAAGGCGCCCGCACGGTGGCGATGCAACCCGACCAGCGTACCTGAGCCCGCCCCGTCGGTCGAACGTGGTCCCAGCCCCCCGCGGCCCCGTCCAGGGACCCGTCGCGAGCGTGCGAGCGGCGGGGAGGACGGGGTCCTTCCTCAGACGACCGGCGGTCCGGCCGGCCGGCTCGCCGCCCGGCGACGACGCGGACGCCCCGCCGCAGCAGCCGGCTCGGCCGGTGCGGCCTGGGACGCGGCCGCCTCGAGGGCAGCCACCTCCGGTGCGGCGATCTCGGGTGCCGCCTCGGGCAGGTCGGTGCTCTCCCGCACCTCCGCACCGTCCTGCTGCTCCTGCACCGGCTCGGCCACCGCGAGGGGCGGCACGACGACCACGTCGGAAGCCGCGCGCTGCGGCCTGGTGGGGCCGGCCTCGGCCTCCGCGTTCACCGGCTCCACCGTCGCGGGCGTGGGGACGTCGTCGGGCTGCGTGTCGTCGACGGGAGCGGGCTCGGACGCTGCGACGTCGGCGCTGTCCGAGGCGTCGTCCCCCGCCGAGTCCTCCGTCGTGTCCCTGGCGTCGTCACCGGCCCCGGCCAGGACGGCGGCGTCCGCGGCGGCACGCTCCTCGCCCGACTGACCCCGGTTGCGGCGACCCCGGTTGCGGCGACCGCCGCTGCGGGTGCCCTCCGCCGTCTCGCCGTCGCCGTCGACGGCCGGCTCGGCGGGCGACGTGCTCTCCCCCGCGCCCTGCTCGGCAGCGGCGTCGTCGCGGCTGCCGCCGCCGTTGTCGGCCTTGCCGGAGCGGTCGCGGCGACCGCCCCCGGCGGAGCTGTCCCCCTTGCCGGAGTTGCCACCGCCGGGGTTGCCACCGCCGGAGTTGCCACCGCCGGAGTTGCCACCGCCGGCGTTGCCGCCGCCGTTCCCGCTGCGGCGCCGCTCGTCCACGGGATCGGTGCTGACGATGATCCCGCGACCCCGGCAGTGCTCGCAGTTCTCGGAGAACACCTCGAGCAGGCCCTGGCCGACGCGCTTGCGGGTCATCTGGACCAGGCCGAGCGAGGTCACCTCGGCGACCTGGTGCTTGGTGCGGTCGCGGCCCAGGCACTCGGTGAGCCGCCGCAGCACGAGGTCGCGGTTGCTCTCCAGGACCATGTCGATGAAGTCGATGACGATGATGCCGCCGATGTCACGCAGCCGGAGCTGGCGGACGATCTCCTCCGCGGCCTCCATGTTGTTGCGCGTGACGGTCTGCTCGAGGTTGCCGCCCGACCCGACGAACTTGCCGGTGTTCACGTCGACGACGGTCATGGCCTCGGTGCGGTCGATCACCAGCGAGCCGCCCGAGGGCAGCCACACCTTGCGGTCCAGGGCCTTGGCCAGCTGCTCGTCGATCCGCAGGTCGTGGAACACGTCGCCCTGCCCCGTGTAGCGGGACAGCCGCGAGCTGAGCTCCGGCGACACGTGTTTGACGTAGGCCTCGACGGTGTCCCACGCGTCGTCGCCCTGGACGACCAGGTCCTTGAAGTCCTCGTTGAAGACGTCGCGGATCACGCGGATGGCCAGGTCCGGCTCGCCGTAGAGCAGCGTCGGCGCGCTCGAGGTCGACCCGGCCTTCTGGGAGATGACCTCCCACTGGGCCTTGAGCCGGTTGACGTCGCGGGTCAGCTCCTCCTCGGAGGCGCCCTCCGCGGCGGTGCGGATGATCACGCCGGCGTCCTCGGGGACGATCCGCTTGAGGATGTCCTTGAGCCGCTGGCGCTCGGTGTCGGGCAGCTTGCGGCTGATCCCGGTCATCGAGCCGCCGGGCACGTAGACCAGGAAGCGGCCGGGCAGGTTGATCTGCTGGGTCAGGCGGGCGCCCTTGTGGCCGATCGGGTCCTTGGTGACCTGCACCAGCACCTTGTCGCCGGACTTCATCGCCGTCTCGATCGAGCGCTGCTTGCCCGAGAGCCCCGCGGCGTCCCAGTTGACCTCACCGGCGTAGAGGACGGCGTTGCGCCCCTTGCCGATGTCGATGAAGGCGGCCTCCATGCTGGGCAGCACGTTCTGCACGCGGCCGAGGTAGACGTTGCCGGCGAACGAGGTCGCCTGCGCCTGGGTCACGTAGTGCTCGACCAGGACGTCGTCCTCGAGGACGGCGATCTGCGTGCGCTCGCCGCGCTGGCGGATGACCATCTTCCGGTCGACCGCCTCGCGCCGGGCGAGGAACTCGCTCTCGGTCAGGATCGGCGCGCGCCGGCGACCGGTGTCGCGGCCGTCGCGACGGCGCTGGCGCTTGGCCTCCAGGCGCGTGGAGCCCGCGACCCCGCGGACGTCGTCGTCGCTGGTGGTGCGGCCGTTGCGGCCGGCGCGCTCCGGGCGGTCGTCGTCGTCGGTGTCGTCGGAGGCCTCGTCGCCCCCGCCCCCGCTGCGCCGGCGCCGGCGACGGCGGCGACGGGTACTGGAGCCGCCCGAGGCCTCGTCGGAGTCGCCGTCGCTCTCGTCGTCGGTGTCCTCGGAGTCGTCCGAGTCGGACTCGCCGTCCGCGACGGGCTGCTGCTCGCCGTTCTCCTCGTCCCCGTCACCGGAGTCGTCACCGGTGCGTCCGCGGCCGCGGCCCCGGCGACCCCGGCGCCGACGGCGGCTGCTGCTGCCGTCGGAGGAGTCGCCGTCGTCCTCGGTGCCGCTGGTCTCGTCGTCGCTGTCGTCGTCCTCGGTGCTCTCGACGTCCTCGACCGGCTGCGGGGCCGCGGAGCGGCGGCGCGAACGCTGGCGGCCGCGCGTCGGCTCGGCCTCCTCCTCGGAGGACCCGGCACCCTCGGGCGCCTCGGCCCCCTCCGACTCGACCTCGGGGGACTCCACCGGACGGCGGCTGCGGCGACGCGGGGCAGGCGGCGGGTCGGCGGGCGGCGCCATGAAGCTGACGAAGGCGGGAACCGGAGCGGCGGGCGCCGCCGGGGTCACCGGCTCCACCGCGTCGGGGTCGGGCGCGGCCACGGGCCGGGTGGCCCGGCGCCGGGGGCGCGCGACCACGGCGGTCGGCTCGGGCGAGCTGAACTGTGCGCCGAAGGGAGAGCCGACCGGTTCGGGGTCCGCCTCCGGCTCGGGCGCGGCGGGGGTCTCCCCCACCGGTGCGTCGGCCGCCTCGTCCTCCGGGTCCTCCGGGACCGAGGAGTCCTCGGACACCGCGGGAATCTCGGCCACCGTGTCGTCCGGCCGGGGGCCGGTCGGGTTCTCCTCGGCGGGGCTGTGCGTGCTGTTGTCGGTATCGGCCACGAGAAAGGCTCGTCTCCTCGAGTGCTCCCGGGCGCCGATCGGCTGATCGGCGGCCGCACAGGTGCACGGATTGGGCGGGGCGAGCCGTCGCACGGGGTACGGCGGCTGACTCGTCCTGCGAAGTCTGTGGGCGACTCCCGCGCGACGGTTGCCGCGGCGGGGAGCCGGACTGCGTGGTGCGGTGGTGCGGGGTCCAGCTGTGGTCTGCGGGTGCGGCACGTCTGGCAGCCGTGTCGCGGGCGACGGTGCGCGAGCCTCGTGGGCCTCCGCCGGTCAGACCGCCGCGTGCGCCTCCTGGTCGGGGGCTCCCGCCGTGCGGTCGGGCTCGAGCGGATCGGCCACGGTCCCGGTGTCGTCGAGCCGGCCCTGCGCCTCACGCACGGCCCGGGGGGGCAACGGCGGGCGCAGGTCGGCAACAGCAGCCAGGGCGGCCAACACGTCGTCGGGTCGTACGGCGGGCGTCACCTGCCGGACGACCATGTGCAGTATGGCACAACCTGCCCCGGCCGAAGCCGACGCGCTGGTCACCGGGACGCGGGCGTCGATGTCCTTGAGGCCGTTCTTCGTGCGCTTCGCGACCGTGACGACGTCGGCGGCGAGGAAGGCCTCGACCGCCCGCGCCAACTCGTCGACGTCGACCCCGGGCAGCTCCACCCGCCACACGAAGGCGTCGATCCGGTCGGCCAGGGACCCGGTCCCCTCCCCCGCCTCCACGCACTCCAGGACGGCGACGTCCTCGGGCAGAGCGGCGTCCAGGGCCGCCCGCACGGCCTCGGGGTCGCACCGGACCGACAGCCCGATCTCGACGTACTCCGCCTCGCTGGCCGCGCCCGTGGGGGCGGCCCCGAGGTAGGAGATCTTGGGGTGCGGGCTGAACCCGGCGGAGAACGCCATGGGCACCTGGGCGCGGCGCAGCGCCCGTTCCAGGGCGCGCGCCAGGTCGCGGTGGGAGGCGAAGCGCAGCCGCCCCCGCTTGGCGTAGCGGATGCGCAGCTTCTGCACCGTGGGCGGCGGGGGCGGGCCGGTGGGCTGGCGGGCCATCAGACGACGGTCAGCGGGAGCAGGCTGCGCCCGGTCGGGCCGATCTGGATCTCGGTGCCCATGGTCGGGCAGACCCCGCAGTCGTAGCAGGGGACCCACCGGCAGTCGGCGACCTCCTCCTCGCTCAGGGCGTCCTGCCAGTCGTCCCAGAGCCACTCCTTGTCCAGCCCGGAATCCAGGTGGTCCCAGGGCAGGATCTCGTGCTCGGTGCGCTCGCGGGTGGTGTACCAGTCGAGGCCGACGCCGAAGGTCGCCAGCTCCTCGGTCGCCGCGGCGACCCAGCGGTCGTAGGAGAAGTGCTCGCTCCAGCCGTCGAACTTGCCGCCCTCGCGCCACACGCGCTCGATGACCCGGCCGACCCGACGGTCCCCACGGGAGAGCAGGCCTTCGATCGCCCCGGGCTTGCCGTCGTGGTAGCGCAGCCCGATGGAGCGGCCGATCTTGCGGTCCTCGTTGATCTTCTGGCGGAGCAGCCGGAGCCGGTTGTCGATCTCCTCGGGGCTGGCCTGGCTCGCCCACTGGAAGGGGGTGTGCGGCTTGGGCACGAAGCCACCGATGGAGACGGTGCAGCGGATGTCCTTGCGGCCGCTGGCCACGCGGCCGGCGCGGATGACCTCGACCGCCAGGTCGGCGATCTCCAGGACGTCCTCGTCGGTCTCGGTCGGCAGACCGCACATGAAGTAGAGCTTCACCTGCGTCCAGCCGTTGGCGTACGCGGTCGTCACCGTGCGGACGAGGTCCTCCTTGGACACCGTCTTGTTGATGACCCGGCGGATGCGCTCGCTGCCGCCCTCGGGGGCGAACGTCAGGCCGCTGCGTCGCCCGTTGCGGGACAGCTCGTTGGCCAGCGTGACGTTGAAGGCGTCCACCCGGGTCGACGGCAGGCTCAGGCCGGTGTTGGTGCCCTCGTAGCGGTCGGCCAGCTCCTTGGCCAGCTGCCCGATCTCGGAGTGGTCGGCGCTGGACAGGCTGAGCAGGCCGACCTCCTCGTACCCGGTCGCCTTGAGCCCCTGGTCGACCATCGAGCCGATGCCGGTGATCGTCCGCTCGCGCACGGGACGGGTGATCATCCCGGCCTGGCAGAAGCGGCAGCCGCGGGTGCAGCCGCGGAAGATCTCCACGCTCATCCGCTCGTGCACGCTCTCGGCCAGCGGGACCAGCGGCTGCTTCGGGTAGGGCCACTCGTCGAGGTCCATGACGGTGCGCTTGCCGACCTTCGCCGGCACGTCGTCCCGGGTGCGGGTCACGCTCGCGATGGCGCCGTCGTCGGCGTAGGAGACCGCGTAGAACCGCGGCACGTAGACGCCGTCGACACGGGCCAGCCGGGCCAGCAGCTCCTCGCGGCCACCGGGGCGGCCCTGGGCCTTCCACGCCTTGACGACGTCGGTGATGTCGCCCACGGCCTGCTCGCCGTCACCGAGGACGGCGCAGTCGACGAAGTCGGCGACCGGCTCGGGGTTGAAGGCGGCGTGCCCACCGGCGACGACCACGGGGTGGCTCTCGTCGCGGGCGACCGCGTGCAGCGGGACACCGGCGAGGTCCAGTGCCTCGAGGAGGTTCGTGTAGCCGAGCTCGGTGGCGAAGCTGACGCCGAGGACGTCGAAGTCGGCGACGGCGCGGTGGCCGTCGACGGTGAACTGCGGGACGCCGTTCGCGCGCATGAGCGCCGCGAGGTCGGGCCAGACGGCGTAGGTGCGCTCGGCCAGGGCGTCGGGGCGCTCGTTGAGCACCTCGTAGAGGATCATCAGGCCCTGGTTGGGCAGGCCCACCTCGTAGGCGTCGGGATACATCAACGCCCAGTGGACGGCGGCGTCCTCCCAGGGTTTCACCTGGGCGTTGAGCTCACCACCCACGTACTGGATGGGCTTCTGGATCTGGGCCAGCAGCGGCTCGAGTCGCGGGTAGAGCGACTCGCCGGCGGTCGTGCGGAGCTCTGCAGTCATGGCCCGTCCAGGGTAGCCGCCGCACCGCGAGCGATCTTCTCCCTCGACCCGCTGCCCTCGCTCAGCGAAGAACTCCTCAGGAGGACGTCATGAGCACTGCCCCCGAGGAGACCTACCTCGCCCGCACCTTCGACGACGACCGCTACGCCTGGGCACGGAGCCGCCGCGTGCGGCACCGGGCGGTCGTCGCCGAGGTGGCGCTCTTCGTCGCCCTGCTCGCCGCGACGGTGGGCAGCGCCTCGACCGATCAGGGCTGGACGACGTGGTTCTTCATCGTCTGGACGGCCGGGATGCTGGCGTTCATCCCGATGCGCTCGGTGCTCGACCTCGGCATCCGCGGCGTCCTCGACCGCGACCGGCGATCGCTCGACGAGCACCAGCGGCGACTGGGCGAACGGTCGCACAGCGCCATGGGCCGGCCCAGCATGGCGCTGACCTTCGTGGCGATCGGCGGGGCGGTCGCCGTCGTCGCGCTCACCGGGCACGTCGCGCCGGCGCTCTGCCTCGGGTTCCTGCTCTGGCTGGCGAGCGGCCTGCTGACCTACTGGCACCTCGCGTGGACCACTCCCGAGGAGCCCGTCGACACCGAGATCTGACTCCCGGCCGCGCTGGGATCAGGGAACCTGATCGGGCAGCGTCCTCCCTCACGTTCCACGGCGAGGGAGGACGCTCGACGATCAGGGAACCTGATCGTGGCGGAGGTCAGCCCAGGTCGGGGAAGAACAGACCGATCTCGCGGGCGGCGGACTCCGGCGAGTCCGAGCCGTGCACGATGTTGTTCTGCACCTCGAGGGCGAAGTCACCGCGGATCGTGCCGGGGGCGGCCTTCACCGGGTCGGTGGCGCCGGCCAGCGCTCGGAACGCCTCGATGGCGCGCGGGCCCTCGACGACCAGCGCCATCAGCGGGCCGCTGGTGATGAACTCGACGAGCGAGCCGAAGAACGGCCGCTCGCGGTGCTCGGCGTAGTGGGTCTCGGCCGTCTCGGCGGTCAGCGTGCGCAGCTCGGCGGCCACCAGCCGCAGCCCCTTGCGCTCCAGCCGGGTGATCACCTCGCCGACCAGGCCGCGGGCGACGCCGTCGGGCTTCACGAGGACGAGGGTGCGTTCAGGCGTGGGTGCGGACACGGCTGTGCAGCTTACGTGGCCCCGGAGTCCGGGCCCGGGCACCCGCGAGGATCCCTCGTCCGGGTGGTCAACCCGACGGCGGTTCCTGCCGATGAGGAACCGTGCGTACCGACATCCGACGGCTGCTGACCGTCTCCACCGCCTCCCTCCTCCTCGTCTGCGCCAGCGGCACCGCGTCGGCCGAGGAGCCGGTGAGCGACGAGGTGACCGAGCTCCCCACCACGCTGGTGGACGAGCTCGCGCCGGCGGAGCAGCAGTCGCTGACCGACCTCACCGAGGGCGAGGGGGTCCGGCTGGAGGCGTTCGTCGAGACGCCGACCGGCCCGGAGATCGTCACCCTCGAGGCCGGCGGCCGGAGCGACGCCACGGCGGCGGCGGCACTTCTCGAGCGGCAGCCGTCGGTCGAGGCCGCCGCCGTCAGCGCACCGGTGCGTATCACCGGCGGCTGGTACGAGCAGTACGGCAACGACCTGGTGCGCGCCGAGCAGGCCCGCACGGAGGTGGACGCGGCCACGCTCGACGACGTCGTCGTCGCCGTCCTCGACACCGGGGTGGCGCCGCACGCCGAGCTGGCCTCCGCACTCGTCGCCGGCCAGAACTTCACCGACTCCCCCGGTGGCCTGACCGACGCCACCGACCGGCACGGGCACGGCACCCACGTGGCCGGCACGATCGGCGCGGACGCCGGCAGCTACGTGGAGGGCGTGGCCCCCGGGGTGCGGATCATGCCGGTCAAGGTCCTGGGCGACAGCGGCGGCGGTTGGACCAACTGGGCCGCCGACGGCATCATCTGGGCCGCCGACAACGGCGCCGACGTCATCAACATGTCGCTGGGCGGGAGCAGCCCCAACACGGTGCAGGCCCAGGCCATCGCCTACGCGCGCTCGAAGGGCGTGACCGTCGTCGCGGCCGCCGGCAACGACAACACCTCGACGCCGTTCTACCCCGCGGCCGACACCGGGGTCATCGCCGTCGCCGCGGTCGACCAGCAGCGGGCCAAGGCGTCGTTCTCCAACTACGGCAGCTACGTCGACGTCGCGGCACCGGGCGTCAGCATCCTCTCCACCTACCTGGCGGATCACGTCTACATGAGCGGCACCTCGATGGCCTCGCCGCACGTGGCCGGCGTGGTCGCCCTGATGGAGGCCGTGGCTCCGGCGCTCACGCCGGACCAGCTCGAGCAGGCCCTCGCCGGGTCGGCCACCGACCTCGGCGCGGCCGGCCGGGACGACCTGTTCGGTCACGGCCTGGTCGACGCCGTGCGGGCCGTGCAGGGCGCCAAGGCACTCGCCGGCGGCGGCACGGTCCCGGTCAACACGGCGCCGGTCGCCACCGCGGACACGGTCTCGCTCCCGTACAACCCCGGCACCCGGACGCTCGCGGTGACCGCGAACGACACCGATGCCGACGGCGACCCGCTGCAGATCGTCTCCGCCACCCAGGGCACCTACGGCACGGTGGCGACCACCGCTACGTCGCTGCAGTACACCCCGACGCGTTCGGGCCCCTTCGCCGACACCGTCACCTACACCGTCAGCGACGGCCGCGGCGGTACCGCCGTCGGCACCGTCCGGGTGTCGGTGGCCGCTCCCCCGGCCCCCGTCGTGCGGAAGCCCTCCGCGCCGCGGATCGGCGCGCGGACCCCTGTGCCCTCGGGTGTGCGACTGCGCTGGGCCGCGCCCGCGGACACCGGCGGAGCTGTGATCTCGGCCTACCGGGTCACCGCCTACCAGGGCTCCACCCCGGTCAGGTCCGTGGTGGTCGACGGCCGGACGACCACGGTCACCGTCACGGGTCTCCGCAACGGAACCCCCTACCGGTTGGCCGTCCAGGCCCTGAACTCCGCCGGCCAGGGGCCCCGGTCGGCGCTGGTCACCGCCACTCCCCGTACCAAGCCGACTGCTCCGCGGATCAGCTCGGTGAGGGCGCAGAAGAAGGCGGTCGCGGTGCGCTGGGTCAGGCCGGCCAACACCGGAGGCGCGCCCGTCACCGGCTACGTCGTCCGCGTGTACTCCGCCGGGAAGCTGGTGAAGTCGGTCGCCGCACGGGCGACGACGACGCGCGCGGTCGTCCGGGGGCTGGCGCCGGGCAAGAGGTACGTGTTCCGCGTCGTGGCGAAGAACGCGGCCGGGCTCGGGAAGCCCTCGGCCAGCAAGGCCGCGCGCCCGCGCTGACATCCCCCGCCCATGGGGCGACCACCTACCCGGTGGTCGCCCCATCGGCGTCGTCGGGCCCCTGCACCGTCACCGGGGCGAACATCGAGCCGACCAGCTCCTTGCGCACCTGCAGGAGGTACAGCCAGATCAGCACGAACGCGCCGGCCACGAACCACATCGCGGCGGTCATCAGGCCGGTGGCCAGCAGCGGCACCTGCAGGGCGGTGCCGATGTAGAGACCCCGCTCCCGGCGTTGCACCCCGCTGGACAGGATCAGCAGCAGAGCGAGCACGACCAGGAGCGTCAGCCGGACCGCGCCGAGCCCCTCGGTCGGTGCGATGGCGCGGGGTACGAACAGGACCGCGATGCCCTCGAGCACCAGGATCGCCGCGGCGGCCCCGCCCAGCGCCCGGCCGGCCCGGACCGGGTCGGCGGCCTTCACGGGCGACGCCCCGACAGGAGCGTCCGGGCCTCCCCCGCGGTGATGACGCTGCCGGTGACCAGGACGCCGGACCCGCCGAGCGCGTCGTCGGGCCCCGCCTCGGCCAGCTCGATCGCCTCGGAGATCGCCTCGCCCAGACGCGGCGAGACGCTCACCCGGTCCGCGCCGAAGACGTCGACGGCCAGGGCCCCCAGCTCGTCGGCCGGCAGCGCGCGCTCCGCGGAGTTCTGCGTGATGACGACCTCGGCGCAGATCTCCTCGAGCGCGGCCAGCATCCCGGCGACGTCCTTGCCGCGCACGGCCCCGACCACCCCGATGAGGCGGGTGAAGTCGAATGACTCCCGGATCGCCTCGACCGTCGCCGTCATGCCGGCCGGGTTGTGCGCGGCGTCGATCAGCACGGTCGGGCTGGTGCGCACCCGCTCCAGACGCCCCGGCGAGCGGACGGCGCCCAGGGCGGCGCGCACGGTCTCCTGCTCGATCGGGCCGGTGGCGGCGCCCGCACCGAGGAACGCCTCGACGGCGGCCAGCGCGGTGGCGGCATTCTGCGCCTGGTGTGCGCCGAACAGCGGCAGGTACACCTCGTCGTACTCCCCACCCAGGCCCTGCAGGCGCACCTGCTGCCCGCCGACGGCGACCCGGCGCTCCAGGACGCCGAACTCGGTGCCCTCGCGGGCGACGACGACGTCCACCTCGACGGCGCGACGGATCAGGGCGTCGAGCGCACCGGGCTGCTGGTGGGCCAGCACCGCGATCGAGTCGGCCTTGATGATCCCGGCCTTCTCGCCGGCGATCGTGGCGACGTCGCTGCCGAGGTACTCGGCGTGGTCCATGGCCACCGGGGTGACGACGGCGACCCGGGCGTCGGCGACGTTCGTGGCGTCCCAGGTGCCGCCCATCCCCACCTCGATGACGGCGACGTCGACCGGCGCGTCGGCGAACAGCGCGTAGGCCATGCCGACCATCACCTCGAAGAAGCTCATCGGGTGCTCGCCGGCGGCGTCGACCATCTGCACGTACGGCGCGATGTCGGCGTAGGTCTCGACGAACCGCTCCGGGCTGACCGGCTCCCCGTCCAGGACGATCCGCTCGCGCATGGACTCCAGGTGCGGGCTGGTGAAGCGGCCCACGCGCAGGCCGAAGCCGCGCAGCAGCTCGTCGATCATCCGCGCCGTCGTCGTCTTGCCGTTGGTGCCGGCCACCTGGATGACCGGCATCGCGCGGTGCGGATTGCCGAGGAGGTCGACCAGAGCGCTGATGCGGGTGAGGGACGGCTCCAGCCGGCTCTCCGGCCACCGGGCCAGCAGCTCCGACTCGACCCGGGCCAGCTCACCGGTGCTGCTGCTGTTCATCCTGCTCAGGATGCCAGTTGGCCGACGGCCTGCCCCGCCCTACCGGGCAGCGCCCTGGACGACGCCGCTGCCGGCGTGCATCCAGTCCCGCGGGGGCGCGGTCTCGACGACCCGCTTGCCGAGGGGGAACAGCCCGACCGCGGCCAGCTTGAACGAGGCGATGCCGAAGGGGATGCCGATGATCGTGAGGCAGAACCCGATGCCGGCGACGATGTGGACCAGCGCCAGCCACCAGCCGGCGACGAGGAACCACAGCAGGTTGCCGATCGCGGATGCGGCCCCCGCCCCGGGCGCGCGCACGGTGGTGCGGCCGAACGGCCAGAGCACGAACCCGGCCAGCCGGAACGACGCGATCCCGAACGGGATCGTGACGACCAGCAGGCAGGCGATGACGCCGGCCAGCAGGTAGGCCAGCGCCAGGATCCAGCCCTGCAGCACCAGCCAGATGACGTTGAGCAGCAGTCGTAGCGTGTCCACGGTTGCCTCACGGACGAGCGGGGCGCGGTGTTCCCCGGGCGGCAGCGCAGCCTCGTTGCCCGCCCTTTCTAGGATGCTGGGCATGGCTGCCGACATCTCCCGCCCGGACCCCACGGCTCCGGGAGCGACCGTCGGCGTACCCGAGAAGCCGACGATCGACGGGCTCGAGGAGAAGTGGGTCGCGCGGTGGGCGACCGAGGACACCTACGCCTTCGACCGGGCCGCTGCCCTGGACCCCGCCACGACGCGTGAGCAGGTCTATTCGATCGACACTCCCCCGCCGACGGCGTCGGGCTCGCTGCACGTGGGCCACGTGTTCAGCTACACGCACACCGACTTCATCGCCCGCTACCAGCGGATGCGCGGCAAGCACGTCTTCTACCCGATGGGCTGGGACGACAACGGCCTGCCGACCGAGCGCCGGGTGCAGAACTACTACGGCGTCCGCTGCGACCCCTCGCTCCCCTACGACCCCTCGTTCGAGCCCCCGGCGAAGCCGGACAAGAACCAGCTGCCGATCTCCCGGCGCAACTTCGTCGAGCTGTGCATGCGGCTGACCGAGGCCGACGAGGCCGAGTTCGAGAAGCTCTGGCGCCGCGTCGGGCTCTCCGTGGACTGGTCCAACGTCTACCGCACGATCTCCGAGACCTCGCGCGCCACCGCGCAGCGGATGTTCCTCAAGAACCTGGCCCGCGGCGAGGCCTACGCCCAGGAGGCCCCCACCCTCTGGGACGTCACCTTCCGCACCGCCGTCGCGCAGGCCGAGCTGGAGGACCGGGAGCGCCCGGGCGCCTACCACCGGATCTCGTTCGCGGGCCCGGCCGGCCCGGTCTTCATCGAGACCACCCGCCCCGAGCTGCTGCCGGCCTGCGTCGCCCTGGTCGCGCACCCCGACGACGCGCGGTACCAGCCGCTGTTCGGGAAGACCGTCCGCACGCCGCTGTTCGACGTCGAGGTGCCCGTGGTGGCGCACCGCCTGGCCGAGCCGGACAAGGGCTCGGGCATCGCGATGATCTGCACCTTCGGTGACCTCAACGACGTCACCTGGTGGCGCGAGCTCCAGCTGCCCACCCGGGCGATCGTCGGCTGGGACGGCCGGCTGCTGCCCGACCCGCCGGCCGACGTCCCGGCGCACCCCTACGACGAGCTGGCCGGCAAGACCGTGTTCAGCGCCCAGCAGCGGATCGTGGAGCTGCTCCGCGAGTCCGGCGACCTCGAGGGGGACCCGAAGCCGATCACCCACCCGGTGAAGTTCTTCGAGAAGGGCGAGCGCCCGCTGGAGATCGTCACCACGCGGCAGTGGTACATCCGCAACGGTGGTCGCGACGCCGACCTGCGCGAGGCACTGGTCGCCCGCGGCCGCGAGATCCAGTGGGTGCCCGAGCACATGCGGCACCGCTACGACAACTGGGTCGAGGGCCTCAACGGCGACTGGCTGATCAGCCGCCAGCGGTTCTTCGGCGTCCCGTTCCCGGTCTGGTACCGGCTCGACGCCGAGGGCGAGCCGGACTACTCCGCACCCATCCTGGCGCCGGAGGAGTCGCTGCCGGTCGACCCGTCCTCCGACGTCCCGGCCGGGTTCACCGAGGACCAGCGCGGCGAACCGGGGGGCTTCATGGCCGACCCCGACGTCATGGACACGTGGGCGACGTCGTCGCTGTCGCCGCAGGTCTCCTCCGGCTGGGACACCGACCCGGAGCTGTTCGCGCGGGTGTTCCCCATGGACCAGCGGCCCCAGGCGCACGACATCATCCGCACCTGGCTGTTCTCCACCGTCGTCCGGGCGCACTACGAGCACGGGACCGTGCCGTGGACGCACGCCACGATCTCCGGCTTCGTGGTCGACCCGGACCGCAAGAAGATGTCGAAGTCCAAGGGCAACGCCACCACGCCGATCGACGTCCTGGAGCGCTACGGCACCGACGCCGTCCGCTGGCGGGCCGCCGGTGCGCGCCCGGGCGCGGACTCGCCGTTCGACGAGACGCAGATGAAGGTCGGCCGCCGGCTGGCGATGAAGATCCTCAACGTCGGCAAGTTCGTGCTGGGCCTGGGCGCCACGGCGTCCTCGACCGTCGACCAGGTGACCGAGCCGATCGACCTCGGCCTGCTCACCGCGCTGGGTCGCGTGGTCGACGAGGCGACGGCGGCCATGGAGGCCTACAACTACACCCGCGCGCTCGAGGTCAGCGAGACGTTCTTCTGGTCGTTCTGCGACGACTACGTGGAGCTGGTGAAGTCCCGCGCCTACGGGACGGGGCCGGCGGCGGCCTCCGCGCAGGCGGCGCTGGCGGTGGCCCTCGCCGTGCAGCTGCGCCTGTTCGCGCCGGTGCTCCCGTTCGTGACCGAGGAGGTCTGGTCGTGGTGGCAGACCGGCTCGGTGCACCGCGCCGCGTGGCCGGTCTCCGGCGAGCTCCCCGGCCAGGGCGACCCGGCCGTACTGACGGCGACCGCCGCCGCCCTGGCCGGGGTGCGCAAGGCCAAATCCGACGCCAAGGTCTCCATGCGGGCCGACGTGGAGACGGCGACGGTCAGCGCGCCGGCCGCGCAGGTGCCGCTGATCGAGGCGGGCCGGGCCGACCTCGTCGATGCCGGCCGGATCAGCATGCTGGCCGTCGAGCCGGGCGAGGGTGAGCTGACGGTCGACGTCGTCCTCGCCGAGGTCCCCGAGACCTGACCGCACCGTTGAACTCCGGCGATCCACCGTCGGCCTCGTCGTGGGTCGCCGGGGTTCAACGGTCGCGCGTCAGCGCGGCCCTGTTCGCGGACCTGGCCGGGCGGGTGCCCGACCGCGGTGACGACCGCGTGCTCGTCGCCGTCGACGGGGTGGACGGCGCCGGCAAGACTGTCTTCGCCGACCAGCTCGCCGCGGCGACCGAAGCGCTCGGCCGACCGGTGGTCCGGGCGAGCGTGGACGACTTCCACCAGCCCCGGGCGGTGCGCTACCGCCGCGGCCGCGACTCCCCCGAGGGCTTCTGGCTCGACTCCTACGACTACCCGGCCCTCCAGCAGGAGCTGCTCGAGCCGCTGCGGAACGCCGCGCCTGTCCGGCTGCGCTGGCACGACCTGGCCGCCGACAGCCAGGTCGACGAGCCGCCGGTCTCCGTGGCCCCCGGTGCAGTCGTAGTGATCGACGGGCTGTTCCTGCACCGTGACGAGCTGGCCGACCGGTGGGACCTCTCTATATGGCTGGACGTGCCCTTCACGGTCACCGCGGCGCGGATGGTGTCCCGCGACGGCTCCCCCGCGGACCCGGACCACCCGGCGATGCGCCGCTACGTGGGTGGCCAGCAGCTCTACTTCGCCGCCTGCTCGCCGTGGGCATGTGCCGACCTGGTCGTCGACAACACCGACTGGATGTTGCCACGCCTGCTCGATCGGCCGCCGTCCGACCGCTGAACCCCGGCGACCCACGACCGGCGCCCTCCTGGGCCGCCCAGGCTCATAGGTCCCGTCGTCCACAGGCCGTCTGCGGCGAATGTCCCGGATCGGCGAGCCTGTCGGCGTGCCCGGGCCGGTCGACCTCCTCCCTCACGGAGTGGCTGGCCGCGCGGACGTCGCCGCGGCCACCAGCAGAAGCACCGTGGGCCGCTGGCTGGCCAGAGGCGAGCTGGTGCTCGTTGCGCCGGGGGTTGTCGCTACCGGACCGCGCGACGAGATGGGTGGAGCGTGCGTGGGCCGCGACGCTGTACTCGGGAGCTCCGCTCAGCCACGTGTCGGCGCTCACGGCGGCCGGGCTCGTGCGTCGGACGGCTGGGCCGCTGCACGTGACGGTCGGGCTCGATCGCTGCCTCCGCGACGCCGCGGACGTCGTGGTCCACCGCTCGGGACGGCGGGTGTCGACGATCCGCTGCGACGGCCTCGAGGTCGTCGAGCCGGCGCGCAGCCTGGTGGATGCGTGGTCCTGGGCGTGGTCGCCCCTCCGCAACGGCCGGGCTGCGGCCGAGCGACCTCTGGTGCGGCAGGCGGTCATCGAGGCGGTGCGGGAAGGGATGGTGCGCGCAGCGGCCGTGCGCCGGGAGTCGGACCGGACGCCGCGCCATGCCGGCCGGGCCCAGCTCGGCGCGCTGCTCGAGCTGGTCGGGCGCGGGAGCCAGAGCGAGCTGGAGGTCTTCGGCGTGCAGCACGTGCTCCCGCGTTCCACGGCAGCCGCGAGGCCAGGGAGCGGGACCTGCGCCGGGACAGCGGGCTCGCCGTGCTGGGCTGGGTGGTGCTGCGGTTCAGCTACGAGCGGCTGGTCAGCGACCCGGCGGGGTGCCGGCAGGAGATCGAGGCCGTCGTCCGCCATCGGCTGGCCGACCGTTGAACCCTCATGACCCAGGACGGCGCGCTACCCGGGTCGTGCAGGTTCAACGGTGCGGCACCGTGTGGCTCGGGAACGCGAACGGCCCGCCCCCTTCTGGGGACGGGCCGTCGGCGTCGAGCTCTGGGTCAGGCGGACTTCTCGCGGCGCTCGCGGGTGGGCTTGCGCGGCACGATGGTCGGGTTCACGTGCTCCAGCACGACCTCCTTGGTGATCACCACGGAGGCGACGTCCTCACGGCTGGGGATGTCGTACATGACCGACTGGAGCACCTCCTCCATGATCGCGCGGAGCCCGCGGGCACCGGTGCCACGGAGGATGGCCTGGTCGGCGATCGATTCGAGCGCGTCGTCGGTGAACTCCAGCTCCACGCCGTCGAGCTCGAACAGCTTCCGGTACTGGCGCACCAGGGCGTTCTTCGGCTCGGTGAGGATGTTGATCAGCGCCTCGCGGTCCAGCTTCTGCACGCTGGTGATGACCGGGAGACGGCCGATGAACTCCGGGATCATGCCGAACTTCAGCAGGTCCTCGGGCATGACCTCGGCGAAGGCGTTGGCCTCCGCGATCTCGGCCTTGCCGCGGACCTCGGCGCCGAAGCCGATGCCCTGCTTGCTGGTGCGGGCCTCGATGACCTTGTCCAGGCCGGCGAAGGCGCCACCCACGATGAACAGCACGTTCGTCGTGTCGATCTGGATGAACTCCTGGTGCGGGTGCTTGCGACCCCCCTGCGGGGGAACCGACGCCGTCGTCCCCTCGAGGATCTTCAGCAGCGCCTGCTGCACGCCCTCACCGGAGACGTCGCGGGTGATCGACGGGTTCTCGCTCTTGCGGGCGATCTTGTCGACCTCGTCGATGTAGATGATGCCGGTCTCGGCGCGCTTCACGTCGTAGTCCGCGGCCTGGATCAGCTTCAGCAGGATGTTCTCGACGTCCTCACCGACGTAGCCCGCCTCGGTCAGCGCCGTGGCGTCGGCGATCGCGAACGGGACGTTGAGCATCCGGGCCAGGGTCTGCGCCAGGTGGGTCTTGCCGCACCCGGTGGGGCCCATCAGCAGGATGTTGGACTTGGCCAGCTCGACGCTGTCCTCGCGGGAGGCGCGGTCACCGCCGGCCTGGATCCGCTTGTAGTGGTTGTAGACGGCCACGGAGAGCGTGCGCTTGGCCTGGTCCTGCCCGATGACGTACTGCTCGAGGAAATCGTGGATCTCCTTGGGCTTGGGCAGCTCGTCGAACTTCAGGTCCGAGGACTCCGAGAGCTCTTCCTCGATGATCTCGTTGCAGAGGTCGATGCACTCGTCGCAGATGTAGACCCCGGGGCCAGCGATGAGCTTCTTGACCTGCTTCTGGCTCTTCCCGCAGAAGGAGCACTTGAGCAGGTCACCGCTCTCACCGATTCGTGCCACCTGCTGACCTCCGGTTCGGATCCGCAGCCCTGGAACCAGGACTCTGCGTCGTCATCGTCGTTGCTCTTCCGCCTCTGCCGGCCCCGCTCCGCGGAACTCTCCTCCCGGCGCTGAGGGCCGGGGTTCGGGCGTCCGCCGAACGTACCTGCCGCTACCGACGCCACCGGGCAATGACTCACCCGGGTTCGCGCCGGTGGTCCCACTTCCGTCTCGCTCGTCTCTCCGCATCGTCCCTGGCCCGGGAGTGCACTCCCGACCCGCCGGACCCCTCCGACGGTACGGGCCGGGGACGCGACACGCGCCCCCGACCCGGAACCGCGCGAGGTCAGACCGCGGGAAGCGCGTTGAGCTTCCGGCTCTGGATCACCTGGTCGACGATGCCGTAGTCCTTCGCCTCCTGAGCGGTGAGGATCTTGTCGCGCTCGATGTCCTTGCGGATCTGCTCCTGGCTGCGGCCGGTGTGCCGCGCCAGGATCTCCTCCATCTGCACCCGCACCCGCTCGATCTCGGCCGCGTGGATCTCCAGGTCGGACACCTGACCGCCGGACTCGCCGGAGGGCTGGTGGATCAGCACGCGGGAGTACGGCAGCGCCAGCCGCTTGCCCGGCGTGCCCGCCGCCAGCAGGACGGCGGCGGCCGAGGCGGCCTGGCCCATGCAGACGGTCTGGATGTCGGGTCGGACGAACATCATCGTGTCGTAGATGGCCATCAGCGCCGTGAACGAGCCACCGGGCGAGTTGATGTAGATCGTGATGTCGCGGTCCGGATCGGCCGACTCCAGCGTGATGAGTTGCGCCATCACGTCGTTCGCCGACGCGTCGTCGACCTGCACCCCGAGGAAGATGATCCGTTCCTCGAAGAGCTTGTTGTACGGGTTGGACTCCTTCATGCCGTAGCTCGTGCGCTCCACGAAGGAGGGCAGGATGTACCGGCTGGAGGGCATCTCGAAGCTCATTGTCTGTGTCCTCGGGCGCTCAGTTGTCGGAGACCGGGTTGGCGCTGTCGGTCATGGCCGCCTTGCTCACCACGTGGTCGACGAAGCCGTACTCGAGGGCCTGCTGCGCGGTGAACCAGCGGTCGCGGTCGGAGTCCTCGAGGATCCGCTCCACGGTCTGCCCGGTGAGCTGCGCCTGCAGCTCCGACAGCTCCTGCTTGGTCCGCCGGAACAGGTCGGCCTGGATGGCGATGTCGGAGGCCGTGCCACCGACACCGGCCGAGGGCTGGTGCATCAGGATCCGCGCGTGCGGGAGGGCGTAGCGCTTGCCCTTCGTGCCCGCGGTCAGCAGGAACTGGCCCATCGAGGCGGCCAGGCCCATGCCGTAGGTGGCGACGTCGCAGTCGATGAACTGCATCGTGTCGTAGATGGCCATGCCGGCGGTGACCGAGCCACCGGGCGAGTTGATGTAGAGGTGGATGTCGCTCTTGGGGTCCTCGGCGGAGAGCAGCAGCATCTGGGCGACGAGCTGGTTGGCGATGACGTCGTCCACCTGGGTGCCCAGGAAGATGATGCGCTCGCGCAGCAGGCGCTCGTAGACGGAGTCTCCGAGGTTCATCATTCCGCTGGCGCCGCGCATCACGGGTGCGCTCGCGAGGTTCGGGTCGGTGGTGCTCACAGGTGCGGTGACCTCCGTAGGACTGTCCAGCAGTCGGTCTCGGTGGACTGGGTGTTCGTCGGGGTGGTGGGGTGGGACGTACAACAGGGTGCGGGGCGGTGGTGCGGGCCTCGGCGGCCCCCGGGGAGCGGTGCCCCCCGGCGATCCCTTGAGTCCTGTCGACCCTAACGCGCACCTCCGACGGTCGATGCCCGCGACGGGGGGTGTTCGCCGACGGCGCAGCGACCGGACCCGGCGGAGCAGGCGCAGACGACGGACGCCGCCCCACCCGGGATCGGGTGGAGCGGCGTCCGGAGCGGAGCGGGGAGGTCAGGCCTTGGCGACGTCCTCGGTGTCCTCGGTCGCGCCCTCGGCGGCCTCGGTGGCCACGGCCTCGACGGCAATGTCGTCGTCCTCGTCAGCGGCGTCCTCGGACGCAGCGTCCGCGGCCGGGGCCTGCACCGTCTTGGGGCGCAGCGCCTCGAGGTCGACGGTCGTGCCCGACGCGTCGGTGATCGTCGTCTGCTCGAGCAGCTGGGCGAGGGTCTTGGTGCGGCGGACGTCGGCGACGAACTCGGCGATGTTGCCGCCCTGCTGCAGCTGCTGCGCGTACTGCTCCGGGCTCATCCGGTTGCGCTGCGCCTGGGCCATGATCTGGGCCGAGAGGTCGTCGTTGTCGACGGTGACCTCACGGGCGTCGGCGATGGCGTCCAGGATGAACTGCGTCCGGACGGCCTCCTCGACGTTCTTGCGCTGGTCGGCGTCGTAGGCCTCACGGCTCTCGACGCCGGACATCGACAGGAAGGTGTCCCAGTCCATGCCGGCCTGCTTGAGCTCGCCCTCGAAGGCGCGGTTGCGCCACTCGATCTCGCGCTCGACCAGGTTCTCGGGCATGGGCACCTCGACGGCCTCCAGCAGGTGCTCGACCAGCTTGTCGCGGGCCTGCGCACCCTGCTGCAGCACCTTGGTGCGGGCCAGGCGGGTGCGGACGTCCTCGCGCAGCTCGGCCAGGGTGTCGAACTCGCTGGCGGTCGAGGCGAATTCGTCGTCGAGCTCCGGGAGCTCCTTCTCCTTCACCGAGCGGACGGTGACGGTGACGTCGGCGGTCTCGCCGGAGTTCGGGCCCGACAGGAGCGCGGTCTGGAAGGTCGCGGTCTCCTCGGCCGACAGCCCGCGGACGGCGTCGTCGAGGCCCTCCATCAGGTTGCCCGAGCCGACCTCGTAGGACATGCCCGTGGTCGAGCCGTCCTCCAGCACCTCGTCACCGAGCTTGGCCTCGAGGTCGATGGAGACGAAGTCGCCGTCCTGGGCAGGACGCTCGACGGACTGGAGCATGCCGAAGCGCTCGCGCATGACGTCGACCTGCTGGTCGATCTCCTCGTCGGTGACCTCGACGTCGTCGACGGTCACGGCGAGCTCGTCCAGGGCCGGCAGCTCCAGCTGCGGCGCGACGTCGACCTCGGCGGTGAACTCGAGGGACTCGTTGTCCTCGAGCTTGGTCACCTCGATCTCGGGCTGGCCGAGGACGCGGACCTGGTTCTCGCGCACGACCTCGGAGTAGACCTCCGGGATGGCGTGCTGGACGACCTGCTCCAGGACGACGGGGCGGCCGATGCGCTGGTCGAGCACGCGGTTGGGCACCTTGCCCGGGCGGAAGCCGGGGACGCGAACCTGCTTGCCCAGCTCCTTGTAGACCTCACCGAAGGCGTGGTCCAGGTCCCCCCAAGCCACCTCGATCGCCATCCGGACCCGCGTGGGGCCCAGTTCCTCGATGGTGCTCTTCACAGCGGCAGTGCTCCTCGGTAAGACAACTGGTGGGGGCGCTCGGTGTCGACGGCGCCGCGTCGACCCCCGAGTCTACGGGCGACGGGGGCAGAGGCGCGGGGGCGGGATGCGCACCAAGCGAGCCCGCGGGCGCGGGGGCCGGGTGTGGACCTGCGACGGAACCTGGTCGGGGTGACAGGATTTGAACCTGCGGCCCCCTGCTCCCAAAGCAGGTGCGCTACCAAGCTGCGCCACACCCCGTGGCCGGGCCGAGTCTAGGGCCCGCCCACGCCCGGCCGGGACCGGCGACGTCTCAGGCGGAGACCGGCGGACGGCGGTCCGCCCACGGCGACGCCTGCTCCAGGGCCGCCGCGACCCGGACGAGCACGTCCTCGCGGCCGTAGGCGGCCACCAGTTGCACGCCGACCGGCAGCCCGTCCTCCGTCCAGTGCAGCGGCAGGCTGATCGCGGGCTGGCCGGTCACGTTGAACTGGGCGGTGTACGGCATGAAGCCGCCGATCCGGCGCCCTTCCTGCTCCGGCCCCGCCGCGGCGAACCAGCCGAGCTCCGGCGGCGGGGCTCCCACCGTGGGGGTGAGGAGCAGGTCGAAGCCCCGGCCGCCCTGCTCCCCCGGCGTCCAGAACGCGGCCATCCGCCGCGACCAGCCGCCCAGCCAGGCCCGTGCCGCCAGGTAGTCGGCGGACGACAGGCGCTGCCCCATCGCGCGGTAAGCGGCGTTGCGGGCCTCCAGCTCGTCGCCCCGCACGGGGCGGTCCAGCAGGCGCTCGTGGGTGGCCAGGGCGAGCGCGATGTCCGCGGCGATGGTGGCGCCGAAGGAGCGCATGAACTGCTCGTCGAACATCCCGTCCGGCGTGCCCGGCTCGACCGTGCAGCCGAGCTGCTCGAGCAGCTGCCCGGCGCGGTCGACGGCGGCACGGCACTCCGGGTCGTCCGGGGACCGCTCCCCCGGTGCGGCGTCGAGCACGCCGATCCGGAGCCGACCGACGGGGGCGCCCACCTCCCGGGCCAGCGGGCGAGGCAGGGCAGGGGCGACGTAAGGGTCACCGGGCATGGGGCCGCTGATGGCGTCCAGGACGGCTGCGGCGTCGCGGACGGTGCGGGTGAGCACGCCGTCGGTCGTGGCGCCGGCCCAGCCCTCCCCCACCTCCGGGCCGTGGCTCACGCGGGCACGGGTGGGCTTGAGCCCGACCAGCCCACACTCCGACGACGGGATGCGGATCGATCCCCCGCCGTCGCTGGCGTGGGCGACGGGGACCATTCCCGCGGCGACGGCGGCGGCGGATCCGCCGCTGGAGCCGCCGGCGGAGTGCGCCGGGTTCCACGGGTTGCGCGTCGGCCGGTGAGCTGCCGGTTCGGTGGTGATGGTGGTACCGAACTCGGGCACGTTGGTGCGGCCGAGGGAGACGAACCCGGCGGCGCGGAACTGGCGAGCGAGGTGACTGTCGATCGGCCAGGTCATGCCGGAGTCGCGCAGGTAGGAGGTCCCGTAGTTCGTGGCCTCTCCGGCGACGTGGCAGCCGAGGTCCTTGAGCAGCATGGGGACGCCGCGGAACGGGCCGTCCGGGAGCGCGCCGGCCGCCTCCCTGCGGGCCTCGTCGAAACGGTCGCGGATCACCGCGTCGAGGTGGGGGTTCACCCGCTCGATCCGCTCGATGGCGTCCTCGACGAGTTCCGCGGGACTGGCCTCCCCCGAGCGCACCAGCTCTGCCTGCGCGGTCGCGTCCATCCAGGTGGTGTCGGTCATGCGTCCGCACGCTAGCGCCGGAGGACGCCCCGGGCACTGGCTCGTGTCCCGGCGGCAGGAGCCGAGACGTGACCTACGGTGCACGGCAGGTACCAACCGATCGGCGGCCCCCGCGCGCCCTCGCGCACCCGGGTGAGGTGGCCGTCCTCCGGCAGATGAAGGGGCCATGACCGGTCGCCGAGCAGCATTTCTCCTGGTTCCCCTGCTGTTCCTCGGCGCCTGCTCGGGTGCCGACGGAGACGGCGGGAACGACGGGGGCGACGCCTCCCCGGCCCGCACGAAGAGCGACGTGGACCTCGGCGCGTGCGACTTCGACGTGCCGGCGGGCGTGGACATCGAATGCGGCACGTTCGCCGTCCCGGCCGACCGTGACGACCCCGACGCCGGGGAGATCGAGCTCGCCTTCGGCATCGTCCGGAGCGACGCCGACGACCCTGCGGACGATCCCGTCGTCTACCTGTCGGGAGGGCCCGGCCAGAGCACCCTGGAGCTCGTCCCGGACGGTTTCGCCCAGCTCTACGAACCGCTCACCGCGAACCGCGACCTCGTGCTCCTCGACCAGCGGGGCACCGGACTGAGCGAGCCGTCGCTGGCCTGCGACGAGTACAGCGCGTGGGCGCGGGACTCGCTGGGGTCCGGCCTGTCCGACGAGGAGCTGGAGGCCCAGGCCCTGGAGGCGCTCGAGGAATGCCGCCAGCGCCTCGTCGACGAGGGCATCGACGTCGCCGACTACAACAGCGCCGCGTCCGCCGCTGATCTCGAGGACCTCCGGGTGGCGCTCGGCTACGACGAGTGGAACCTCTACGGCATCTCTTACGGCACCCGCCTGGCGCAGTCGGCGATGCGCGACCACCCGGACGGCATCCGGGCGGTCGTGCTGGACTCCGCCTACCCGGTCGACGCGGACCTGTACGAGGAGATGCCCCGCAACGCGCTGCGGGCGATGGATGCCCTGTTCGCCACCTGCGCCGACGACCCCGGCTGCGCCGCCATGTACCCGGATCTCGAGCGGACGTTCCGGGATGCCGTCGGGAAGCTCAACGCAGCGCCGGCACCGGTCACCGTCGTCGACCCGATGAACGGAGAGCGCCTGCAGGACGAGCTCGACGGGGACTCCCTCGTCGGTTTCCTGTTCGACTCGCTCTACTCGACCGAGCTGGTGGCGCACCTCCCCGAGGTCATCACCGCGGCGGGCGCCGGCGAGTTCGGCACGGTCGGGCTTCTTCTCGGGGTGCAGCTTCAGCAGCTGGACTTCGTCAGCATCGGCCAGCAACTGGCCGTCCAGTGCCACGAGGAGGTGTCGTTCGGCTCCCGTGCGGACGTGGCCGCGGCCGCAGCCGAGGACCCGCTGGTCGAGGGCTTCTTCGCAGGGACGCCGACCTCTGGCCCCGGCATCTTCGACGTGTGTTCCTCGTGGGACGCCGGCGAGCCCGAGGCCGACGCCAACGAGCAGGTGACCAGCGACATCCCCGCACTGGTGCTGGCCGGTGACCTGGACCCCATCACGCCGCCGCGCTGGGGCGAGCAGATCGCCGCCGGCCTCTCCGAGAGCTTCTTCGTCCGGTTCCCGTTCACCGGGCACGGTGCCCTGCCCAGTCACGAGTGCGCCGTGCGCATCGCCGAGGGGTTCCTGGACGAGCCCAGCCGCGAGCCGGCGACCGACTGCATCGACGACATCGAGCCGCCAACCTTCACCGCGGACGACGTCGCGGTCGAGATGACCTCGTTCGAGAGCGACGAGCTCGGCCTCGCCGGCGCCCGTCCGGAGAGCTGGATCGAGGCGATCCCCGGGTTGTGGCAGGAGTCGTTCCTGACGTCGCTCATCCAGCAGGTGGTGCCCGGCATCACCGCCGAGCAGGTGCTCGAGGGGGTCGCCGAGCAGCTCGGCGCGGAGGAGCCGCTCCAGCCGGTCGGTGAGCTGACGACCGACGCGGCGACCTGGCAGCTCTACCAGCTCGTGGAGCTCGGGCAGGCGGTCGAGATGGCGCTGGCCGAGGGGCCGGACGGCCTCATGCTGATCCAGCTGACGACGACCCCGGACCGGAGGGACGTGCACCGCGAGCAGATCTTCCTGCCGGCCGTGGAGGCGCTGACCCCGCTGTCCTGACCCGGGTGGGCCCGCCCTCCCGGGCAGCAGGCAGCCGTCGCGCTAGGCTTCCCGAAGACCTCTCGCAGGTCTCGCGGGTGTAGCTCAATGGTAGAGCCCCAGCCTTCCAAGCTGGCCATGCCGGTTCGATCCCGGTCACCCGCTCCACGTCCTGACCAGGGCGGACGCCCGTCTGTGCAGCTCAGCCGGGCAGCGCCGCTCCTTCCGTGCCGTAGCAGTGCTGACCCCTATTGATCGCTGACCACCGCGTTTGGCCGGTGCTTAAGGCACGGATAAGGCACGACGACGAGGCCTATTGCGAAACGCCGGGGCCCCGCCAGGCGCCATCCCAGGAACGACCGGCAAGGTGGCCACACCCCCGGGGCGCGACTTGAATGGCTCATCGGAGGGTCCAACGACGGGGCCCCTCTCCAGATTGCCCGCGAGCGCACAGCAGACCGGGGGCTGGCGAGGGGTACAGAGGTAAACCTGGCCTCGCTCTTCAGCGAGGAGCTGGGGACCGCTGGATCCGACGATCTCGCCCGGGGGTCCATGCCCCGACTCAGCGCCGAGTTCCTGGCCCAGAACGCCGCGATCGAAGCCGAGCCGGCCTCGCGGGGCATTCGGCGGGAGAGCGACCGATGACCGCCATTCTCATGGTGACCGCCGAGCAACTCGGTCGGGCGGTGGACGCCGTCCAAGACGGCACCGGACTGGCGGACGCGATGAAGATGCTGGCCAACTGCTCCGGCCGCGTATGCACCGCGACCTGCCCGGCGTCACCGGCCGCGCGACCGGGCATCGCCGCGATGCTCCTGCGGGCCCTCGCCGAGGAGGCCGGCGCCGACTCCCCCGAACTAGTGCCGGGGCCTGGTGGTCCGCGACGGCTGGCGTCGAGACTTCATGGGCCTCGACGAGTTGATCGACTGGCCGGGGATCCGGGGGCCGACTGAGGAAACGGCGCGCCGACAGGAGATCGGCCAGACCGAGGGCCCTACGGGCCTACCGTCGACAGATGCCGCGAACCACGTTCCTCTGGATCTGCCGCGAGGAAACGACGTTCGAGGCCCTGCAGGGCCTCCTGAAGTTGCTCACGGACCAAGAAGCCGTCCGATACTCGACAATCAAGATCATGTCGGTGAGCAAGGACCGGCCGGTCGCAATTCCGGCGGGCTTCACAGATCCCAAGGGCCAGTGCCTGCCCGCAGGTGCGATCACCGTGGACAACTGCCCGGCGGCAGGACTCCTGGTCCTGGCCGAGGAGGAGGACTGACGGCCGGTCCCTGGCACGCTGGCAATCACCTCCCGCCCCGCGCCGTCGGTTCTAGCGTTGGTCCATGCCGACCACACAGCAACGGTTCGTCACGGACCTCCTCGCCCGCGCGAACCAGGTCACCGGGGGAAGCCGTGGGAGTCACCTGCCGTGATCGTCAGGCATCCCGACACCCCCGTCGGTGCCCGGCGCGTCCCGGACCGGTGGACCGATCGAGTCCTTCGGCAACACCCGCGCGACCAGACGGCGGCCGTGCTCGGGAACGTCGGTGACGGTGACCGGGAGGTGAAAGTCGTCCAGCATCGCGCGGATGGTCATCATCCCCGACAAGTCGATCCGGCCCAGCTCGTTCAGGTGCAGCACGACCCGCTGCGCCGCAGGTTGCCGGGCGACCACGTCGACCAGCTGGTCCTGCAACGCGGGGGCCGAGGCGTAGTAGAGGACACCCTGCGGGCGCACGTGCAGCGTGCCGTCGGCGGTGAGATCGGTGCGAATGTGGAGCCGCAGCTCCCGCCACAGGTGAACGGCCACGGCCAGGCCGACGCCGACGAGCACACCGCGCTCGATCCGCGGGGCGAAAGCCAGCGTGGCAAGGAACGTGCTGCAGGCGATGCCGGCCTGGGCGGGTGACAGACGCCACTGCCGGGTCAAAACCCGGGGGTCGAGGAGCGGCAGCGCAGCTGCGACGACAAGGCCGGCCAGCACCGCGCGGGGCAGCGGTGCAAGCACGTCGACGACCGGGAGCGCAGCGAGCACCAGCAGACCCGTGAGAGCTCCCGACCAGCGCGACGTGGCACCTGCCGCGCGGTTGAGCGAGGAGCGCGACAGCGATCCGCCGGTGGGGTAGCCGCCGGCGACCCCCGCGGCCAGGTTGGCCAGCCCCTGGCCCACGAGCTCACGATCGGGGTTCCAGCGCTGCCGGTCCTCTGCGGCGAACCGGCGTGCGATCGCCACCGGCTCGGCGAAGCCGACAATGGCGATGACGGCGCCGGGGACGATCAGATGCGGGAGCGCCGACCACAGGAGGTCGAGGCTCACCGGCGGCAACCCGGTGGGGATGTCGCCGACCAGTGCGCCCGGGTGACCGGTGAGTCCGCCGACGAGAAGGCCGGCGACGGCAACCAGCGGCACGACAGGGAACAGCGGCCCGAGGCGGCGGCCCAGCATCAGGGCCAGAACCGTGGCCGCTCCGAGTGCAACCGCGGCCAGCGTCCACCCGGACGGCTCCATGAGCGACTGGGTGGCCGCGCTCAGCGGGTTGGTGGACGTCGCATCGACGTCGAGCAGCGGCGGGACCTGCGAGGCCACAATCAGTAGCGCCCCACCGAAGAGGAAGCCGCTGATCGCCGGCTCCGACAGGAGGTACGCGAAGGCCCCGGCGCGGAGCAGCCCCAAGCCGAGACGCACGACACCGACCACGACGGCGAGCACGGCCGCGTAGGCGACAAACTCGGCCGAACCTTTCGGCGCAAGCGGGGCGAGCGCGCCGAGGGTCAGCAAGCTGGTCATCGCCACCGGCCCGGTCTGCAGGTAGGGCGACGAGCCGACGAAGGCGGCCAGAATGGGTGCGGCCGCCGCGGCGTACAGGCCGTGAACCGGTGGCAGCCCGGCCAACTGCGCGTACGCCATCGCCTGGGGGATAAGGATCAGCGCAACGCTGAGCGCCGCCACGAGGTCGCCGCGGCTGGGCCTCGTCAGGGACCTCCACCGCGGGGCCCGGCGGGGTGACTTCATGGACGCCCTCTCGTCGGCAGGTAGGTGGGTCGCGGTCCGCATTGGCTCTGGCGGCGCGCGGACCCACCTGCAACGAGCGCCCCCTCCCGACCGCGCCTGCGCCAGCGCGTCGTTGGCCACGCGCTGACGGCAGCCGGTCCTGCGATCCGGCCGAGCGACGCGGACGCCACCGTGTCGCCACCATCGAATGTCGCGCACACGCTAGGGCCGTCAGCCGCGGATCGCGGTCAGGGCGCCGAGGAACCCGTCTTGACCTCCTCCAGCTGCGGAGGCGATCACCGCTTTCACGCGGGCACCACCGGACTGCGGATAGGAGGCGATGGCATCGGCCAGTTTCTGTGCGGTCCGGACGACCTCCGCGTCCGCGACACAGCGCGCAGCGATACCCACCTGCACGAGTTCTGCTCCCGGTACGGCGTCGCAGGTCAATGTGAGCCGGCGGGCCAGAGACGTCGAATGGCGCGTGACGAGCCACGCGACGTTGACCGGAGGCGTCATGCCCATCGCCGCCTCCTTCACCTGGAGGAAGGAGGACTCACCGGCGACCACGACATCGCAGGCGAGTGCCAAGGCGGCACCGGCATTCACCGCCGCATGCTCGATCGCACCCACCAGCGGCGTGCGCATCGAGTCGATGAACGTGTGCAGCGCTGTCCACGCGGCCGTGAACTCGGCCTGCGAGCCGAGGTCCTTGAGATCGATGCCGGAGCAGAAGCACCCGCCGGCGCCGCGCAGAACGACGGCGCCCACCGAATCGTCCTGCTCGGCAGCGTGCAGCGCCCGGGTGAGCGCGTGCACCGCGTCCAGGTTCACCGCGTTGCGCCGGTACGGGCGGTTCAGGACGACATCACAGCGCGAGCCCGAGCGCTCGACGAGGACAGCAGGCTCGGCGGTCATCGCGGCAGCCCCAGGACGCGCTCGGCGATGAGGTTCCGCTGGATCTGGTTGGTTCCGCGAGCGATCCGCCGTCCCGGGCTCTCCAGGAGCACGCGTTGCAGGTCGTCTAGCACGTACCCCTCCTCGCGGGGGCGGAGGACGCCGTCCAGCCCCCGCAGCTCGGCCGCGAGCAGGCCCAGTGACAGGTGGAACTCCGACCAGTTGATCTTGTCGATGGCGAGCAGCGCCTGCGGCTCCAGCCCTGCGGCGAGGTCCGCTGCGACGCGGCGACCGTTGAGGCGCATCAGCTGGATGCCGATCCAGGGATCGGTCAGCCGGTCCAGCGTGGCAGCGTCCAGCCGGTCGAGCGCGGCCAGACGATCCACGAGCTGCTCGAACTCGCGCTGGTAGCCGAGGTGCTGGGACGTCACCTGCCCCGCTCGCTCGGCACCCAGCGTGGTCATCGCGACCTTCCAGCCGTTGCCCAGTCCCCCGATCACGGCCTCCAGCGGCGCGACGGCGCCGTCGAGGACGACGTGGCTGAAGCCGTGGTCGCCGCTCATCATCCGGATCGGTTCGACGCGGATGCCGTTGCCGGGGATGTCGGCCAGCACATAGGAGATGCCGCGGTGCGGCGGTGCGTCGGCGTCGGTGCGGCACAGCACGAAGATCCGGTTCGCGTGCTGCGCTCCGGACTGCCAGATCTTCTCGCCCGTGATGCGCACAGAGTCACCCTCGACGACACCGCGGGTGCGCAGGTGGGCCAGGTCCGACCCGGCCTCGGGCTCCGAGAACCCCTGGCAGTAGCGGTGTTCGCCGGAGAGGATCCTCGGCAGGAACTCGTCCTGCTGCTCGACGCTGCCGTGGGCGAGGATCGCCGGGGCGACAAGGGTCTCCCCCATGCCCAGGTGCGGACGGGGCACGCCGGCCCAGGTGAACTCCTCGTTGACCGCCATGGTCTCGATGGGGCCGAGCGCACGGCAGCCGAAGCGGTCGGGCCAGGACAGGCACAGCCAGCGGCCCTCGCGCAGCCGATCGATCCAGGCGGCCTCCTCCGGCGTCTGCTCGTAGGACATCGCCTCGTGCGCGCCGCCCAGGGGTGGAGCGTGCGCTCCGTGCTCGCGCAGCCAGTCGCGCACCTCGGCACGGAGCTCGGGGAGGTCCGCCGACGCATTCCGGTCCGCCTCGTTCACATGTTCGATCGGGCCGGAGGCGCGCTTAACCAGCGTGGCCACCTGCCGGGAGAGCACGGCCCGGTGCCACGGCGCCTCGCCGAACATCACGCGATTGCACACCGCTCGCTTGGTGTGGAGATGGAGCTCCATCTCCCAGGTGAACCCGAGGGCGCCGTGCAGCTGCACCGACTCGAGGGACACCCGGGTGTACATGCGGTCGCTGACGACCTTGGCGAGAGCAGCGGTGGCTTGCAGATCTGCGTCGTGGCCGCCGTCAGCCACCTCCAGGGCCCCGAGCGCCGCCGAGCGCGCCGGCTCCAGCTCCCGCAACAAATCCGCGCAGGCGTGCTTGACCGCCTGGAAGGAACCGATGGGGGTTCCGAACTGGCGCCGGTCACGGACGTATTGGAGCGCCAGGTCGAGGCAGCGCGCGGCTCCGCCGACCGCCTCGGTGGCCAGAGCGGCGGCGCCGAAGGCCACCACGTCGGCGAGCAGCGCTTCCACCGGCTCTGCGGTCAGCGGAGTCGCCGGCGCTTGATCGAGGACGACGTCGTCCACCGGGCGCGTCGGGTCGAGGGTCGGCCGGGAGCGGATGGTGGCGGCTCCCGCCGCCACCGACAGGACGACCGGTCCGTCGGGACCGGACGCCGCCACCAGTAGGACGTCGGCGTGCGCGGCACCGAGCACGTCGTCGACCCGGCCGCTGACCCGCCATTCCCCGTTCCGATCGACGGCGGTCATACCCCGCCCTGGGCCTGGCTGCGGACGTCCGGCCGCGGCGGCCCCGAAGACCACGGCAGGAACGTCGTCGCCGCTCACGATCCGGGGGAGCAGTTCGTGCGCCGCCGGGGTGTCCGCCTCGAGCAGTAGCCGGAGCGCCAGGCAGGAGGAAAGATAGGGCACCGGGTAGAGGGTCCGGCCCAGCTCCTCGAGCACGATGCCGACCGCGCCCCAGCCCGAGCCGGCACCACCACGCTCTTCCGGGACAGGGATCGCGGTCAGCCCCAGCGCGGTGTTCAGCTCGCGCCAGACCTCCCGGACATCGCCAGCGTCGTGGTCGACGAGCGCCCTGGTGTGCGCCACCGAGGCCAGCTGCTCCACCGCGTCGCGCACCGATTCCTGGACGAGCCGCCGCTCGGCGAAATCCAGCACCGTCACAACGAGGCCGCCGGACGCCCGAGGCCCTCCTCGACAGCTTCCCCGGCTGCCGTCCTAGATTCGAGCGCCGCCCAGCGGAAGATCCCCCGCGCCATGGTGCTCTTCTCCGCCTTGCCCCGCGCCGCGAACACCTCTGCCCGGATCCGGTGCAGGGCAGGGTCCTCCGGTGCGGCGTCCACCGCGAGCTGGGCGAGGTGGCCGGCCAGCCGGAGGTCACCCGCGCGCAGTGCGTCGGCCGCAGCGTCGGCGAGCCGAGCGGCACCGCCGGCGAGCTGCGCCAGCGCCCGCGCCAGGACGTCGGGCTGCGCCGGCTTGAGTGCGGCGGGGTCGCCGTCGTACCACCCGCCGTACAGGCGCCAGATGTTGCGGACGACGAACTCCGGCTCGTCGTACACCGGCTGCAGGTACGGCTTGGCGGCCAGCTCGTCCGGCACCCGGACGGTGGCCAGAGCGTCGCTTAGCCGACCCCCCGCGTTCATGACGGCCAAGGTCTGCTCGACGAGGGACTCAAGGTAGGCCGCCGTCGTCTCGAGCGCCTCGCGGATCCGGTCCGCGCCCTGCACCGGGACGCCGTGACTGGGCAGCATCAGCTCGGCGCCGAGGCCGGCCATCCAGCGGAGGGCGGCGGCCCATTCCACCGGGTAGCGCTGCACCTTCTGCGGGTTCCCCGCGTTCGGGGAGACGAAGAGGAACAGATCGCCGGCGAAAAGGATCTTGCGGTCGGGGAGATAGCCCAGGGTGTGGTCGTCGGTCTCGCCGAGGGCATGCCGCAGCTGGAATTCGGTACCGCTCACGGTCAGCTGGTACTGGTCGCTGTAGGTGATGTCCGGCCGCCGGTAGTACTCGGGCCAGACCAGGTCGAGATTGCGGAACTGCCGCTGGTTGATGACCGTGTTGTAGCCCTTGGTCAGGTCGTAGCGGTCGAAGCGGGCGTTCACGTTCTCGTGGGCGACCACGATCGGCCGCGGCCGCCCGGTGGCCTCGGCCTCCTCGTCGAACGGGACCATGCCGTACACGTGGTCGAGGTGCCCGTGGGTGTACACCCCGTGGGTCACCGGCGCGTCGGTCCACGCCCGCACCCCGTCGTGGAGGGCTTGCGCCGTCTCCCGCGGGCCGGTGTCGTACATGACCAGCCCGTCCCCGGTCTCGACGAGGAACGCGTGGCCGAAGCCGGGGCTCATCCGCACACCGGGAGCCACCTCCTCGACGTGGCCGGGCGGATATCGGCGGAGGTCGTTGAGCAAGGCTGCGCCGGTCCAGACGTCGTCGGCCAGTTCCAGGATGCTCTGCGCCACTGCTACTCCTTGTGGTCCGTGCGCGCCGGGATCGGCGACGACTGGTTCGGTGTCGATGAGTCCGGTGTCGATGGACCCGGTGTCGATGAGTCCGGTGTCGATGGACCCGGTGTCGATGAGTCCGGTGTCGATGGACCCGGTGTCGATGGACCCGGTGATGACGGGCCCGGTGATGAGCGGTCGGCCGAAACGTCGTCTGCCCGGTGTGACGTCGACCCCGACCGACGGCCGGACAGCTCGTAGCCGGGGCCCTGCTCCCCGTCCTCCGGCGAGGACGGGTCAGCAGGCCCGGACGCCGCGACGAGCGGCCCCGCACCGGCCGGTCCTCGGTCCCGGTGGGCCCGCACCATCGCGACCACGCGCAGCACCACGACCAGGAGCACGATGCCGAAGATCGCCACGGCCGCGGGCCGCCTGAGCACGTAGCCGACATCCCCTTGGGCCAAGGAGAGGGTCTGGCGCAGGGACGTCTCGAGAGTGGGAGCCAGAACGAGCGCGAGGACCAGCGGTGCGAGATTCAGGCCCGCCCGGCGGAAGAACAGCCCGGCGAACCCGGCGACGAACATGACGCCGATGTCGAAGACGCTGTTGTTGTCCGCGTAGACGCCGATCACGGTGAGCCCGAGGATCACCGGCATCAGCACGCCCGGCGGGACGGCCAGCACCCGAGTGAAGAGGCCGACCAACGGCAGGTTCAGGACGAGCAGCATCGCGTTGGCCAGGTACATCGACGCGATGACGGTCCAGAACAGCGTCGGCTGGTCGTCGATGAACGTCGGCCCCGGAACAATACCGTTCAGCAGCAGGGCCGACAGGATCAGCGCCATGACCGGGGCGAACGGGATGCCAAGGGCCATGAGGGGGATGAACGCCGCGCCGGCAGCGGCGTTGTTGGCGGACTCCGGTCCGGCGACGCCCTCGACGGCCCCGTGGCCGAACTCTTCCGGCCGCTTGGAGATCTTCCGCTCCGTCAGATAGGACGCGAACGTGGAGATGATCGCCGCCGGCCCCGGGATGAGGCCCAGGAAAAAGCCGATACCGGAACCGCGGAGGCTGGCCGGCGCCGCTCTGCGCAGTTCACTTCTCGTCGGGACGAGCTCGCGCATCGACGGCGCCTTGACGCGTGGCGGGAACCACCGCCGCCCGGCCTGGTCTAGCACCTCCGCGACGCCGAAGACGCCCATGACCACCGCGACGAAACTGATCCCTCCGGACAGCTCCGGCATGCCGAGGGTGTAGCGGGGTGTCGCAGTAAGCGGGTCGATGCCGATGACTCCGATGGCCAGGCCGACCAGCACCATCAGGGCGGAGCGGCTCGCGGCGCCCGGCGTGAGCACGACGAGCATCCCGAGACCGGCGATGGTCAGCGCGAGGTACTCGGGCGGGCCGAGCTGGACGGCGACATCGCTGAGCAACGGCGCGAACAGCATCAGGCCGACGATGCTGAGCGTGCCCGCCACGAAGGAACCGAGGGCGGCGATGGACAGCGCGGCACCGGCGCGACCGCGCTTGGTCATCGCGTGACCGTCCATCGCCGTCACGACCGAGGCCGACTCACCGGGCAGCCCCAGGAGGATGGAGGTGGTGCTCCCGCCGTAGGCGGCTCCGTAGTAGATCCCGGCAAACAGGATGAGGGAGCCGGTGGCACCGATCTGGGTGGTTAGACCGAGCAGGATGGACATCGCGCCGATCGGGCCGATGCCCGGAAGCACGCCGACCAGCGTGCCCAGCACCACTCCGATGACGGCCAGCAGGAACAACTCCGGGCTGAAGACGGCCGCGAAGCCGCTGAGGAGGTCGCCGGTCACGTGATCCCACCTTGCGTCAGGAGGAAGCCGTTTGGCAGCGGAACGTCGAGCCACTGCTCGAAGACCAGGTAGGCGAGGACCCCGAAGACCAGCCCGACCACCACGGCGACCACCAGACGCACCCGCATCAGTGCCGCCGTCGCGGTCGCCAGCACGCCCGCGGCCGGCACCAGACCGATCCAGGTGCTCAGTGGGATCACCAGCAGCGCGGCCACGGCCACACCGCCGATGCGCGGCCAGTCGAGCGTCTCGTCCGGCTCCTCCGGACCGCCTTCCTCGGCGGTGGCCACCGAGGAAGGCAGGCCCGGATCGTCGTGACCGGCGGGCGGGGCGGACGGGGTGGGCTGGTCCTGGGGACGCGGCCGCTCTCTCGCCACTGTCACCAACCAGGTGGCGGACGACAGGACCACGGCGATGGCGACGGCGAAGGGGAACAGGCCCGGGCCCGGGTTCGAGCCCGTCCCGAGGTCGTAGCCCCAGGCGGTCGTCCCGTACACGATCGCCCCCAGCAGAAGCACGCCGGGCACCACCGTGTCCGGGCTCTTCCAGGACAGCCCCATGGGTCAGAGCCCCCCGTTGGCCTCGGCGAGGTCTTCGGCCCGGGCCAGCCGCTCGGTCAGGCGCTCCTCCAGCGCCTCGGCGTCGGCCAGGTCGACGGGCAGGCCGGCGGTGCGGGCCACCTCGCGGAAGGACTCGGACTCCGCGGCGGAGGTGAATGCCTCGGTGAGAGTGTCCTGTACGTCCTCGGGCAGCCCTTCGGGGCCGTACGCGAAGTAGGTGGCATCCCAGACCACGTCGAAGCCCTCGTCCTGGAAGGTGGGCACGTCGGGCAGGAATTCGCTGGGCTCCTCGCCCACGATGCCCAGCACGCGCACGTCACCCGTCTCGACCTGCGGCAGGACCGCGGACACCTGGGTCATCGTCGCGTCGACGTTGCCACCGAGCAGCGCCGTCAGCGAGGCGGCGTCCCCCTCGTAGTCGATGCGGTTGAACGTCGCGCCGGATTCCTCCTCGAGCAGCGTGACCGGCACGGAGTAGGAGAGCGGCCCTTCTCCCAGGCTGACCTGGCCGGGCGAGGCGAGTGCGGCGTCCACGAAGTCCTGCAGGCTCTGGTAAGGCGAATCCCCGGGGACGGCCAGAACCGGCGTGGACTGGGTGACCTGCAGGAGCGGAGTCATGGCCAGGGGGTCGTAGGGCACGTCCTGCACCGCCGGTTGGAGCGTGATGGGGCCTTCGGGGCCGAAACCGATGGTGTAGCCGTCCGCCTCCGCCGAGAGCACCTCGCTGGTCCCCACGACACCACCACCGCCGGCACGGTTGACGATCTGCATGTCTGCACCGAGCCCGCCATCCGCGTTCACCGCCTCGACGAGGGCGCGTGCCAGGACGTCGGACCCGCCGCCTGCCGGGTAGGGGACGACCACCTCGACGGGCCGCTCCGGGTAGTTGCTGTCGGCCGGAGACGCCGCCTGCTCGGCGTCGTCCGACTGGGGGGCACACGCGGTGGTCGCGAGCAGCGCCAAAGCGGCTGCGGCCACCAGACGCGTGCTACGGGAACGACGGGACATGAACGTCACCTTTCGGGTCGGTCGGCGGGGGCACCGTTGGCGCCGCCGTTCGGATCGTGCTGAGTGGATGGCGCGAGTTCGGCGAGCACTGAGTCGGTGTCGGCGCCCTGCGCCCGGGGCGGGCGCCGGTCCGGCGACATGGCGCCCCATGTGACCGGCGGCCCCACGTGCCAGGGAGGCGCTCCCGCACTGGCGGCCACCGCATCGGTGGGGAGGAAGGGGCTGCCGGGTCCGTCCCCCCGCAGCTGCCGGACCTCGGGATAGGTGCGGATGGCACCGACCACGATGCCCCCGCCGCCCAGGAGCTCGATGCAGTCCTCACGCGTGAGGTGCCGCAGGGCCTGGGACAGGACCTCGGCCATGTAGGGGCGGTGGACGACCCGCACCTGGGCATCCACGAGCCGTGGGTCGTCGGCCAGGTGCTCGATGTCGAGCAGCTTGCAGAGCGTGCGCCAGTGCGCGTCGACGTAGGCGGAGATGACGATGTAGCCGTCCGCGACCTCGATGACGTCCGCGGCCGGAG
Organism: Blastococcus goldschmidtiae; assembly: GCF_031845325.1. Taxonomy (NCBI): domain Bacteria; kingdom Bacillati; phylum Actinomycetota; class Actinomycetes; order Geodermatophilales; family Geodermatophilaceae; genus Blastococcus; species Blastococcus goldschmidtiae. The sequence goes on along the minus strand of NZ_JAVREI010000004.1, from coordinate 45,873 downwards.
CGACGCCGGGCTGTCCGTTGCCCTTGCGGATGGGCGGCTGCCCGGTGAGCGCGTAGTCCATCCAGCTCGAGGCCTGCAGATGGATGGCGACGTCCCACAAGCTGAGCCGGATGTCCGCGCCGCTCCCGCTCCTGCTGCGCTCGAACAGGGCCGCGGTCACCGCCTGAGCGGCGGCGTAGCTTGCGGCAGCATCGACCACTGGGAATCCGACGCGTTGCGGCTCCCCTTCGGCTTCCCCGGTGATCCACATCTGACCGCTCTCCGCCTGGGCGGCGATGTCCAGGCCCGGGCGGGTCCGCATCGGCCCCTCCTCACCGAAGCCGGTGAGGGTCAGGCACACCAGGTCCGGCCGCCGAGCGAGGAGCAGGTCCGACGACAGCCCGGCACGAGCCATGGCGCCGGGCCGGGCGTTGCTCATGACGACGTCGGAGGCCAACGCGAGAGCCTGGGCGGCTCGTCGGCCCTCCTCGCTGCGCAGATCGAGCGAGACCATGCGCTTGCCCCGGTTGTTGGCTGCGAACATGGCGGCGCCGTAGCCGGGGACACCACGTGCAGCCTCCCCACTGGGAGGTTCGACCTTGATGACGTGGGCGCCCTGGTCGGCGAGCAGCTGGGCTGCGCCGGGAACGGCGATGTACTGCCCGAACTCGACGACCTTGACGCCGGCCAACGGTCCGACAGAGCCCTGAACGGATGACATCACGAAACCCCTAGCCACTAAGCGAGCGCTTAGTCATACTGTGTGCGTCAGCTCACAAGGCTGTCAAGGGGTCGACCGCAGGAAGGCAGACTGCTCTCGACACACGAGATCTGAGGTGGATGGATGACCGCACGTCGCGACACCGAGATGCTGGGCGGGGGCACGGTCGGCAGCGAGCTGCCGTTCCTCGACGAAGAGACCGCTCTGCCCGACGGGCCCTCGGAGCCGGTCCGGCGACTGCTTCAGGCCGGGCTCGAGGTCTTCGCCGAGCGCGGTTTCCACGCAGCCACCACCCGTGAGATCGCTGCACGCGCCGGCATGAGTCCGGCCGCCCTGTACATCCACTTCCGGGCCAAGACAGACGTGCTGTTCGAACTCAGCCACCTGGGACACACCGAGGTGCTGCGTCAGCTGCGCGAAGTAGCCGCTGAGAACCTGGAGCCGGTCCAGCGGATCAGGCACCTCGTGGAGGCGTTCACGACCTTCCACGTGAGAAACCACCGCATGGCGCGCGTGGCGCAGTACGAGCACCGAGCCCTGAGCGGAGAGCAGTACGAGTCCATCATCAAACTGCGCCGGGACATCGACTCGGTCTTCCGGCATGCCGTGGTCGACGGGATGCGGGCCCGGGCCTTCGACGTCGACGACATCTCCGGGGTCCTGACAGCGATCGCTTCCCTCTGCATCGACGTCGTTCGCTGGCGGGACACCGGGCCGAAATGGCCGGCCGAGCGCCTGGCGCGCCTAAACGGCCGCCTGGTCCTGTCCATGCTGCGCGCGGGCGAGGTTCCCGGGGACGGCGGCACAGAGTATCTCGTCGGAACGGCCCTCGAAGCCGGGCTTGCCGCACCCGAGGCGCGGGAGACGTGACGATCTCAGGAGCGTCGGGACAGCCCCCCATCCCAAGCGCCGGCAACCGGGAGCGGCAAGCCACGTCGTGCGGACGCTCGAAGTGCGTGGAGATCAGTCATCAATAGCCGTCCTCGACCGGACACCGGGTCAAGGTCCGCGACTGCCTCACCTCTACGCCGCGTCAACGGCTTCTCCTCGGAAGTCTCCCGAGAGGTGACGCCCCCGTTTCCGAGCCCGGGCGCTCCGCCGTCCGGGAGGTACGAAGCAGCCGCTCAGCTTCGGCGCGGCGTACACGACAGGGCAGGGTCGGTGTCCGGGCCGGCGACGGCCACCGGCCGGCCCGACGGCGTCGCGCCTCTAGGGTGACGGGGAATTCCGGGCGGCATGACGGGAGATCCCGCCGCCCGTGCGATCCGACCACCGCCCGACGAAACACCGCGGGACAGTTCGAAGGAAGACGATGACCGGCTCGGTGACACTGCTGCTGGTCCTGGATCTGCTCGGCACGTTCGCCTTCGCGCTGAACGGTGCACTGACCGCGGTGCGTGCCGCCAATCTGGACATCGTCGGCATCGTCACTCTCGGCATGGTCACCGCCCTGGGTGGCGGCATACTCCGCGACATCATGCTGGGCGACCTTCCGCCCGCCACGTTCAGTGACTGGCGGTACCTCGCCGTGGCTGCTGCCGGCGGCCTGGTGGTGTTCCTCCTCGCCCGCCAGCTGACGAGGATCCTCCCCGTCATCCTCGTCCTGGACGCCGCCGGGCTGAGCCTGTTCGCCGTGACTGGTGCCGGGAAGGCGCTCGCCTTCGGGCTCGGTCCCGTACAAGCCGTTATCCTGGGAGCGCTCACCGCTGTCGGCGGAGGAACCCTCCGCGACGTGCTCACCGGACGGGTCCCGACCGTTCTGCGCAGCGAGCTCTACGCCATTCCCGCCATCCTGGCGGCGACCATGACGGTCATCGCCGGCCAGAGCGGGAGCTACGGCGCGGCCGCTGCGATCGGCGCCGCGGCGCTCTGCTTCACGGTCCGGCTCCTCGGCGTCCGGTTCAGCCTCGACGCGCCCCGACCGCCCACCGGCAGGGGGAAGTACACCGCCGGACGAGACTGAGAAATCGCTTCTCGTCGGTGGGCCGGCACGTTCGAGTGCAGGGACAATCTGGTCGGGCTGCGTCGGCGGTCATGGACGGGTCGATGCCGTTCCGTCCGGAGGCCAGAGTGGCGCAGGCCGTGCCGATGAGGCCGGCCTGATGGCGAATTTCTGCGCAGGACTGCCCGTGACCGACCGATTGCGGCATTCTCAGGGGTCACGGCGGCGACAGTGGCAGCGTGAGCGATCGATCCGCTACATCACGCTGTCCGGTCGTCTCGCCTCCGTAGGGAGCCTCAGGTCATGACCTCGCACCCCGCCCACGAGCACGCGATGCCGCTCGATCACCGTGCAGGGGCGGCTGCCTCCGACGTCCTCGACCTCTACTGCGACCTGCACGCGCACCCCGAGCTGGCCTTCGCCGAGAAGCGCACGGCCGCTGTCGTCGCCGAGCGGCTGACGGCGATGGGCCTGGAGGTCCGCACCGGCGTGGGCGGCACGGGGGTGGTCGGCATCCTGCGCAACGGGACAGGACCGACCGTGCTGCTGCGCGCCGACATGGACGCCCTGCCGATCGAGGAGGCCACCGGCCTCCCGTACGCCGCGCCCGCCGGGCCCGATGCGGCCATGCACGCGTGCGGCCACGACATGCACGTCGCGTCGCTGATCGGCGCGCTGGACGTGCTGACCGACCGCAGGAGCGGCTGGCGCGGCACCGTGGTCGCCGTCTTCCAGCCCGCCGAGGAGATCGGCGAGGGCGCGCAGGCCATGATCGACGGCGGCCTGGGGACATTCATCCCGCGCCCGGACGTCTGCCTCGGGCAGCACGTCGGACCGCTGCCGGTCGGCGTCGTCGTCAGCCGCGGAGGGCCGATCATGGCCGCGGCCGACAGCCTGCGGGTACGGCTGCACGGCCGCGGGGGGCACGCCTCCTCCCCCGAGACCACGATCGACCCCGTCCTGCTCGCCGCATCGGTGATCACGCGCCTGCAGGGCATCGTCGCGCGCGAGATCCGGGCGACCGACCCTGCGGTGGTCACGGTCGCCGCCGTCCACGCCGGCGACAAGGAGAACGTCATCCCCGAGACGGCCGAGCTGACGCTGAACGTGCGCTCGTTCGCCGAACCGGTGCGCGAGCGGATCCTGGCCGCCGTCCGGCGCATCGTGACCGGGGAGGCGACGGTGAGCGGGGCGCCCCGCGAGCCGGAGTTCGAGACGATCAGCGCCTTCCCCGTGACCGTGAACGACGGCGCAGCCACCGCACGCACGCTGGGAGCGCTGTCCCGGGCCGGCCTCGCGACCGCGGAGCTGCCTCAGCCGTTGAGCGCCAGCGAGGACTTCGGGCGACTGGCCGAGTCCTTCGGCTGCCCGAGCGTCTTCTGGCACTGGGGCGGCACGGACCCGGCGGCCTTCAGCGACGACGACCTGGCCGGCCTCCGGGGCGGGAAGCTGCCCGACCACGTGCCGACCAACCACTCACCCCGATTCGCCCCGCAGCCGGAACCGACGCTGGCCGCCGGGATCACCGCGATGGTCGCCGCGGCCGAGGAGTGGCTAGGGACGGCCGCCGACGACCCGGCCGAGACCCGGCCACACGAGCGGGCCGACGCCTGATGGAGCGCCTTCGGATCCTCACCGCCGAATCGGTCGTGACGATGGACCCCGCGCAGCCTGTCGCCGAGGCCGTCCTCCTCCGCGGGGGAGCCGTCGAGCGGGTCGGGACCCGCGGCGAGTTGCAGCATCTCGCGCCCGAGGCTCCGGTCGTGGACCTGCCCGGCGCCACCGTCGTCCCCGGCCTGGTGGAGTCGCATGTCCATCCCGGGGCTACGGCGATGACGTCGGCGTCGGCCGACTGCCGCAGCCCTCGGTGCACGTCGATCGCCGACATCCACACGGCGCTCGCCGAACGGCTGACGCTCGACTCCGGATGGGTCCGCGGCTGGGGGTACGACGACACCCTCCTCGCCGAGATGCGCCACCCCACCCGTGACGACCTCGACCGGGTGCATCGAGACCGACCGATAGTTCTCACGCACATCTCCGGGCACTTCGCCGTCGCGAACTCGCGCGCCCTGGAGCTCGCAGGCGTGTCGGAAGGCACCGTCGATCCCGACGAGGCCGGGTTCCCGCGCCATCCCGAAGGCCGGCTGACCGGGCTGCTCCAGGGGATGCCCGCCATGGGCCGGGTCTTCGCGCACGTGCCCAGGCCTACCGTCGGCCAGGTCCGCGACGGGATCCGGGCGTTCCTCCGGGACGCGACCGCCCAGGGCGTCACGACGGTGCACGATCTCGGGGTCGGGCTCAATGCGGGCCTGGAGGAGCTGACCGTCTACCGCGGCCTCGACGCCGCCGGAGAGCTGCCGCTGCACGTCGTGGGGTTCCTCCGCGGCGATCTGGTGCTCGACGCCGCCCCTGGCGAACTGCCGTTCGCCGAGAGCACGGCGTCGGCCGGCCGCTTCCGGCTGGCGGGCGCCAAGGTCTGGGCCGACGGCTCCATCCAGGGCTTGACCGCGGCGCTGCGGTTCCCGTACCACTGCCGCCCCGAGCACCGTGGCGAGCTGGGGATGGACGCCCGGGAGCTCGCCCGGGTCTGCGCGCGAGCCGCGGACGCCGGGGCGCAGGTCGCCGTCCACGCCAACGGCGACGCCGCGGTGGAGGCCACGGTCGCCGCGCTGGCTCCGTTGCAGCGGAACCGCGCCGACGAGCTGGCCCCCCACCGCATCGAGCACTGCCAGGTCAGCACCGCGGAGGATCTCGATGCCATCCGGACCGCCGGGCTGGGCGTCAGCTTCTTCGTCAACCACGTCTACCACTGGGGTGACCGGCACCGGTCCATGTTCCTGGGCCCAGACCGCGCGGACGATCTGGACCCGCTCGCCTGGGCCGATGGGCGTGGCCAGTTGTTCGGCATGCACTCGGACTGCCCGGTGACACCGCTGGACCCGTTGCGCACGATCTGGACGGCGGTGAGCCGCCGCACGCGCGACGGCTCCGTCCTGGGCGGCCATCAACGGCTGACCGTCCACCGTGCCCTGCAGGCGATGACCACCGACAGCCACTGGCTGGTCGGCGACCACCGACGCGTCGGCGCCCTGCGCGCCGGTCAGCGTGCCGACCTGGTGGCGGTGGACACCGCCCTGCTGGACGTCGACGAGGACGGGCTCCGCAACGCCCGCGCGTCCGCGGTCATGGTCGAGGGCGACTGGGCCGTCGCCCCGTGACGAACTGCGACTGATCCCTCCACCTGCAAGGAGCCCCCATGCCCGACCTGCTCGATCTCAGCGCCCGGATGATCGACACCGGCGTCGTCGACGGCCCCACCAACCGGGTCACCCAGGAGCTCTCCGAGGTGGCCGAGGGCGTGGCGGTCATCGAGTCCTTCTCCCACGTGCTGCTTTTCGAGACCGACGAGGGCCTGGTCGCCTTCGACTCCAGCGGCGCTCCCAGCGCCGGCGCCGTGGTGTCGGCGTTGCGCGGGTGGCGCGCCGACCCGGTGCACACACTGATCTACACCCACGGCCACGTCGATCACGTGGGGGGCAGCGGCGCACTCGTCGCCGACGCGGCCGAGCGCGGGCACCGCCGTCCCCGGGTGGTCGCGCACGAGAACGTGCCGGCCCGTTTCGGCCGGTACGTGCGGACCGACGGGTACAACCGGGTCATCAACCGCCGCCAGTTCGGCTGGCTGAGCGATCCCAACCTGCGGATCGCCGACGCCGGGGGCAGCGGCCTGGCTCCCGGCCCCGGCCAGCAACCGGCCCGGTTCCTGCCCGAGGACGTGGCCCGGCCCGACGTCACCTACACCGACCACCTGGACCTCTCCGTCGGCGGGCTAGACATCCGCCTCCACCACGCCCGAGGCGAGACCGACGACCACACCTGGGCCTGGATCCCCCACCACCGGGCCGTCTGCGCGGGTGACTTCTTCATCTGGAACTTCCCGAATGCCGGCAACCCGCAGAAGGTGCAGCGCTACCCGGCCGAGTGGGCGGCGGCGCTGCGGGCGATGGCGGCGCAGCAGCCGGAGCTGTTCCTCCCGGCCCACGGGCTGCCGATCGCGGGACGCGAGCGCATCGCCGGTGTGCTGGGCGAGGTGGCGGACGTGCTCGAGGCGCTGGTCGAGCAGACAGTGGCCCTGATGAACGACGGCGCCACCCTCGACGCGGTGCTGCAGACCGTCTCCGTGCCCGACGCCACCCTGGCCCGGCCCTTCCTCCGGCCGCTCTACGACGAGCCGGAGTTCGTCGTCCGCAACATCTGGCGGCTGTACGGCGGCTGGTACGACGGCAACCCGGCCCGGCTCAAGCCACCGGCGGACTCTCACCTCGCCGCCGAGGTCGCTGCCCTGGCCGGCGGTGCCCGTGCGCTCGCCGTTCGTGCGGAGGAGGTCGCCGCGAACGGCGATCTCCGGCTCGCCGCCCAACTCGTCGAGTGGGCGGTCCAGGCCGATCCTGTGGACGCCGGACTCCATGCGGTCCGCTCCCGCATCTACCGGCTGCGCCGGAATGCGGAGCAGTCGCTCATGGCCCGGGGGATCTTCACCTCGGCTGCCGCGGAATCGGAGGTCCACGCTGAAGGATGAGCAGTCGGGAGCCCGGGCGGATGGGGAACCGGGGCCCTCACGACGGTGAGCGTCGGCCTCGTGGCCGCCGTGTCTCTCGGAGTCTTCGCACTCGCGGCCACGGCCCAGGCCATCACCGGTTTTGGCTTCGCTCTGGTCGCCGTTCCGCTGCTCGCCCTGGTGGTCGACCCGGCGATCGCGGTCGTCGGGACGACGGTGGTGGGCCTCGCGCTCACCGGCTTCGCCGCGACGGCCGAACGGCACCATGTCGAGTGGCGCACCGGCGTCCGCATCACCGTCACAGGATTGGTCGGGATGCCACTGGGGTTGCTGGTGCTGTCCCGGCTCGGCGAGCGGCCGCTGCAGGCGGTGATCGCCGGCGTGGTGTCGCTGCTCGTCGTCCTGCTGGCGCTGCGCGTGCCGTTCCCGGCGGGGCCCGCCACCCAAGCCACCGCGGGGTTGCTCAGCGGCGCGCTGCTGACCTCCACCGGGATGAACGGACCGCCGCTCGTGATGGCCGTGCAGGCACTGGGTCTGTCGCCCCGCCGCTCCCGCGGCACGCTGCAGGCCATCTTCTGCGGCCAGGGCCTCGTGGCCGTGGCCGCCTTCGCGGTGTCCGGCCTCCTCGACCCGCTGGTCGGCGTCGTGGTCGCCGCCGGGGCGGCAGGCGTGCCGCTGGGCTGGCGAGTCGGGGACCGGCTGTTCGGCCTGGTCGCGCCCGACGTGTACCGCCGGTTGGTCCTGGCGATGCTCACCGCAACCGCTCTGGTGGCTCTCTGGACCGTGCTGACCTGACCGCGCGGGACGGCGGACGGCGGACGGCACCTACCCCGGACCGGTGGCGCGCCAGGGGTCCTGCCCCTCCACCGGGTCGCGCCACAGGTCCATCGGTACCTGGCCGACGCACCGGCCGTCTGCGTCGAGCAACCTGCCGGTGCGCTTGATCACCCTCAGCACCGCAGACGTATCCCTGATCTGCAAGCCGGGGAAGTGTTGGAGCAGGTGCTCCGCCACCTGCTCCAGGTGCTGCGGGGTGTGCAGCCAGACGTAGAGGCACAGGTTGGCCGGCCCGGTGGTCGCCCAGCACGCTCGAGCCTCGGGGAGCGCGCACAGGCGTTGCGCCGTGGCATGGAGCTGGGGCGCGGGAACGGTCAACCACAGCACGGCCGGGAGCTGCCATCCGGCGAGGACGTGCGCGAAGTCGCACCGCAGGACGGCGCGATCGCTGGCCAGCAATCGATCGAGGCGGCGGCGCACCGTGCTCTGCGCTTGACCGGTGCGTTCGCTGAGCTCGGTGAGGGACATCCGCCCGTCGACGCCGAGTGCGAGGAGCAGCTCCCAGTCCTCCTCCGGGATCCGGGTACGGCCGTCACTGCTGTCCCGGCTGCCGGCCAGCGCGATGCGTTGTGCGGCGTCCAGCGAGTCCAGCCTCCAGCGGCTGGCCTCCCGGTATCCGCGGGTGGCCAGGCTCGTCTCGGTGCGCACCACGTCGGGCAACGTGCCGAGCCGCTCCCCGACGTAGCGCGCCAGTGCGGCCACGCTCGCCGTAGCCACGGTCACGAACAGATCCCGGGAGCCGCTGCAGACGTCGACGGACAACGCGTGCGGATGCGCCGCGACCTGCTCGGCCACCCGCAGCACCGATCCCGCCACGCAGGTCACCTCGACCAGCGCCACGCATCCGTAGGGGATCTGCCTGTTGCCGGGATAGCAGGTCACCCACGCGGCCCCGGACTCCGACAGCCGTGCCCAGCGCCGGGACACGGTGGCCGGGTCGATGCCCAATGGCTCGGCGACCTCCGCCCAGGGAGCTCGCGGTCGCATCTGCAGGGCATTGACCAGCTCTAGATCCAGTGCGTCCATCGACTCGGATCCTTGCACGCGCGTCACGTTCCTGGCGGATCCGTGCTCGGCAGCCGGCCCATCTTGCCCGTATTCGATCGATGGCCGAGCCGCGTCGCGTTCCCAATAGCGTCGTGGACGTCCTCGCCCCCCTGCCTGCCCAGTGGCCAGGGCTCCGAGTCGGGGCGGCGACGTGATCCCCGACTGAGCAGGGAGAGGCAGATGAGGTACAGAACGACGAGGCTTCGGCGAACGAGGGCGGCAACCCGGGTCGGCGCCGTCCTGGCGGCACTGGTCCTGACCACGTCGGCCTGCGGCGGAGGCTCCGACGACGGGGGCGGCGCCGCCGACGTCGAGGTCGGTCAGAACCCGGAACCGCAGGGTTCACCGCAGGAGGGCGGCAGCATCACCGTCGCGCTCGAAGGAGAGACGAACGGCTGGCTGCCCGGGGTCAGCCGCGCGGCCTCCGCGGGGTTCAACGTCCTGTACGCCCTCTACGACCCGCTGGTCATGCAGACCGGCGAGGGCAACTACGAGCCCTATCTCGCGGAGTCGGTCGAGCCGAACGAGGACTTCACCGCGTGGACGGTCACGCTCCGCGACGGCGTGACGTTCCACGACGGCAGCGACCTGACCGCCGACGTCATCGCGCGGAACGTGGCGCTCCTGAAGCAGCCGACGTCCACCCTGACGGGAACCCTTGCCGAGCTGAGCGGCGTCGACGTGATCGACCCGCTCACGGTCCGGTACAACCTGACGCGACCGAACGCCGCCTTCCCGGCCATCCTGTCCAGCACCCCGGGCATGCCGTTCTCCATGCAGAACGTCGACGAGCTGGGCCAGGACGGGGCGAACGCGAACCCCGTGGGGACCGGACCGTTCGTGTTCGACAGCTGGAGCCGCGACGACCGGCTGACGGTGGTCGCGAACGAGAGCTACTGGGGCAGCGACCTGGACCTCGGGCCCTACCTCGACGAGATCGTCTTCAGGCCGATCCCGGACGAGGACACCCGCTTGCTGACCATGCAGGCCGGTGACATCGACGCGTTCCAGACCTTGCGCGGCAGCACGGTCGGCCGGGCGCAGGACATCGCCGAGGACGGGGAGCTGGCGATGCACACGTTCGTGGGCAACAACGCCGGCACCTCCATCCTGAACGTGCTGGTGCCACCGCTCGACGACGTCCGCGTCCGGCAGGCGCTTGCCCACGCCGCCAACCAGGAGCAGCTGATCGAGGTGCTCGGCGGTACCGGACTCACCCCTCGTCAGACCCAGTTCTTCAGCGAGGACAGCCCGTTCTACTCGGACAACGTGGCCGAGGCCTATCCCACGTACGACCCGGACCGGGCCACCGAGCTGCTCCAGGACTACATCGACGACCCGCAGCGTTCGGACGGCAAGCCGGTGGGCAGCCCCGTCAGCCTGACGTACGCCTGTCAGCCGGATCCGAGCCTGAGCGAGCTGGCGCAGGCCTACCAGGCGTTCTGGAACACCGTCGGCTTCGAGGTCGAACTCGAGGCCGTCGAGCAGGCCGCGCACATCTCCAACGCGATCGGCACACCGGCGTCGGTGCCGCCCTTCGCGGGCGACTACGTCGCCAACTGCTGGCGGTCGAGTGGCGGGGGCGACCCGTACAACGTCCTCAAGACGGAATTCGGCCCCGTGGAGCAGCAGCCGCAGAACTTCACGAACTACACCAGTGACGTGATCACCGAACAGCTGCGCGTGCTCGCCACCACGACCGACCTGGAGGCCCGTCAGGAGGCCGTCGAGAAGATCGGACTGGACCTCGCCGAGAACGTGCCGATCCTGTGGACCGCGTCGACGGTCTCCCTGTTCGGGGTCGACCCGGCGGTGCAGAACGTGTCGACCTGGCAGCTGCCGGGCGGCTCGCAAGGCGTCGGACTGGGCCTGAACCAGGGCGGCGTGACGATGTGGGGCCAGGTCTGGCTCGCCGAGTGACGCACCGAGCGCGATAGGTCAGGTCCCGGGGAGAGGCTGCTCAGCCTCTCCCCGGGAACGGGCGCCGGTGGGGCCAGGCGACCGGCGACCAGGGGGCCTCTGCGGAAACCATTGCCACAGTCGCCCGAGCGCTGCCCCGACGGACAGCGAATGGCGGAGGCCGGTTTAGCAGCCGTCAGCTGACGCCTGCCGGACCGTACCGTTTCCTCCTTCATCGTTATCCGGAGGGCACACCGTGCCGGACTCGTTGATCCTGTCCCGCCGCGACCTCGAGTTCCTGCAACGAATGGCTGGGCGTCGAGTCGCTGACGAAGCGGTCGCGGTTCACCGGGCACTCGCGGGAGACCTTCGACGCGGTGCTCGACCTGGCGCAGCAGGTCGCCACCGAGCACTTCGCCCCGCACAATCGCCTGGCCGACGAGAACGAGCCCCGGATGGTCGACCGGCACGGTCGCGTGGCCACCGATCTGCGGGTGTCGCTGACCGACCGCTGCAACCTGCGCTGCACCTACTGCATGCCCCCCGAGGGCCTGGACTGGCTGCCCAAGGTCGAGGTGCTCACCGACGAGGAGATCGTCCGGCTGGTCCGGATCGGGGTCGAGCAGCTCGGCATCGACGAGGTGCGCTTCACCGGGGGCGAGCCGCTGCTGCGCCCCGGGTTGGTCGGCATCGTCGCAGGCGTGACGGCGCTGGCGCCGCGGCCCGAGGTCAGCCTCACCACCAACGCCATCGGCCTGGCCCGGGTGGCGCCGGCGCTGGCCGCCGCCGGGCTGGACCGGATCAACGTCAGCCTCGACACCGTCGACCGCGACCGGTTCACGCAGCTCACCCACCGCGACCGCTTCGACGACGTCCTCGCCGGGCTGGCGGCCGCCCAGGCGGCGGGCCTCACCCCGGTCAAGGTCAACGCCGTCCTGCTGCGCGGGATCAACGAGGCCGACGCCGTCCCGCTGCTCGACTTCTGCCTCGAGCACGGCTACCAGCTCCGCTTCATCGAGCAGATGCCGCTGGACGCCCACCACGCGTGGACCCGCGGCGAGATGGTCACCGCCGAGGACATCCTCGGGCGGCTGTCGGCGGCACACAGCCTCACCCCGGACACCGAGGCCCGGGGCTCCGCCCCCGCCGAGCGCTGGCTGGTCGACGGCGGCCCCGCGACGGTCGGCGTCATCGCCTCGGTCACCCGCTCGTTCTGCGGCAGCTGCGACCGCACTCGGCTGACCGCGGACGGGCAGATCCGCAACTGCCTGTTCGCCCGCGAGGAGTCCGACCTGCGCACCGCCCTGCGCGAGGGCGCCAGCGACCAGGAGATCGCCGACCGCTGGCGGATCGCGACGCTCGGCAAGCTCCCCGGTCACGGCATCGACGACCCCAGCTTCCTGCAGCCCGCGCGGCCCATGTCGGCCATCGGCGGCTGACCGGCATGACCACCGTGACCGTCCGGTACTTCGCCGGCGCCCGGGCAGCCTCCGGCGTCGACACCGAGACCCGCCAGGCCGCCCCGCTCGACCAGCTCGTCGCGCAGCTCGTCGACACCCACGGGGAGCGGCTAGCCCGCGTACTGACCGCCTGCTCCTTCCTCGTCGACGGAACGCAGGCCCGGGACCGAGCATTGGAGCTGTCACCCGGGGCGGTGGTGGACGTCCTCCCCCCGTTCGCCGGAGGGTGACAGGCCCGGGTCCATGGCGGCAAGGCACCGCGAGGATCCACTTGAGCCGCAAAGCCGACCCGCGCGACACTGCACGGTCTCATCGTCGTCGTCCGCGCGACGGCCACCGGCCCAAGACACCGCGACCGGGCGCATAATCGCCCGGGCTCGGAACGCCGGGCGGATGGGCTCGTCGACGGTGGCCAGCAGCTCCGGCGGCACCGTGCAGGGCTCCGGCGGCGACGTCCAGCCGCCAGCAGGCACGTCCTCACCCTCCCTGGCGCGCCGCCCGCGAGCTCCGGGCGCCGTCCCCAGATCCACCAGAGCCAACCGCCAGCACAACGGCCGGCAAGCAGGGGCGGCGTCTGGGAGGCCTCGGCTGCCGCATGCCCGACGGTCAAGGAAGGCACGTTCAAAGCACGTTCGAGGAGGGAGAGCCTATTGACCAGTGGTTGGAGACACTAGGCGCCCCAGCCTTCCAAGCTGACTGTGCGGGTTCGATTCCCGTCACCCGCTCCACCGCGATGCCGCGGGACACCTTTACAGGTGTCTCGCGGCATCGTTCGGGAGCCGTGCTGCGGTCGCTGGGCCGCCAAAACGGGAGGTAAACGCGCCCACCTGCCGGTCGAGCAACAGCGCGAGGGCGCCTGGTCGCTCGCCACACGGGCGGTCGCACGTGAGGCCGGCGTCCCGCTCGGCGCCGTCCACTACGAGTCCGGCTCCAAGGCCGAGCTCGGGCGCGCGGTCCTCCAGGCCGACCGCGAGCGGGCGACCGCACTGCTCAGGCAAGCGGTCGAGGCCGGAGGCACGCCCGTCGAGGTCCTCGCGCGCTGATGGGCTAACACCGACAGCGTCATCGCCGAACCCAAGGCCGAGATCGTGCTCCAGGAGCTGACCATGATGGGCGGCCGAGATGATGACCTGCGCGCCGCCGCACGGGAGTCCACGGAGCAGTACCGCGCGGACGTGCCCGGCGTGCTGCACCGGCTCGCCGAGGCATCGGGCGGCACCTGCTCGGCGATGTCGAGGTCCTTGCGGCGTCGCTACTCGGCCCGCTGTTCGAAGCGTCGGTCAACTGGCGTTGCATGGGACGATGCGCTCTTCCGCCGGTGCGCGGAGGACGCCGCGCAGACGCTCGCGACCCGGCTGATCCCGCGACCGGGGAGGCCCCCAGCGGGCACATGCGTGACGAGTCCCGATCGACCGGCCCGCGTCGCGATCACGAACCTCGTCAACTGGACGACGTGGACCGCCCGTGCCCGCGGGCGACGTCCACGGTCGTCCCATCGCCCGCGCGTCGAAGGAGGCATATTCGGGTCTCGAGAACCCCGGCCGGTGGTGTCAGCGGACCAGGAGTCGGTCCACGAGTTCGCTGCACACCAGGCGCATGTGGTCCATGGACATGCCCGAGGAGCCGAGCAGGCCCTGGATGCAGATGCCGTCGAGCGTCGCGACCACGATGTCGGCGAGGACGAGGGAATCACCGTCGGTGAACTCTCCGGCTCCCTGTCCCTCCGCGATGATGTCCCCGACGATGCGTCGCCATTCGCCGTAGGCCTGCTCGTTGAGCGCCTGCAGGTCGGCGTCCTGCAGCGCATCGGCCCATAGTTCGACCCACACATGCCAGGCGCGGACCGTGGCGTCGCCTTCCGGCAGGTACGAGTCGATCAACAAACTCAGCTTCTCGCGCGCCGTTCCGGTGCCTTCAAGGACGCCGGAACGGCGCTCGAGCGAGTTGCTGAAGTTGGCCGCGAAGGCGGCCTTGATCAGTTCGCGCTTGCTGTCGAAGTAGTAGTGGATGATGCCGGCGGAGAGGCCGGCGTCGCGGGCGACGTCGGCGACGCGCATCTCGGTGATACCTCGTTCGGCTATGATGCGACATGCGGAGGCAAGGATCTGCTCCTTGCGCTCTTCCTCGACGCTGGGCCTGGCCATCGGTCTCCGTCCGTACCGCGAAGCCTCAGGCTAGCGGTTTGACTGTTCGGTCAGTTCACCGCTGCAGGTCATACCCCCCTCGTCCGAGGGGACGGATGACCCCGAGGGTGAGGACGTAGTGGAGCGCTCCGGCCACCGCGAAGGCCGGGAGGGACGCCGTCATGTACTCGAACGCGCCCGAAGGCTCGTACGTGATGGGGTTGAGCAGGAGGGCGTAGGTGAGCGCTCCCGCGGCCGTGGCGATCACAGCCGCCGGATTGAAGCCGTGCCAGTAGCCATAGGCCGACTCCCCCTGCGGCAGGTACAGGTGCCGGACGTTCAGCCGCCCCCGGCGCAGGATGAAGAAGTCGACCAGCTGCACCCCGCACAGTGGGGCGAGCAGGATCGCTCCCCAGGAGACGAACCGGGCGTAGTTGTCGTACACGGCCGAGGGGAAGAACACGAGGACCGCGGCTGGCAGCAGGAGTCCTGCCGCCAGCACTGTCCAGGACACGCCGCGCAGCGCGCGACCGCCGCCGCCCCTGATCGCCACGAGCGAGCTGTAGCCCTGGCTGACGATGCTGGTGACGTTGGCCAGTCCCACGAAGGCGAGGGCGATCACCCCGAGGACCGCGCCACCGAGCGGGACCATCCACAGCGTGGGGTCCTCCGAACCGAGGGCCAGCGCGGCGAAGACCCCCACGATGGCTGCCACCACGGAGGCGAGGAAGAGACCCAGGGCGTTCGGCCAGAACGCGGCCCGGGTGCTCTTCGTGATCCGGGAGAGGTTCCCCACGTTCGGCCACCAGGCGAGCCCGCCGGCGATGTTCAGCTCGACGGCGAGCATGAAATCGAGGTGCTTGTCGCCGTAGGGATCCAGGGCCGGGATGGCCGTCAGCTCCGACCATGAGGTCTTCGTGAAGATCAGCGCCAGCATGCCGAGCGTCACCAGCACCAGCCCGGGTGCCACCAGCCGGTTCACCCATCCGACCGACACCGCCCCCTTGGACAACACGATCCACGAGATGACGATGGCGGCCAGGCCGATGAAGCTGACTGCCACCCCGCCGCTGCTCAGTCGCGTGCCGAACAGTTGGTTGGAGACGTTCGCGATCGCGTGTCCGAACATGATGGCGAGCACGGCCGACCACGCCGCGGCCAGCAGCGCCGACATCATGATCATGAGGATGCGCGCGCCGTTCGGCCCGAATGCGCTGCGTAGGGAGACGAACTGCTCGATGCCGTACCGGCCGGTCACCAGGCAGGGTGCCAGGGCGACGAGCAGGACGCTGATCCCGTAGCCGATGACGATGCTGGCGATGGCGGCCTTGGCACCGACGAAGATGGCTACGGCGCCGCCCTGGAGGAATGCCCACGTCGCGATGGCGAGCCCGACGTTGACCGACGAGTAGCTCCAGAAGCCCCAGATGCGCTCTTCCCGGAGGACCGGCAGCTCGTTGAGCGTCGCGTCGCTGATCTCGACGGATCCGTCGGCGCTGTCCCCACGATGACCGGACGACCCCTCGGAGGTGGTGGCGCTCATGAGAAGTGCCCCCACCACGTGAGGCCGACGGTCAGGACGACGAGCCCGACGATGGCGAACACCAGGTCCAGGGCCGGCAAGGGCGGCAGGGGCCCCTCCCCCGAGCCTTCGTCCTCGATGAGCACCAGCCGGCGTTCCAACTCCGCAGCGAACTGCCTGTCGTCCATCGCGAGCCTCCATAGTTGATCGGTGAGTCAGTCGATAATGTGAGCGGCGCCACGCCGCGTCAAGGCTTCCGGAGTTATTGACTGGCGAATCAGTTATGTGTCAGGCTGTGACCATGGACACGTACCAGCCGATGCCGAGCCACGTGCCGGTCGTCGTGGTCGGAGCCGGGTACGCCGGGCTGAGCGCCGCGCTGGAACTCACCGACGCGGGCACGCCCTGCCTGGTGGTCGAATCCGCCGACCGCGTCGGCGGCCGCACCCTCACCGAGCAGCGCGACGTCGTCATCGATCACGGCGGTCAGTGGGTGGGCCGCACGCAGCACCACCTGCTCGCTCTTGCCGAGCGCTTCAGTTGCCCGACCTTCCACACCTACGAGACCGGCTGGCACCTGGAGCGCTGGAGCGACGGCTCGCTGGCCCGCTACACCGGCGCAGCGCCCGAGGCGGCGGCCGGCATCGCCGAGTACTGGGAGGTCGCCGGGCGCCTCGACGAGCTGGCCGCGACGATCGACATCGACGACCCGACGAGTTCCCCGCACCTGGAGGAGTGGGACAGCGTGACCGTGCGGTCCTGGTTCGACCGCACGGTGGTCTCGCCTGATGCGCGGCGGCGTCTGGATCTGGCCGTGCAGGGCGTCTGGTCGACCGAGGCCCGGGACATCTCCGTGTTCCACCTGCTGTTCTACATCGCCTCCGCCGGCTCGTTCGAGCAGCTGATGGAGACCGACGGGTGCGCGCAGGAGCGGCGGTTCCACCGCGGTGCGCAGTCGCCTGCCCTAGCGGTGGCGGAGCAGTTGGGCGACGCCGTCCGCACGAGCGTCACCGTGCTGGCAATGGAGCAGGACGACAACGGCGTCGACGTCCACACCGATGCCGGCGACGTCCGCGCGCAGTGGGTCATCGTGGCCACACCCCCGCCCGCCACGGCGCGGATCCGTTTCCGGCCACCGTTGCCGGTCGACCGCGCGCGCTGGCTCCAGCGCAGCACCATGGGCGACGTCGCCAAGGTGCACGTGGTGTACGAAGCGCCGTTCTGGCGTGCCGAGGGGCTGTCGGGCGTCGCGACGCTCTACGGAGAGGGCTCCGTCGGGGTGGTCTTCGACAACTCTCCCGACGACGCCTCGGTCGGCGTGCTGGTCGCATTCATCTACGGCGACCGGCTGCGCTCCTGGTCCGCGTCGGACCAGGAGGCCCGCCGCCAGCACGTGCTCGAGACGCTGACCCGGCTCTACGGCGAGCGGGCGGGCGCTCCACGCGACTACGTCGAGAAGAACTGGCCCGAAGACGCCTACGCGCGCGGCGGCTACACCGCCAACCCGGCTCCCGGCGCATGGTTCGAGCACGGCGCCCGGGGATGGCGCACACCCGTCGGCCGGATCCACTGGGCGGGCAGCGAGACGGCAAGCCGCTGGTACGGCTACATCGACGGCGCGATCTCCTCCGGCCAGCGCGCGGCACACGAGGTCCTCGACCAGGAGGTGCCGTCCTGATGGCTGACCTCGGGCTCTTCCGCGATCCGGCGTCGGTCGCCGTCGTCGGCGCCTCGGACGATCGGGGCAAGTGGGGATACTGGCTGGCCCGCGGTGCGCTGAGCGGCCGACACCGCCGCAAGGTCTACCTGGTCAACCGGTCCACCGGCAGCGTGCAGGGCGAATCCACCTACCCGGACGTCGCGTCCCTGCCGGAGCCCCCGGAGTTGTTGGTGCTGTGCGTGCCGCCAGCGTTCGTCGAGGGGGTCGTCGACGAGGCACTCGCCCTAGGCGTGCGGGCCTTCCTCGGCATCACGGCCGGCATCTCGGACGAAGCCCGGTTCGGGGCGAAGATCCGTGCCGCCGGCGCGCGCATCCTCGGGCCCAACAGCCTCGGGCTGTACGACGCCACGTCACAACTGCAGTTGGCCTGGGGGCACTTCACCCCGGGATCGCTGGCGATCGTCTCGCAGAGCGGTCAGCTCGGCTCGGAAATCGCCAACATGAGCGCGCGGGTGGGCCTGGGTGTCTCCCGTTTCGTCTCCGTCGGCAACCAATTGGACGTCCGCGCCGCCGACCTGCTGGAGGACCTGCTCGACCACGAGGCGAGCTCGTTGGTCGCCCTCTATCTGGAGAGCTTCACCGACGGCCCGCGGCTGGTGGAGGTTCTGCGGCGGCTGCGGGCGGCGGGCAAGCCGACCGTGGTGCTCACTACCGGAGCGAGCGAGGGAAGCCAGCGACTAGCCCAATCGCACACCGGGTCACTGACCTCGGCGCTCGACACCGTCGATGCGGCGTGCCGTGCTGCGGGCGCGATCCGCGTGGCGACACCGACCGAACTGGTCGATGTCGCCCGGTGCCTGGCCGTGTCGGCCCGGCCGGCTGGCCGTCGCGTCGCGGTCGTCAGTGACAGCGGCGGTCAGGGCGGCATAGCCGCCGATGTCGCCGCGGCACATGGCCTGTCCACCCCGGTCTTCTCTCCGCAGCTGCAGGAGCGGCTGGCGGCACTGCTGCCGGCGAGCGCCGCGGTCACCAACCCGGTCGATCTGGCCGGTGCCGGCGAGGCGGACCTGCACACCTACGCCGCGCTCAGCGAGCTGCTGATGGATTCTGGTGAGGCAGACGTCGTGCTGCTGTCGGGCTACCTGGGGTGCTACGGCGAGGACAACCCGGCGACCGAGCGCGCGGAACTGGCCGTCGTCGACCGCCTCGGGTCGGCCGTCGCCTCGGCCGGCGTGCCGCTGCTGGTGCACAGCATGAGCCCGAACTCGCCAGCGGTCGGACGCATGTGGAACCGGGGCATCCCCGCTTTCGCAGCCATCGAGTCCGTGATGGGCGCCATCGCCAACACGGCAGCCCTCACCGAATGGCCGGGGCGGAAGTTCGCCACCCCCGCCGGCGCCCCGCTGACGGTTCAGCCGGGCTACTGGTCAGCACGTGACGTGCTGACGCGGATCGGCATCAGCGCTCCTGCGGGCCGCCGGGTCGACTCGCCCGAGCAGCTGGCCGCCGCGTTCGCGGAACTCACGCCACCGCTCGTGCTCAAAGCCGGCTGGCTCGAGCACAAGAGCGAGAGCGGTGGGGTGAAGCTCGGCCTGCGCACCGCTGCGGAGCTGGCGGCCGCCTACGAGGACATGACCGTGCGGCTGGGCGCGGGCGAATACGTGGTGGAGGAGCAGGACACCCGCCCCGACGTCGTCGAGATGCTGGTCGGCGGGCGCCGCGACCGCGACTTCGGTCCGCTCATCGCCGTGGGTGCCGGCGGTACCGAAGCAGAGCTCTACCGCGACGTGTGCGTCGAGCTCGCGCCGGTCGATCGACCCACCGCGGTCGACATGATCTCCCGGCTGCGCTGCCTTCCCCTCCTGCAGGGCTGGCGGGGGCGACCGCCGGTCGACCTGGCGGCGCTCGCCGACGTCGTGGTGGCGGTGTCGCGCGCGGTCGCGGCCACCGCGCAGATCGACGACCTCGAGGTCAACCCACTCCGCGTCGGTCCGACCGGAGCCCTGGCCGTCGACGCGCTGATCCTCTCGACTGGAGAAACCGATGAAGCTGCCTGACCTGAGCGACGACTTCACCGACCGGGTCGCCGTCGTCACCGGCGGCGGTTCCGGCATCGGCCGGGCGATCGCCCGGCGGTACGCCGCCGCCGGCGGCACGGTATACGTGCTGGGGCGCCGCGAGGAGCCGCTGGCGGAGACGGTCGGGCTCATCACCGCTGCCGGCGGCCGCGCCACTCTCCTGACCTGTGACGTCCGCGACGCTGCCCGAGTCACCGAGGTCATCGACGGCGTCGCCGAGGCCGAGGGGCGCGTCGACGCCCTGGTGAACAACGCCGCCGGCAACTTCGTCGTCCCGGGCGAGGAGCTGAGCCCGAACGGGTGGAAGGCGGTGATCGACATCGTGCTGAACGGCACCTTCTACGCCACGCGTGCCGCCGCCCAGCACATGCTCGCAGCCGGCCAGGGATCGATTCTCAGCGTCATCGCCACCTACGCCTGGCACGGGCATCCAGGCACGGTGCACAGCGCGGCCGCGAAGGGTGGCGTCGTCGCGATGACCCGCACCCTTGCCGTCGAGTGGGCGGCCCGCGGCGTCCGGCTGAACTGCATCGCGCCCGGCCCGACGGAGACCGAGGGCGCCGGACAGGCCCTGTGGGGTTCCGATGCCGCACGATCCCGGGTCCAGGCGAGCGTCCCCGCCGGCCGGTTCGCCGACCCCGCGGAGATCGCCGAGTCGGCGGCCTTCCTGCTCAGCGACCGCGCGGCTTACGTGACCGGTGAGGTGCTCGTGGTCGACGGCGCCCAGTGGCTGGGCAAATCCGTCTACACCGACGACCGGGCCTCGTCGTGAGTCGCGAGTTCGACGGCGCCCTGATCGACGGCCGCTGGGTCCGGATCGAGGGGCGGAACCGGGTGGAGAACCCGGCTGACGCCTCAACGGTCGGATGGTGCGGCAGCGGCACGCCGGCCGACGTCGACGCTGCCGTCGAGGCCGCACGCCGAGCCGCCGGGACGTGGGCACGGATCAACCCGCAGGAGCGCGCCGACCGCCTCGATGCGCTGGTCGACGCGCTCCGGAGGCGCCGGGACGAGCTGGTCGACGTGACCGTGGCCGAGGTCGGGGCACCGGTGTCCGTCGCCCGCGAGTCGCACGTGGATCTGGCGATCGAGATATTCGAGTCAGCGGCGCGCAATGCGCGGGCGTTCCGGTTCGAGGAGGAGCTGGGTTCGTCGCTGCTGGTCCGCCAGCCCGCGGGGGTGGTCGCGGCGATCACGCCGTGGAACTACCCGCTGTACCAGCTGGCGGCGAAGGTCGGCCCGGCCCTGGCGGCCGGCTGCACGGTCCTCCTGAAGCCGGCCGAACTGGCACCGCTGTCGGCCCACCAGTTCGCGCAGGCCGTTCTCGACGCCGGGCTGCCGGCAGGAGTCGTCAACCTGGTGCCGGGCGGCGGTTCCGTGGTCGGGGCGGCGCTGGCCGCCCACCCCGACGTGGACCTGGTGTCCTTCACCGGTTCCACCGGCGTGGGCAGGCACGTGGCCGCCGCGGCGGCGGCCAACCTCGCCCGCGTCTCCCTGGAACTCGGCGGGAAATCGGCGAGCATCGTCTGCCCCGGCGCCGACCTCGGGTCGGCGGTGCGCGCCACGGTCGACTCCGCGATGCTCAACAGCGGCCAGACCTGCAGCGCGTGGACTCGCCTGCTGGTTCCGCACGACGAGCTGGAGGCGGCGCTCTCGATCGCCGCGGAGCACTGCTCGCGCCTGGTCGTGGGCGACCCGCGATCCGAGGACACCGACCTCGGACCCCTGATCAGCTCCGCCCAGCGCGACGCCGTCCGGGCCGTCATCGAGTCGGCGCGCCGACGGGGAGCCCGTCTCGTAACCGGCGGCACTGCGTCTCCCCGAGGGCTCGGACAGGGCTACTACCTGCCGCCCACCGTGCTCGCCGATCTCCCGGTGTCCGATCCGGCCAGCCAGGAGGAGATCTTCGGCCCGGTCCTGGTCGTCCACGGCTACGACACCGTCGACGAGGCCGTGCAGACCGCGAACGGCACCGCCTACGGGCTCTCCGGCGCCGTCTTCGCCGCCGACGAGCCGACGGCGATGCACGTGGCTCGTCAGCTCGAGACCGGACAGGTGGACGTCAACGGAGCGCCGTTCAACGTCGACGCGCCCTTCGGCGGCTGGAAGGCGTCCGGCATCGGCCGCGAACTGGGCCCCGTGGGCCTCGAGGAGTACACGCAACTGACGTCCATCCAGCGTTGAGCGCCAAACCAATCCCTCGCCGGCAGAGAGCCGGCCGTCCGCTCCCACCCCACCCCACCCCACCCCATTACCGGAGGAAACCACCATGTCCGACGCCACCGAGTACTGGCCGCTCACCGACGACCAACGCGCCATCGTCGCGCTCACCAAGCAATTCGCGGCCGAGGAGATCCGTCCTCGCGGCCGCGCCGTCGACGAGGCCGACACAGAGTCCCCCGTCGACATCTTCCGAAGCGCCGCAAAGGTCGGCATCACCGACTTCATGTTCCCCGAGCAGTACGGCGGCGGAGGCTTCACCGACGTCTTCACCCAGTGCCTGGTGCAGGAGCAGCTCTGCTGGGGCGATCCCGGCATCGGCAACTTCATCTGCTCCAGCGGCTTCTTCGGCGATCCGGTGCTCGCCATCGGAACGGACGAGCAGAAGGCGAAATGGCTGACTCCGCTCACCGGCCCGAACGGGCTGATGACCGCCGTGGCCACCACGGAACCGGGTTCGGGATCGGACGCGGCATCGATCGTGACACGGGCGCGCAAGGTCGACGGAGGCTACGAGATCAGCGGCCAGAAGGCGTGGATCTCCAACGCCGGTCTCGCCGATCAGTACGTCGTCTTCGCCAAGACCGACCCGAACCAGCGATCCAAGGGCGTCACGGCCTTCCTCATGACCAAGGACACGCCTGGTATGACCTTCGGCGAGCCGATGAAGAAGATGGGCCAGCGGGCCATCGTGTGCCGCGAGATCTTCTTCGACCGGGCATTCGTGCCCGACGAGAACCGGCTGGGTGACGAGGGCCAGGGCTTCTACGGCCTGATGCGGACCTTCGACATCTCCCGTGTCGTGCTCGCCGCTGCGGCCACCGGCGCAGCACGGGCCGCCTACGAGTACGCCCTCGATTACGCGCGCAACCGCACGCAGTTCGGCAAGCCCATCTTCGAGCACCAGGCGGTTGCGTTCCGGCTGGCGGACATGGCCACCCGGATCGAGTCGTCGTGGCTGCTGACGCTGCACGCCGCTCGCCAGCTCGACGCCGGCCACAACGTCAACGGCCTGGCCGCGATGGCCAAGCTTCAGGCATCCGAGACGGCGATGTTCTGTACGTGGGCAGCGGTGCAGACACTGGGCGGGTGGGGTTACTCGCGCGATTACCCGGTCGAGCAGTGGATGCGCGACGTCAAATTGGAAGAAATCGAAGAAGGCACCTCCGACATCATGCGCCTCGTCATCTCCCGGAACCTCTGAGTCGAAGTGAACCTCTCGGCCATCCCTGAAGTCTCTCGCCATCTGTAAGACGGAGGACGAGCCGGTTCCTACGGAGAAATGCCCGACGCTGAGGCACGCGGAAGGCACGAACGCTGCCGATCGAGCGTCTGGCCTGCATAGATGCGACCAGCGAGATCGTGCACCGCAACCGCGCCAACCCGCCGGACGCGACCCTGCGGGAGGTCCGCCTGCGCACCGACGACGGGCCGCTCGACCCGGTGGTGGACGTGATCTCGCGGGCGGAGATCGAGGAGATGTTGGAGGGCTACCGCCACCTGACCGGGTACTGGCAGCGCACCCTGGCCTGAGCCGACCGGCCGACCGTCGCCGGCCCCGGCCGGGGGGCAGGCCGAGAGGGCCGGAGATCAGGGCCGGACGGTCGCGACCGGGTGCTCGCCGACCAGCTCGGACAGCGTCCTCGTGGTGTCGGCTGCGCCGGCCGGCCGGGCCAGGTGGTAGCCCTGTCCCAGCGTGCAACCGAGCGCTCCGAGCGCGTCGAGCTGGTGGGCGGTCTCGATGCCCTCGGCCACCGGCTGGAGGCCGAGCACGCGGGCCAGATCGATGATGCTGGCGGCCACCGCGTGCCCCTGCGGCTGGTGGATCTGCTCGATCAGGGAGCGGTCGAGCTTGAGCATGTCCACGGGGAAGCGCGGCAGGTAGCTCAGCGACGAGTAGCCGGTGCCGAAGTCGTCGACGGCGAGCTGGACGCCCATCTCCTTGAGCTCGACCAGGCGGCTGACCTCGGCGCTGAGGTCCTCGACGAGCATGCTCTCGGTGATCTCGAGGACCAGCCGGCCGGCGGGGATGCGGTGCCGGACCAGGGTGCGCGCGACGAGGCCCGGGAAGTCCTCGTCGGCCAGCTGGCGGGCGGAGACGTTGACGCTCATCTGCAGGGTGTCGTCGCCCAGCAGGTCGTGCCACTCGCGCAGCTGCCGGCAGGCCTCGTCGATGGCCCAGGCGCCGAGGGGCACGATGAGGCCGGTCTTCTCGGCCAGCGAGATGAAGAAGCCCGGCAGGACCAGGCCGAAGGTGGGGTGCTCCCAGCGCATGAGGGCCTCGACCGCCACGACGGCCTGCCCGTCGATCGCGTGCACCGGCTGGTAATGCAGAACGAATTCGCCGCGCTGCAGCGCGCGCGGCAGGTCGGTCGCCAGCCGCATGCGGTCCTCGAGGGCGTCGTGCGATGCGGTGTCATGGAGGCAGACGGCGTCCTTGCCGCCGTTCTTGGCCCGGTACATGGCCAGGTCGGCGTGGCGCAGCAGGTCCTCGGCCGCGCCCGCCGAGCCGGAGGCCGTGGCGACGCCGATGCTGGCGGTGAGGAACAACTCCTGGTCGGCGTGGTGCACCGCCGGGCGGAAGGCCTCCAGCACACGCTCGGCGACCGTCTGCCCCTCGGGCGCGTCGCCCGGGACGACGACCGCGAACTCGTCGCCGCCCAGTCGGACCGCCAGGTCGCCCTCGCGCAGGACTGCGCGCAGTCGGTCGGCGACGGCGCGCAGGACCTCGTCGCCGACGGAGTGCCCCAGCGTGTCGTTGATCGTCTTGAACCCGTCCAGGTCGATCAGCAGGAGCGACACCTGCTCGCCGACGCCGAGGGCGGCCTCGAGGTGCTCGGCCAACCGGAGACGGTTGGGCAGGCCGGTGAGCGCGTCGTGCCGCGCGGACCGCGAGAGGTCCTGCTGCTGGCTCTCGAGGTCGCAGGCCATGGCGTTGAACGTCCGTGCCAGCGCGCCGAACTCGTCCTCCCGCGTCACCGGCACGCGGTGTGACAGCGTCCCGTCCCCCAGGGCACGGGCGGCCTCGCGGAAGGCACCGAGCGGGGCGAGCACCGTCCGGGTGAGGCGAAGAGCACCGGCCAGCGCCATGAGCAGTCCGGCGGCGGCGACCCCGAGGATCCAGCCGAGCACCTGCTCCTGCGCGCCGCGGGCCTCGGCGTACTCGCCGAGGATGTCGGCCTCGGCCAGCGCCTCGGCGGCGCCGAGCGAGGCCACCGCCGCACCGACATGGCCGCTGGCCTCGTCCAATCGCTCAAGCACCGCGGTCCGCTCCGCCGGGTCCCCGGCCGCGGCGTCCCCGACCGCCGCGTCGAGGACCGCCACGGCGCGCTGGGCGTGCTCCTGCGCCGTCGCCGTGTCGTCCCCCTCCTCGGTCAGGGCGTCGTCCTCGAGGTCGGCGAAGCCGGCCTCCAGCCGATCCCGGGTCGCCAGGTAGGCCCCGCGCGCATCGGCATCGGACGGCAGGAGGACGGCCCGGACGCCGGTGCGCTCGACCTCAAGCACCAGCGTCTGCAGCCGGGCGAGGGGCAGCGCTTCCTCGGTCGCCTCCCCCGCGGTCTCGGCGAAGCCGTCCATCGTGAGATCCAGGCCGGCGACCGCCGTGCCGGAGACCAGCAGCAGCGGGAGCGTCATGGCCGCGATGCCGGCGCCCATCCGGGCGCGAACCGTGAGTGATCGGGGCATCGGAGACCTTCTGACGACGGGCCGGACGTCAGAGGTGTCGGCTGTGACGGCGGTCTTCTTGACCAGTGACGGCACCCGAAAGGGGTGGTGCCGGTGACGATTCCGGTCCGCACCGCTGGCGCCTCGCACGCCGGTCGTCGATGTTCCGGCTGTCCGGCAGCGCCGCCGGCGCCGTCCCACATCGCGATCCGACGGGCTCGTCCCGTCCGCCGCGGTGCGCCACGACTTTCTGGAGACCAAATCCGAGCGCGGAGACGCGACCTGGGACCAAGACCCGGGCAACGTCGCGTACGCGCTGAGATCGGTAGGCAGCAACGCCGGCCGGTACGGCGGCGATCCCGGCCGGATACTGGTCGCCCCCCTCCCCGGTGGGGAACCTGGCCGTCAACCTCCGCTGCAGCGCCGCCGGAAGGCACCGCCGTTTCCGGCGGCGGAGGCGAGGTCCCCGTGTCGGCCGCGGTCATGGCCGCCTATCCCGTCGACCTGCAGAGCGCCTTGGACGACGGATACCCGCTCAGCGGCATCGCGTCGCAGGTGCTCGTACCCCCGCGAAGGCGTGACGCAGCGGTCATGAGCTCTCGCGTGCACGCGCGCCCGCGTGTCGTGCCCCCCCGCGGGAGAATGCAGTGTTCTACCGACGAGCCGCTCCTGCGCCCGCCCCTCGTTGCGCTGAGGCACGCAGAAGGCACCACATCCCGCGGAAGTCGCGCTGACCAGCACGAACGGCCGTTGGAGTCTCAAACCTTCCAAGCTGGCCATGCCCGTTCGATCCCGGTCACCCGCTCCACTGCGATGTCGCGGGAAGCCGTTCACCGGTGTCCCGCGACACCGTTTCGCGTTGGGGCGGTTCGCGGTGCCGTCATGACTCTCGACCCGTATCCCGACGTCACGGACCTCCACGGTCTGCGCGCGCGCTGGGGATTGCCGACGTGCCCGGGCGCGGAAGCCGACGAGTCGGAGCCTCTGCTTGCACGAGGCCGTCTACGTCGCGGTGACGAGGGCGGACGGGCCATGGACTCGACGAAGGCCCTCACGGTCGGGAGGCGTCATCGACCGTCATCTCGACGCGGTCGTCGACGAAGCACACGAACCCCCGCACGGCCTCCGCGTCGTGGAACGGCTCGGGATAGGTCCAGAGCACGTCCTTCTCCAGCCGGTCGTCGACCTGAAGCGACCAGTAGTGCGCGACCCCTTTGTAGGGGCAGCGCGTCGTGGTGTAGCTCGGCTCGAGCAGATCGGTCCGGACGTCCTCGCGCGGCAGGTACCAGCGGACCGACAGCCCGCTCTCGAGGAGCATGCGCGGCCGGGTGGAGTCCGCGACGAGCGTGTCCCGGACCCGGACCCGCACCCGGCGGGAGCTCCGGAGCACGTCGATCCGGGTGTACGGGTCACGCGGATGGACGAACACCTCCTCGTCCTCCTCGAACACCCCGTCCATCGAGTCCCAGTCGAAGGCGACGAGCCCGGCGATGGCACTGGCACTCGTGGGCGGCTGCTGCCACGAGTAGGCGGCGTCGGTTGCGCTCCGGTCACCTACCCGCACGTTCCAGTACGTTGCCGAGCCCATGCCCGGGTCCGTCCGCTGCCGATCACTGTGCTCGAACAGGTCCGTCCGCACGTCCTCCTGTGGAAACAGGTAGGTCGGCGTGCGTCCCGGCGGGTGTAGCAACCGCACGCCGGTACTGTCCGCGACGGTCTCGCCAGCGAGGACGACGCGGATCCGACGCGGGCTGATCTCGATGTACAGGACGTGCTCCGGCCTTCCCGGTTCGAAGTTGAAGGTCCCGGCGGGGCTCTCGCCGAACGGCCCGGTGCCCTTGGTCAAGCTCATGCCTCGGATCTACCCGGCTGCCTCGGAGGCCATCCGACGTCCGTGCCTCTTTCCATCCGGCCGCTCGACGCGACGACGCCCGATGGGTCGACAACCACCTGTCGAGACATGGAGCCGGTGACCGACGACGGGCAAGACTCCAGGATCCCGGGCACGTCCGCGAACACCAGCTGCCCAGGTCGCTCACGCGGACAGAACCGCCACGCGAGGGCGCGAGACCAGCTCCACGTCCCGGATCCATCCAGCGTCTTGCTGTCTGCGAGAGGTGAGCGGGGGCTACAGGGCTGCGCTGGCTGGGAGGTCGGCGTGCAGAACGGCGTAGAGGGCGCCGGCGGTGAGGCCGAACCACAGGTGGCCGACGACGAACTGGATCACGTCGTGGCGGCCGTAGTGGCGGTAGAACACGCCGGGCGGGGGGACGGGGTCCGGCATGTCGGGGTGCAGGTCGGGCCAGGCTCCCACGACGATGCCGCCGAGCAGACCATGGATGGCGCCGGTGAGCACGCCCCACCAGGCGAGGTGGTCGTCGTGCGCGACGGCCTGGAAGAAGGTGGCGTACAGCAGCACGATGGCCATGGCCAGCGTCGCGTGGCCGACCCAGCCGGTGAGGCGGCGGTAGCGCCGGGGGGCGCGCAGGATGGCCCCGCCCTCGGCGAAGATGTCCTGCCGCAGAGAGAGCCCGGCCGCTCGCTGCAGATAGGTGGGGGCCTCCATGAGCTGGGCGGCGACGAGTCCCGCGACCGCGGCCGCCATCGGGTCGATGGTCACCGGCCCTCGTGGGAACAGAGACCGGACGTCGTGGCGTGTCGCATCAGCGGGGCCGCGCTGGTCCACGGCGCGCGAGCCGCCAGCCAATGGTGCCGACCGAGGCGATCGCGGCGCTTCGGGCCAGGGCTGGATGGAAGCCGACCAGGCGGGTCCAGCGGCTGCGGGGCAGCGCGAACCGGACCACCCCGCCGTCCACGGCTCCGTCACCGGGCGTCGGCTCGGTCAGGTTGCTCTGGCCTCGGTCTGGCTCGTCGCGTTGCTGGCGGGTGAAGACCTGCCCGCCGAGGGCCAGCAGCCGGTCGGTCAGGGCGGGGCTGATCCGCTGCACCATCGCCAGCTGGGCGGCGGCGCCGATGTAGATGTCGCGCCGCGGATGGTCGGCGGCGAAGACGACGGCCTCGGCGACCGCCTTGGGCTGGTACACCGGCGGGATCGGCGCCGGCCGCACGCCCATCCACGATCTCGCGGAGTCGTAGAAGGGGGTGTCGATCGACGCCGGCAGGATCGTCGTGATCCGCACGCCGGACCTGGCACGCCGTTCCTCCAGCCGCAGTCCCTCGTAGAGGGCGTTGACCCCGGACTTGGCGATGCAGTACGGGATCATCAGCGGGACGGCGCGCACGCCCAACCCGGAGCTGACGCCGATGATCGCGCCGTGCCCCTGCTCGCGCAATATCGGCAGGACCGCCTTGACCCCGTAGACGTGGCCGCGCAGGTCGACGTCCAGGATCCGGTGGATCGCCTCGACGGGCATCGTGTTGAGCTCCCCGTAGCCGGAGACCGCGGCGTTGTTGACCCAGACGTCGATCCGCCCGAAGTGCTCCCGTGTGCTCTTCGCGAGGTGCTCGACCTGCGGCCACACCGCGACGTCGGTGGGCACGACCAGCGCCGTCCCACCGGCCCGGGTGACCTCCTCGGCGGTGGCGTGCAGTGCCGGCTCGCCGCGGGCGGCCAGCACGACGGCCGCGCCCTGGGCGGCGAAGTGCCTGGCGGTCTCCCGACCGATCCCCGACGACGCCCCGGTGATCACCACCACCCGCTGGCTGGTCGCGCTCACGGTCTGCTCCTGTGTTCGACCGGCATGCGGTGTGACGGTTCAGGTGGGACGGTCAGGACTGGGGGGCCGGGTCCAGGACGTGGTCGAAGACGGCGCCGGTGGCCTGGGCCTGCACGTACTTGTCCACGATGTCGACCGCCCAGTCCTGGGCCGTCCACTTGCTCGGCTGGTACAGCCCCAGAGCGGTGTTGAGCAGGACGTCGCCGGTGTAGACGGCCGCGAAGACGGTGTTGACGGCCTTCTGTCCGCGCAGCCCGTTGGCGGCGGCGATGCCGTAAGCGGTGCCCCACATCCCGCCGAGGGCGAAGTGGGTGGTGTAGTTCAGCCGGCGGCGCCCCTCGGGGGTCGTGGGGTGCACGGGCAGCACCTTCTCGGCGAAGTCCGCAGGCGCGTAGCTCTCCTCGCGTCCGGTGAGCGGCATCTCGACGAGCTTCTGGAACGCGGTCATCACCACGGTGCCGGCCAGCCCGGCGAGGACTCCCCGGGCCAGCACGGTAGCGGTTGACGGCTCGTTGTTCGGCTGCATGGCTGTTCCTCCGAGGTGGTTGCGGTTGCAGGTGCTCGCCGGCGCCATCGGTGGTGGCCGGCAGGTGCTGTCAGGGCTTGAGGACGACCTTGATGCAACCGTCCTGCTTCTTCTGGAACATCTCGTAGCCGTGCGGGGCCTGCTCCAGCGGGAGCGCGTGGGTGGTGAGGTCTTCGGTGCCCAGCGGGTCGTCGTCGCCGGTGAGCGCGGGCATGATCTCGTCGACCCAGCGCTTGACGTGGGCCTGTCCCATGCGGATGGTCACGCCCTTGTCGAACAGGTCCATCATCGGGAACGGGTCGGCCTGGCCGCCGTAGACGCCGATCAGCGAGATGGTGCCGGCGCGCCGCACGCTGTAGAAGGCGGTGCGCATGGCGGCCATCCGGTCCACCCCGATCGTCTCGGCCGCCTTGCGGGCCAGTGGGCCGGGCAGCTTGCCTGCAGCCCCGAGCAGGGCCGCCTGGAACGGGGAGCCGTGGGCCTCCATCCCGACCGCGTCCACGACACCGTCGACACCCCGCCCGTGGGTCATCTCCATGATCGCCCCTGGGACGTCGTCGACCTTGCTCTGGTCGATGACCTCGATGCCGTGCCGTCGGGCCATCTCCAGCCGCTCGGGCACGCTGTCGACGCCGATGACCCGCGCAGCGCCGAGGTACTTGGCGACACGGGTGCACATCTGACCGATCGGCCCCAGGCCGATGACCGCGCAGGTGCTCCCGGCCTCGATGTCGGCGTACCGCACGGCCTGCCACGACGTGGTCAGCACGTCGGAGAGGAACAGAAACCGTTCGTCGGGATGCCCGGATGGAACCTTGATCGGCCCGAACTGCGCCTGCGGCACCCGCAGGAACTCGGCCTGCGCACCGGGCACCGACCCGTACAGGGCGGTGTAGCCGAACAGCCGTGCGCCCTTGCCCTGCTCGGTGACCTGGGTGGTCTCGCACTGGGCGAAGAAGCCGCGGGTGCACATCCAGCAGTGGCCGCAGGAGATGTTGAACGGCACGACCACCCGGTCGCCGGGCTGGATGTGGCTGACCTCCGGCCCGACCTCCTCCACCATGCCCATCGGTTCGTGGCCGATGATGTCGCCCGGCTCCAGGTACATCCCGAGGACGTCGTAGAGGTGCAGATCCGAGCCGCAGATCGCCGTCGACGTCATCCGCACGATCGCGTCCGTCGGCTCCTGGATCTGCGGGTCCGGAACCGTCTCCACCGAGACCTTCTGCGTGCCCTGCCACGTCAATGCCCTCATTCGGGCCTCCTCGACGGATCGATGCGCAACGGAGCGGGTGCGTCCGCGGCCTGCCGGTTGCGGACCTACCCGCTCGGGGGTTCTGTACCCATCGGTCCAGTTCCTCGCGGCAGAGCCCCGTACTCCTGCTCTCACGGCGGACGGCGCCTGCCGTGAGGCGAGCTCACTTCGGTAGGAGTCGCCCTGACCGATAGTCCCCGCTACTTTTCGACCGAGGCCGCAGCCTATGCCCGAACCGACCACCCGCCGCGGGAAAGACACCAAGGCGCGGATCGTCGAGCTGGCGGCGGCGTTGATGTACGAGCGTGGCGTGAATGCCACCAGCATCGACGACATCCTGGCCGCCTCGGGGACGGGCAAGAGCCAGACCTATCACTACTCCTCCGGCAAGGAGGAGCTCGTGTCCGAGGTGCTCCGGCACCAACTCGGCCTCGTCCTGGACCAGCAGAGCCTGTTCCCACTCGACACCTGGCAGGGCATCGCCGCCGGGTTCCAGGCCATGGCCGACATGCAGCAGAACCAGCGTGGCTACCGCGGCTGTCCGCTCGGTTCCATCGCGGGCGAGGTGCTCCACCAGAGTGACTTTCTCCGCGGCCGCACGGCGGACGCCTTCAGTCGGTGGGAGTCCTTCCTCGCCGACGGGCTGCGAACCATGCAGACAACAGGTCTGCTGCGCGGCGACGCCGACCCAGACGCCCTCGCAGGAGCAACGATCGCCGTGCTGCAGGGGGGTACCTGTTCTCCGCCACGGAGCGCGACATACGCCCCATGCGCAATGCCCTCGCCATGGCACTGAACGAGCTCAGGTCCGGAATCACCGGAGTGTCCCGCCCCGGGTTCAGTGGAGGCTCGGAACTGACGCGGCGACGACAGTCGCCGCGGGGTCGTGCCGGTAGAAGACGTCCTCGTGCTCGGCCGGTGGAACGAGGCCGATCTCGCCGTGCAGGCGTCGGTGGTTGAACCAGTCGATGTACTCGGCGACGGCGATCTCGAAGTCGTCGATGCCCTTCCACGGACCTTCGTTGCGAACGCTGCCCTCGGCGAGCAAGGGCCGGGATGTGGGTGGCGCGCGGGGGTTCTCCGAGCACCGTGTCGTGGCCGGGGCCCCGCCGCGGAACGAGCTTCACTTGGGCGGGCGGCAGCCCACCAACCCACATTCAGCCCGCCCATGTGGCCTGGCCGCCAACGATCGACCGACTCGGTCGTACTGCTGGGTGCACGCTGGTATCCCTACGGCCATCCCTGTTCGAACAGGGGGGTGACGGTGACCTCGTTGAGCACCACGTCCGGTGGGGCGGCGGCGATCCAGCAGATCAGGCGGGCGACCTGATCGGGAGCCAATGCGTCGGCGGGCACGGTCGGCTCCGCGGAACCGGTCCGATCTTCCGGTGACCAGATGCCCCAGCTGGTGTCCATGGCGCCGGGGTACAGCACGCAGGCGCGGATGCGCTGCGGCTTCCCTTCGGCCGCGAGTGCCTGGGTGAGACCGGTGAGCCCGAACTTGGCGGAGCAGTAGGCCGCGGCATTCGCCCACCCGCGCCGGCCGGCCACCGAGGACACGTTGAGGATGGTTCCGCCGCCGTTCTCACACATGTCCGGCCAGACCGCCTTGGCCAGCAAGAACGACGCGCGCAGATTCACCGCGAGCACCCTGTCCCAAGCTGCGACGTCGAGCTCAGCCACCGGACCAGGCACGTCGGTCCCAGCCGCGTTGACCAAGACGTCGACGCGGCCGAGTTCGGCTCGCACCTTGCCTACGGCACGCTCGATCGCATCGGCATCGGCGAGATCCGCCACCGCTGCGCTCGCTCGCACACCACGGGCACGGACCTGCTCGACCGTCTGGTCCAGATCGGTGGATCCGCGGGCCAGAACCGCGACGTCGGCGCCGACTTCAGCCAGGGCCAGAGCCGTTGCTCGTCCCAGGCCGCTGCTGCCACCGGTCACCAGCGCGATCCGCCCGCGCAGCCCTTCTGACCCGCTCACTTCTGCCTCCGGTCTCGCCGTCACGGCCGCCGGGGACCAGCCTGCCCACTGCAGGCGATTGCTGCTGAGCAAGGTCGCCGAGAACACAACTCCGAAGCGGCGTGACGAGGCGGCTACGTACAGCCGGGGTGGCGCCGGTACGTGCATCACCGAGCCGGCGGTGGCCGCTCAAGGACAGACCGGGGCCGACGGGCTGCGCCGCGCCGCGCCGTCCGCAGTGCGCCGGGTCCGCCCGGGCTTACCCGAGCAATATCCGCTCTGCGCCGCGACGAGGAACAGCGCTGAGGCAAGCGGAAGGCACGGCTGGTCCCTAGCAGCGCCTTGACCAGCGAAGGCACCGTCGCAGCGATCCAGCCTTCCACGCTGGCCATGCCGGTTCGTTCCCGGTCACCCGCTCCACACCCCGGGGACCGCACGGTCGCGGCATCCCCTCGATGCCCCGGGGCTAGCGTGAGCCGCATGAGCGCGCGGTTCGAGGAGCTGGCCTGGAGCCCCTCCCCCATCGGCGAGGTCAGCCTCCGCCGCCGACGCGAGCCGACGACCGGGGTCGACGTGTACGAGGTCAAGCTCGGCGACGAGTTCCTCATGTCCTCCCTGTTCACCGTGGCCGAGGTCGAGGTCGCCCGGCTGGCGCTCGCGCGGCTGACCGGCGACCGGCTCGACGTCGTCGTCGGGGGGCTGGGGCTCGGCTACACCGCGCAGGCCGTGCTCGACGACGTCCGCGTCCGGGACCTCGTGGTCGTCGACCTGCTGCAGCCGGTCATCGCGTGGCACCAGCAGGGGCTGCTCCCCCTGGGTGGCGCCCTCTCCTCGGATCCGCGGTGCCGGCTGGTGCAGGGCGATTTCTTCGCGATGTCCGCCGACGCCGCCCTCGACCCGGCCGCGCCCGGCCGGCGGTTCGACGCCGTGATCGTGGACATCGACCACTCCCCCGGCGACCTGCTGGACGACGGGAACGCCCCGTTCTACCGCCCCGCCGGCATCGAGCGGCTGGCCGCGTCGCTCCGCCAGGGCGGCGTCTTCTCGCTCTGGTCGAACGACCCGCCCGACGCGGAGTACCTCGCCGCTCTCGCCGCGGTCTTCGTGGACGTCGAGGCGCAGGTGATCACCTTCCCCAACCCGCTCCAGGGCCGCCCCGCCACCAACACGGTCTACCTGGCCAGCGCGCGGGGATGAGCCGCGGCTGGGCCGCCGACGCTCCATGACGACTCGGTGACGGCCCGGCCGTAGGGGTGCACCACCGGGCCCCGACGGGCATAGGGCGAGCGACCACGACCGCCGTCCGAGGAGAGTCCCCATGCGTCGCTGGACGCTCGTCACCGCCCTCACCGTGCTCCTGACCGCGACAGCCTGCACCGCGAACGACGGCGAGGGTGACGTGCTCCCCGACGAGCAGGCGACGACCGACGGGCCGATCGTCCCGGTCGACCTGTCGGCCGACCTGGAGGATCCCGAGGGGAGCGTTCTCGGGACCGCGGAACTGAGCGACGACGTGCTCACCGACTTCGCGGAGCTCGAGGTGAAGGTCTCCGGCCTCACCGCCGGGTTCCACGGCATCCGCCTCTTCGAGGCCGACAGCTGCGCGGACCTCGCCTCGGCTCCCTCGGTCGTGCTGCCGCCGATGCTGGTCCTCGAGGACGGGGTCGGCAAGATCACCACGCTGGTCGGACAGGTGTCGCTGGACGAGCTCGTCGAGGGCGACGGCGTGACGGTCGTCCTCGACCAGGCCGTCCCTGGCGTCGCGGAGGTCGGGACGGGCTCGCAGCTCGCGTGCGGATCCTTCGAGCCCTGACCTCCGCCGGCGGGCCCGGCCGGCGCCGGAGCGGCGTCCGCCGTCGTCGCCGGAATGTTGCAGTCCGACGACACTCCGCCGCGGACAGGTGCACCCGAGCGGCCCGGGGTAGGCCCGCAGACGGTCAGCACGCGACGAACGGAGAGACCATGCCTGCACACCGCACGCCCGCGTCCCGCGGCTGGGCGGCCACCGCCGCCCTGCTCACCGCGGTGGCCCTGACCGCCTGCGGCGACGGCGAAGGCGACGACGACGGCAACGAGGTGATCGGCGGTTCGCCCGGGCTGAACGAACGCGTGACCGAGGACCTGGAGATCGCCGACCTCGTACTCGAGTACCCCGAGGACGGCCTGTACGAGGAAGGCGAGGACGTCACCCTCTTCGCGGCGCTGACCAACACCGGGAGCAGCGCCTACCAGCTGGTCGACGTGGTCGGCCCGGACTTCGCCGACGCCCGCCTGATCCCGCTCGACGGCGACTCCGGTTCGATCGAGATCCCCGAGGACGACAACGCCTACCTGCAGCCCGAGGGGCCGCCATCGGTGATCCTCGAGGACCTGGGCACCACGCTGCGCTCGTCGCAGTCCCTCGAGGTCACCTTCGTCTTCGAGGACGCCGAGGGTGAGCTCGGCGAGGTCACGCTGGACGCCCCCGTCGCGCCCGACCAAGACGACGACGACCCCGAGTTCGACGCGCCGCAGGACCCGTCGTCCGACGACTGATGCGGCGCATGCCCTCCACACGCTCCGACGACGCCACGCGCACGACGGGGCTCGGCCGCTTCGAGACCAGTGCCGTGCTGGGCTGGATCGCCGTCGTCGTCGGCGCGGTCCCGTTCCTCCTGCTGTGGCTGCTCGTGCAGCGCTCGTGGGCACCGCTGGCCTCGCTCGACGGCGACGTCGCCGCGGAGCTCAACGCGTGGGTCAGCCAGTCACCCCAGGCCGTGACGGTGCTGAGCGCGATCACGGACCTGGCCGGCACGTCCGCGGCGGTCCTGATCTTCAGCGCGATGACGATGTTCCTCCTCGTGCGCCGACAGCGGCGGCTCGCCGCCTTCACCGCGACCGCCGGCCTCGGACTCCCGCTGCTGGGGCCCCTCACCAAGGCGATCGTCGACCGAGCCCGGCCGGTGGTCGACGCACCCGTCGTCGACGTCCCGTCGAACGCCAGCTTCCCCAGCGGCCACTCCCTGACCGGCCTGGTGACCTTCGGGGTGCTGCTCCTGCTGGTCCTGCCCGTGGCGAGCCGCCGCGCCCGCCCGTGGCTCATCGCCGGGACCGTGCTGGTCGTGGTGGCCATCGGCTTCACCCGGCTGGCGCTCGGGGTCCACTTCGTCTCCGACGTCCTCGCCGGCTGGGCGCTGGGCGCGGCCTGGCTGGCCGTCACCGTCGCAGCGTTCCGTGTCTGGCAGCACCGGGAGGGCACGGACACCGACGAGCCCCTCGACCCCCTCGATGTCCCGCCTGACCAGGCCCCGCACCTGGACCACGCACCCGAACCCGTCCTCCCCGATGGGTGGGCCACCGTCACGCGCCTGCTCGCCTGGGCGGCTGCGCTGTTCGTGGTGCTCAGCGCCGTGGGGCTGCTGATCACCCGCGTGTTCATCGACAGCTGGCTGGTCCGCGCCGACCTCGACGTCGTGCGCTGGTTCGTCGACTTCCGGAGCGACGGCCTGACCACGGTGACGAAGGCCGTCGGTGCCCTCTCGGGCACCCCGGCCGTGATCGCGGTGTCGGTCTACCTGGCCGCCCTGGCGCTGGCGGTCACCTCGTCATGGCGTCCGGTGGTCTTCGTGGCCGTCGCGGTCCTCGGCGAGGTGTTCCTCTACTTCGTCATCGGTCTGGCGGTCGGCCGGATCCGGCCGGACGTGGCGGACCTGACCGCCGAGCTGCCCACCGGCGCGAGCTGGCCCTCCGGCCACGCGGCCGCCGCAGCCGCGGTCTACGGCGCCGTCGCCGCCGTCGTGCTGAGCTACAGCCGCGCCCGGTGGCGGCGGGCAGTGCTCGTGCTGCCGCTGCTCCTGTCCCCCGTGATCGGCGTGACCCGGATCTACGTGGCGGCCCACCACCCGACCGACGTCGTCGCCGGCCTGGTGCTCGGCGGGGTCTGGGTGTTCGTCTGTGCCCGTCTCCTGCTGCCCCGGACCGAAGACGAGACCGCCACCGTTGCGCGACCCGCACGACCAGCGGCCGTCCAGCGGACCGGATGAGGAAGGGCAGGACCGCCGCGGCCGTCGGCACGGCGCTGGTCGCCGGGGCGGTGGCGCGCCGGGTACGCGCCCGCGGCCTCGCCTCCCGGATGTCCGGATCCGGCCCGGCCGTGCACACCGACGACGGGGTTCGGCTGCACGTCGAGGTCCACGGTCCCGCCGATGCGCCGGTGACCGTCCTGTTCAGCCACGGGTTCGCCACCCGCTCGGCGGTGTACGACCAGCAGTGGACGGCGCTGCGCGGTCGTGCCCGGCTGGTCCGCTACGACCAGCGCGGCCACGGCGCCAGCGGGTGGGCCGGCGTCCGATCGGCCGGCGTGGACAGGCTGGGCCGTGACCTGGAGCAGGTCGTCGACGAGCTGGCCGGCGACACCCCCGTGGTGGTCGTCGGCCACTCCATGGGTGGCATGGCCGTGCTGGCGCTGGCCGGTCGGCGACCGGAGCTGTTCGGCACCCGGATCACCGGTGTGGCACTGCTGTCCACCCGCGCCGCGCCCCTTCCCGGCACCGGTTCCTCGTCCGGAGGGCAGGACCGGGTGCGGGCCGGGCTGGCCGCGGCCGGCGCATGGCTGCTCTGGCTCGTCGCACCCGCGATCGGCGCCGTGCAGCCGTTCCGGTCCAGGCCGGGCCGCCGCCTGCTCCGTCGGCAGCTGTTCACCGAGGCCGCCTCCGAGGACGACGTCCGCACCATGTCCCGCTGGTGGACCGAGACCCCGACCGGCGTGCTGACGGCCTACCTGACCAGCCTGGTCACCTACGACCAGCGGCCGGCGATCGATGCGCTGCGCGCCGTTCCCGTGCTCGTCCTCGCCGGCACCGCGGACAGGACCATCCCGCCCGACTCGGCGCCGCGCCTGGCTCGACAGCTCGGCGAACGCGCCCGGCTCGTCCTGGTCGACGGCGCCGGCCACATGGTGAACGTCACCCACGCGGCCACGGTCGACGCGGCGCTGGACGACCTGCTGTCCCGGTCGCAGCCGGAGCACTCCTCACGCTGACGCCGGAGGGCCGGCCGGGCCGTGGACCTCCGGGTCGGGGACGGCGCCGTGCTGGATGCCCAGGTGCCCGGCCTCCAGCTGAGCCGTCACGGCCAGCCCCAGCAGGATCGCGATGGCGGTCACCTGGGTCCAGAGCAGCAGAGCGATCACCCCCGTGAGCGGGCCATAGACGAGGCCGAACGAGCCGGACAGCTGCACGTAGGCCACCAGCACGCCGGTGAAGGCGAACCACAGCGTGGCGGCCAGCCCCGCGCCCAGGAGGAGCCACAGCCAGCCGGGCTGGTGGCGGCGCGGGGCCAGCCGGAGCATCGCCAGCAGCGCGAACACCACCATGCCCACACCCAGCGGTACCGCCACGGCCATCACCGTGTCGTCGTCCCAGCCGTACACCGACTCGACGGCCTCGCCGAACTCGGCGCCGGCCAGGAGCACCCCGGACCCCAGCATGGCGGGCAGCCCGGCGAGGAACACCAGGAGCAGTGCGCGTCCGTACTTGTGCGTGCTGGGCCGGTCCCGCTCGATGCCGTAGATGCGGTTGGCGCCGCGCTCGACCTGGCCCATGGCGGTGGTGAGTGTCGCGAGCGCGAAGGCGAGCCCCGACCAGAGCGCGAGTTGCGCTCCCTCGTCCCGCTCGAGGGTGGACCGGATGATCGCGTTGGATCCGCCGGGGGTCAGCTCGAGGAGCGTGAGGCGGAGGACCTCGCCGAGCTTCTTCGTCGCCAGGGCGCCGCTCAGGCCGACCGTCGCGATGACCAGCGGGATGAACGCCAGGCTGAGCTGCAGGGCGAGCGCCCGGGAGTGCGAGAAGCCGTCGCCGAAGCGGAACCGCGCGAAAGCCTCCCGCCAGAACGTCCACCGCGCGTTGCGCACCGCTCGCCAGGCGTCGGAGGCGGTGCGCTCACCCTCGTCGGACACCCGGACGACGGGCGCCGTCACCCTCCCGCCATCGCCATCGACAGCGGGCCGGACCCGCCGGCCCGGTGACCCGGCAGCTCCTCCGTCCGGGCGGAGGCATGCGGACGGCTGGTCACGCCTCCTGGATGCCCGGGAACGCGCGGCTCAATCGAAGCCCGGCGGCAGGCCGAGCTTCACGAACAACCCTGTGCCGAGGTCGAGGAAGCTGGAGATGTGGGCCACGCGCCCGCCCTCGATCTCCAGCACGTGCAGCCCCCACGGCTCGTGGCCCCCGCCCGCGCGGGGCCGGTACTGCGCCACCGCCGGGGTTCCGTTCGCCGAGGTGAGGAACACCCGCGAACCACGGCACTCCGCGCCCGGGCCCTGCATCCAGGTACCGATGTCCGCCGCGCCGCGGAGCCACATCTCGAAAGGGGGCATGTGCTGCGTGGCGTCGTCGTGCAGCAGCTGCACGAAGGCCTCGATGTCGTAGCGCTCGAACGCGTCCAGGTAGCGGGCGAGCAACGCGCGGTCCTCGTCGTCGAGCGTGCGCGGAGCCGGTCGGCCGTCGAGGTCGGCCAGCGTGGCGCGTGCCCGCTGCAGCGCGCTGTTGACCGACGCCACCGTCGAGTCCAGCAGCGTCGCGACCTCGTCGGCCTTCCAGCGCAGCACCTCGCGCAGGATCAGCACCGCGCGCTGCCGCGGCGGCAGGTGCTGCAGCGCGGCGACGAAGGCCAGCCGGATCGACTCGCGGGCCACCGCCTGCTCGGCGGGGTCGCCGTCCTCGGGGAGCACCTGGCGGTCGAGCACCGGCTCGATCCACGCCGTCATCGGCCGACGGCCGGCCAGCGACGCCGGGACCGGCGGGTACGGGTCACCCGCCAGGTCCATCGGCAGGGCCCGTCGCTGCCGGCCGCTGAGCTGGTCGAGGCACACGTTGGTCGCGATGCGGTACAGCCAGGACCGCAGCGCGGAGCGACCCTCGAAGGCGGCCAGCCCCCGCCAGGCACGGACCATCGTCTCCTGCACGGCGTCCTCGGCGTCGAACGCCGAACCGAGCATGCGGTAGCAGTAGCCGGTGAGCTCGCGGCGGTGCTCGAGGAGCCGCGGGTCGAGCTGGTCGGTCGGGCCGAGAGCCACGCTGGTCACGAACGAACCACTCCTCCGGTCGGTGTGGGCGCAAGCACACCACACCCTGCCGACAGTTCGGGAGGGCCGAACGCCTGGTCCCCCGACGGAGGTCCCCTACTGGTAGGTGACCAGGTCCGGCCGGGGGACGACCTGCTCGATCGTCTGCTGCGGGGTCAGCATCGGGAGGTCCTCGTCGTAGAAATTCTTCCAGCCCCAGGTGAGCTCCGGCTGGGCGCCGCGGTGCAGGACCTCCCAGGTGGACTGCTTGGCCCCCTGCCCACCCTGGCCGTCGGCGTGGATCATGATCGCCAGCTCGTCGCGGGACATGTCGAGGAACTCGCGGCCGGGGAGCATGTCGACCCGGAACTGGTGGAGCACCAGCAGCTTCTGCGGCAGTGCGTTCTCCCGCGTGAGGTCGGCCAGCCAGGTGACCACGCGGTTGACCTCCTCGACGCCTACCGAGCCGATCTGGGTCAGGTGCACCTCGTTCGGACCGAGCCGCCACTCCGGGTCCAACGCCAGCCCGACGTGCGGCAGCTCGAGCAGCGGGCGGTAGAGCTCGGCCTGGGTGACGAAGTCGGTGCGGCCCGGCTGGAGGTCGAGGACCACGTAGACGCCCGCGGCACCCGCGGCCTCGACCCACGGCCGCAGCATCTCGATGTCGGCCTCGTTGGAGTAGTCGCCGTCCGCGCCCGCCTCCGTCGAGGCGACGGTCGCGATGATCTCGAAGGCAGGCACGACCGGGACGTCGACGAAGGGGTCGTACGCGGCGGCGTGGTCGCGCGCCCGCTGGATCGCGGCCTCGAGGGGCTGCTCGCCCAGCACGCCCAGCGAGCCGGTCCCCGGATGGCCGTAGAGGGCGATCAGCATCCGGCCCGGGAACAGCAGCTGCCCACCGCCGGGCAGCTGGGTGCCCGTGGCCGCCGTCTCCACCTTCCAGTCCAGCCCCTGCTCCGCGGCGAACCCGGCGCCGAGCGCGATCACGGCGTCCGCGCCCTCGGCCGCGAGCGCCTCGACCATGCCGGCCGAGGCACGGGGGTCGGTGCTCCCGTCGGTGGGTTGCACGAGTGCCCCGGCGGCGCGGGACGTGGCCACGGCGGCAGGTGAAGCGTCGGTCCCGGCGAGCACGACCGCGCCGTCGAGCGGATCGGCGCGCGGGAACTCCGGCAGCGGGTCGACGTCCGGTGCGTCCTGGGTCGCGGCGGCGGTCGCGTCCGCGTCCGTCGCGTCGGCGTCCTCGGCCTCCAGGGCGGCGGGACCCTCCGGGTCGAGCCCGGCCACCGCGGCCACGTCCCCGTCCGCCGCCACGGTCTGCGCCTCGTCGAGCGCCAGGCCGGTCGCCTCGGCGACCGCCTCGGCGTCGGCCGGCACGACCAGCACCTCGGGACCGTCGTCGGAGTCCTCACCCGTTCCGGGTCCGTCGGCCTCGCCCACGGCCAGCACCGTCTCGGCCCCGAGCCGGTCCAGCTCCTCGGCCAGCTCCGCGTCGTCGCCGCGCGCGGCTTCGACCAGCATCGGAACACCCAGCCCGACCGCCGCGGAGGCGGCCAGGAGCATGCCGGCCCGGTCGTCGGCGCGGGCGAGCACCGCGACCGGGGAGCTCTCGAACAGCGCGCGACTCGTGCTCACCGCCTGCGCCGCCGGGTCCTCGTCGGCGACCAGTGTCAGGCGGGCGTCGGGGGCCGCCACGACCGGCGCCGAGACCTCCTCCGACGCCGACGATCCGCCATCGCTACCCGAGCCTGTCCCCGAGTCGTCGTCTCCTGAACTGGTGCAGCCGCTCACCAACAGGGCGAGGGCTGCGGGCACGGCTGCCGCACGAGAGCGCACGATCCTCCTCCAGATCCGCCGCAGCACGCCGAAGGAAGATGCGACGGCGCCGGCGCGGATCCGATGCTACGGGCCCCGGCGCGGCCGGGGCGCGCCCCCGACGGGCGCTTCACGGGTCGCGGCCCGCTCAGCCCCGGCCCAGCGCCCGCTCCACGTTCTCCACCATGCGCGCGAGGACCAGCACGGTCCGCTCGTACTCCTGGCGCGAGAGGCCGTCGGCGGTGTGCCGGCGCACCCGGCCGACTGCTCGCGAGACGCGGTCGTGCGCGGCGGCGCCCTCGGCGGTCAGGTGCAGGGAACCGGCGACGGTGCGGTCCACCCAGCCCCGCGCGGCCAGGTCGGCGAGGATCGTGCCCGCATCGCCGGGGAAGTCCGCCAGGGCGGTGACGACGTCGGCCTCGCGGTCCGTGCCGCCGGCCAGCGAGTGCAGCACCTGCCAGTGCCGGCGGGTCAGCCCCTCCCCGGCGACGACGGAGTCGAGCGCCTCCTCGAGCAGGGTGTCCAGTCGCTTGACCCACCAGCCGATCGGCCGTTCGTCGTCCATCCGCG
Source organism: Blastococcus goldschmidtiae (assembly GCF_031845325.1). Classification (NCBI taxonomy): domain Bacteria; kingdom Bacillati; phylum Actinomycetota; class Actinomycetes; order Geodermatophilales; family Geodermatophilaceae; genus Blastococcus; species Blastococcus goldschmidtiae. The sequence continues at coordinate 3,314 of NZ_JAVREI010000004.1, read as the reverse complement.
CATCCTGGGCACCGGATCGCGGCTCGACAACCCGTTGGCGCCCCGACTCACCCGCCCGGTAGACACGTGCCGTGCCCGACGACCTCGCCGCCCAGCTCCGCCCGATCACCGCCGAGGAGTGGCCGCGCTTCATCCGCGCGATGTACGACGTCTTCGGGGACGAGCCCAGCGGGCGGTACGTCGACACCCCGTCGCCGTGGGCCGAGCTCGACCGGTCCCTCGCCCTGTGGGACGGCGACCGCGTGGTGGCGACGGCGGGGCTCTACAGCCGCCAGCTCACCGTGCCCGGCGCCGTCGTCCCCTGCGCAGGGGTCACCTGGATCACCGTCGCCCCCACCCACCGGCGGCGCGGCGTCCTCACCGCGATCATGCGCCGCCAGCTCGACGAGCTCCGGGCCGCCGAACGCGAACCTGTCGCGGCGCTGTGGGCCGCGGAGTCATCGATCTACGGCCGGTTCGGCTACGCGCCGGCCACCCGGCGCGGCGGCTGGACCGGCCGCACCGAACGGCTGCGCCTGCGCCCCGACGTCCCCTCCGGCACCGGGGCGGTCCGGCCGGTCGGCCCGGCCCGGTTCCGCGCCGCCGCCCTCGGCCTGCACGACCAGCTGCGGCGCTGGGTGCCCGGCAACCTCGCCCGCGACGAGGCCTGGTGGGACCGGTTCATGCTGGACGAGCCCGACGAGCGCCGGGGCTGGTCGGCCCAGCACCTGCTGCTGCACACCGAGGACGACGGCACGCCGACCGGCTACGCGACCTACCGGCGCAAGTCCGAGTGGAGCGACAGCAGCGAGCCCGAGGGAAAGCTGTCGGTCGGCGAGGTGCGGGCCGCGACGCCGGCGGCGTACGCCGCCCTGTGGCGGTACCTGCTGTCGGTCGACCTCGTGCGCACCCTCCAGGCGTCGACGGCCTCCGAGGACGACCCGCTGCGCCACCTGCTGGTCGACGCCCGGGCGCTGCACGCCCACCCGGTCGACGCCCTGTGGGTGCGCATCGTGGACGTCGGCCGGGCGCTGTCCGCCCGCCGGTACCCCGCACCCCTCGACATGGTGTTCGAGGTGCGCGACGAGTTCTGCCCGGAGAACACCGGGCGCTGGCACCTGTGGGGCCATCCGGCCGGCGCCTTCTGCGACCGCACCGACCGGGACCCCGACATCGTCCTGGGCATCGAGGAGCTGTCCGCGGCCTACCTCGGCGGGGTCTCGCTCGCGACGCTGCAGGGCGCCGGACGCGTGCACGAGGTGAGCCCGGGAGCGGTCGTCCAGGCCTCGACGGGCTTCGGCTGGCCGGTCACCCCGTGGTGCCCCGACGAGTTCTAGGGGAGAGATCCCCGGGGCGGACGGGCTCAGGGGTGCTGCTGCGGCCCCGTCGGCTGACCGCCGGCCGGACGGTGCCGGTCGCGCTCGTAGTCGCTGATCAGGCCGATCCGCCGGATGTGCCGCTCGTCGCCGCTGAAGGGCGTGCGCAGGAACTCCAGCACCAGCTCGGTGGCCTCCTCGACGCTGTGCTGCCGGGCGCCGACGGAGACGACGTTGGCGTCGTTGTGCTCCCGCGCCAGCTGGGCGGTCGCGGTGTTCCAGACCAGCGCGGCGCGGACGCCGGGCACCTTGTTGGCGGCGATCTGCTCGCCGTTGCCCGAGCCGCCGATGACGACGCCGAGCGACCCCGGCTCGGTCACGGTCCGCTCCCCCACCTCGAGGCAGAAGGGCGGGTAGTCGTCCTGGGCGTCGTACTCGAACGCCCCGCAGTCGACGGGCTCGTGCCCGGCCTCGGTGAGCGCCCGCTTGAGGTGCTCCTTGAACTCGAGGCCGGCGTGGTCGGTACCGACGAAGACGCGCATGGCGAGAAGTTTGACAGGCTGCCCGCATGGCGGTGCTCGGGGTCGACGGCTGGCGGGGCCGCTGGGTGGGCGCCCTGCTGACCGGCCGCACGGTGGAGCTGCTGGCACTGGACGACATGGGAGCCGTCCTCGCCGTCCCGGACGTGGACCTCATCGCCATCGACATGCCGATCGGGCTGTCGGACGACGGCGTACGTGACTGCGACGTCGCCGCCAAGAAGCTGCTCGGGCCGGCCGGGAGCTCGGTGTTCCAGACGCCGGTCAGGGCGGTGCGGGAAGCGCAGGACTACGCCGACGCCCGAGACATCTCCCGTGCCCACACGGACCCCCCCACGCGCACCGTCCGCGCAGGCGTTCCAGCTGGTCAAGGCGATCGGGCAGCTGGACGACGCACTGGGTGACCCGCCGTCCGACCGGGTCGTGGAGGTCCATCCGGAACTGGCGTTCCGGGAGCTGTCCGGGCATGCGGTCACCGATCCGAAGGTCACCGCCCGCGGCACGATGCAGCGGCTCTCCGCTCTGTCCGCGGTGATGGACGTCGAGGACGCGCTCACGAACGCGCCGCGGCTGGTGCCCATGATCGACGCGTTGGACGCGTGCGCGGCGGCGTGGTCGGCCGCGCGCATCCAGGGGGCCGCGGCGAGTGCGTCGGCGATGGCGCGGTGGACAGCCGCGGCCGCCCGATGCGGATCTGCTGGTGATGCTCAGGAACCGGTGACGCGGCGGAGGATCGAGAGCGGGAGCACGCGCAGCAGCCCGGCGACCGGGCGCCACGGCCACTCGGGCACGTAGCCGCGCACCGGCTCGCGCTCGACCACGTCGACGAGCGCGTCCACGCCCTTGTCCAGCCCGACGGTCAGGGGCCCGCGTCGTCCCTCGTTGATGTCGGTCGCGATGTACCCGGGCAGCACCGTGGAGACGACGATCTGCGAGCCGTACACATCGGAGCGGATACCCTCGGCCAGCGAGTTCAGCGCGGCCTTGCTGGCGCCGTAGGCCGTCCGGCTGCCAGGCATCCCGCGGACCGAGGCCACCGACGAGATCAGCACCAGGTGCCCGGCGCCCTGCCTGCGGAACAGCTCCATCGCCGCCTCGCACTGCGCGTGCGAGCCGAGCACGTTGGTGTGCAGGACGGCGCGGTTGCCGGCCGGGCCGCCGGTGCCCACGGACCGCCCCGCGCCGATGCCCGCGTTCACGATCACGCGGTCGAAGCCACCCAGCCGGTCGGCCAGGTCGCTGAAGGCGGTGTCCACCGAGTCCGCGTCGTCGACGTCCATCGCGGCGACCTCGACGCGGATGCCGGGGTGCGCCGCGCGCAACTCGGCCTGCAGCGCCTCGAGCCGGTCGACACGGCGGGCGCACAGGGCGAGGTCACGGCCCATCGCGGCGAAGCGGCGGGCCATGCCCTCGCCGAGGCCGGCGCTGGCACCGGAGATGAAGATCCGCTGACGGACGGGGTGCGGCATCCCACCAGGAT
>NZ_JAVREI010000003.1:0-275490 GCF_031845325.1 Blastococcus goldschmidtiae | reverse complement strand
CGCGCGAACGTCCGAGTCGCCGCGGCCGCCAACGCCGGCGGCTATCTCCCCTCCTTCCGCACCGCGTACCGCACCGGTGGCGTCGTCGGGATGATCACCATCGGGCTCGGCCTCTTCGGTGCCGCGCCGGTGCTGCTGCTCTTCGACGAGACCGCACCGATCGTGCTGGAGGGCTTCGGGTTCGGCGGGGCGCTGCTGGCCATGTTCATGCGCGTCGGTGGCGGCATCTTCACCAAGGCGGCCGACGTCGGCGCCGACCTGGTCGGCAAGGTCGAGGCGGGCATCCCCGAGGACGACCCGCGCAACGCCGCGACGATCGCCGACAACGTGGGCGACAACGTCGGCGACTGCGCGGGCATGGCCGCGGACCTCTTCGAGTCCTACGCCGTGACGCTGGTGGCCGCGCTGATCCTGGGCCAGGTCTTCTTCGGCTCGGTCGGCATGGTGTTCCCGCTGATGATCGCCGCGATCGGCATCATCGCCTCGATGGTCGGGGTGCTCGCCACCCGGCCCGCGACGACCGACGCGAGCGGCATGGCGCCGATCAACCGCGGCTTCTTCACCTCCGCCGCGGTCTCCCTCGTGCTCGTCGCGGCGGCGTCCTTCACCTACCTGCCCAGCATCTCCGACGGCGTCGACATGGAGGTCAGCCCCCAGGTCCTCGGCTTCGTCTCCGTGCTCATCGGCGTGGTGCTCGCCGCGGCGATCCAGCAGCTCACCGGCTACTTCACCGAGACCAGCCGCAAGCCGGTCAAGGACATCGGGCGCAGCTCGCTCACCGGCCCGGCGACCGTCATCCTCTCCGGCATCTCGCTGGGCCTGGAGTCCGCCGTGTACGCCGCGCTGCTCATCGGCGGCGCCGTCTACGGGGCGTTCCTCATCGGCGGCGGTGCGGCGCTCTACGCCGTCGCCCTCGCCGGCTGCGGCCTGCTCACGACCGCGGGCGTCATCGTCGCCATGGACACCTTCGGTCCGGTGAGCGACAACGCGCAGGGCATCGCGGAGATGTCGGGCGACATCGACGAGGAGGGCGCGCGCGTCCTCACCGACCTCGACGCCGTCGGCAACACGACCAAGGCCATCACCAAGGGCATCGCGATCGCGACCGCTGTCCTGGCGGCGACGGCGCTCTTCGGCTCCTACAACGCCCAGCTGGAGGTGGCCCTCGAGGACGCCGGTGACGCCGCGGGGGAGACGCTGCAGGAGGCCTTCAGCCTGGTGAACCCGAACAACGTCGTGGGGGCCATCATCGGCGCCGCCGTCGTGTTCTTCTTCTCCGGCCTGGCGGTCAGCGCCGTCTCGCGGGCTGCGGGTCGCGTGGTGTTCGAGGTCCGGGAGCAGTTCCGGACGAAGCCCGGGATCATGGACTACACCGAGAAGCCGGACTACGGCGCGGTCGTCGACATCTGCACCAAGGACTCGCTGCGCGAGCTGGCCACCCCCGGCCTCCTCGCCGTCCTCGCTCCCGTGGCGGTCGGCTTCGGGCTCGGCTTCGGTCCGCTCGCGGCGTACCTGGTCGGCGCCATCGCGGCCGGCACCCTGATGGCGGTCTTCCTGTCCAACTCGGGCGGCGCCTGGGACAACGCGAAGAAGATGGTCGAGGACGGCGCCTACGGGGGCAAGGGCAGCGAGGCGCACGCCGCCACCGTCATCGGTGACACGGTCGGGGACCCCTTCAAGGACACCGCCGGGCCGGCCATCAACCCGCTGATCAAGGTGATGAACCTCGTCGCGCTGATCATCGCGCCGGCCGTCGTCAGCCTCTCCGTGGGCGAGGACGCCAACGACGTGGTGCGGGTGGCCATCGCGCTGGCGGCGACCCTGGTCATCGTCGGCGCCGTCGTGGTGTCCAAGCGGCGCTCGGTCGTGGTCGGGGAGGTCAGCAGCAAGCCCGACGCGGGATCGCTGACCACCACCGCTCCCTGACCCACCCACACCGCGACCCTCCCGCCGAGAACGCCTCGGCGGGAGGGTCGCGGTGCGCGTTGTGGACGCCGTCCTCCGTTGTGGACGTCCGGCAGCACGCCGTCGTCGCGCCTGCCTAGCGTCGCCGCCTCACGTCCGCACCGGACAGGTGACGACCGACCCGGGAGGCAGCCCATGGCGCCGAGGATCTCCGTGCAGCCGGATGCGCTGACCGCACTCGCCGACGAACTGGCCGGGCTGGCCGCCGAGCTGGCCGCGGACGGGAACCGCTGCCGGTCCGCCGCCGGCGCCGTCGACTCCGTCCTGGGCGGCCGGGAGGGTGCGGCCGCCGGGGCCGTCGCCACCGCCTGGGCGGCGGTGGCCGGTGCTCTCGCGGAGGGGACGGAGGCCGCGGCCGGCACCCTGCGTGCCGCGGTGCTCGCCTACCGCGCCGCCGACGAGGAGCTCGCCGGGCGGCTCGGCGGGCCGGTGCTCCCGGACGCGGACGCGGCGTGCTGAGCGGGTCCGCGGTGGTGACGCCGTGACGACCCCCGTCGCGCCCCAGGACGACGTGCTCCGGTTGCAGGCGCTGGCCGCCTGGGACGTGCCCGCGCTGCGAGCGGGGCTGCACGCCCTGACGGCGCTGGACGACGGCTTCCCGGCCTGGCGGACCCGCCTGGACGCCGTCGTCCGGGCCCTGGAGGACGAGGGGTGCTGGGTGGGCCCCGCCGCGGCCCAGGCCGGCCGGCTGCTCCTGCGTCTGTCCAGCGCCGCGGCCGCCGCGGACCTCGGGTTCGCCACCTCCCGTGCGGAGTGCGCCCACCTGGTGCGTCAGGTGAACGTCGCGTCCGGGCGCGCGGCCACGGCGCTGGCGCTGGCCCCTGACCTGCCGGTGCCCCTGGACGCCGCACTCGCCCACGACGGCACACTGGCCGCGGCGGTCGACCGGCTGGTGCTCGGCCCGGAGTCGGTGGCCCCCGCGGTCGCGATGGCGAAGGAGGCGCTGGCGGCGGCGGCCGCTGCCGAGGCCGCGGCCGTGCGGGCCGAGGCCGCGCTCGCCTCCGCCGGCGCGCACGCCGGACCCGCCGGCCGGCTCGACGAGCTGGACAGCGGCGCCCTCCCGCTCGAACCTCCGGCGGGTCTCGACCCGCGGGAGGCGGCCCGCTGGTGGGCGTCCCTCTCCTCCGCCGCGCAGCTCGCGCTGGTGGACACCGCCCCGGCGACCGTCGGTTCGCTGGACGGCGTACCGGCGTGGGCGAGGGACCGCGCGAACCGGCACGCGCTCCGGCAGGCCATCGAGGACCCGCGCGCCGACGACGGGCAGCGGGCGACGGCCCGGGTCGTGGCGGCGCTGCTGGCCGCCGAGGAGGCCGCGGGCCGGGCAGCCCAGCTGCACCTCCTGGACCTCGCCGGTGAGCGCGTGGCGGTCGCGTTCGGCGACCTCGACACCGCGGCCGCGGTGGCGCTCGTCGTCCCCGGCATGAACGTCTCCCCGGGCGACGACCTGCACGCCGTCGCCGGGGACGCGCGCGACCTCGCCGCCTCGGCCTCCCGAGCCGACCCCGGACCGGCCGTGGCCGCGGTGGCGTGGCTCGGTTACCGGGCGCCGCACACCGTCTACTCGGTGACCAACCGCCGAGCCGCCACCAGGGGAGGCGCTGCCCTGGACGCGGCGCTGGACGGGCTGGCCGCGGCACGCACCATGGCGGGCGTGCCGCGGCCGCGGACGACGGTCGTCGGGCACAGCTACGGGACGGTGGTCCTGGACGAGGCGGCCGACCGGCAGGGCCGGCTGGCGGCGGACGCCGTCGTCCTGCTGGGCAGTCCCGGCATGGAGGACGACGCCGCGGGCCTGGAGGCGCCTGAGGTGTACGACGCGGCATCGCCCGCGGACCCCGTCTCGTGGGTCGGCTGGTTCGGGGCCGAGACGTGGTCGCGGGCGTTCGGCTCCACCGGCCTGCCCGCCGATCCGGGCACGGGCCATTCGCAGTACTTCGACCGCGACCGGCCCACGCTGGCCGCGATGGGGGAGGTGGTCGTGGGACGGCCGCCGGACTGACCCCATCGCGGGAGGCCCCTTCTCCGCCCGGGAACAGCGGCGCACCATGCACGTTCGGCAAGGGGAACGGCACGCCCACGAAGGTCGTCCCCGGCTCCAGCGCGACCGGGTGGCTTACCGTGGCCCGCCGAGGGGGTCTTTTCGCGGCTGCGCCGCCCGGCGCCGGTCCCCGGTGCGGAGCGCAGCACAGTCCGGACAGGCCGCACCCAGCACCACCAGCGCCACCGACAGGAGCACCGTGCCCACGAAGACCACGCAGCCCGCGAGCGAGAGCACCGAGCCGACCGCCGGGGGGACCAAGCCCCCGCGGCGGAGCTCGGCCGCGGCCGGCGGCAAGCCGCTGGTCATCGTGGAGTCGCCCACCAAGGCGACCAAGATCGCCGGCTACCTGGGCAGCGGCTACGTCGTCGAGGCCAGCGTCGGGCACATCCGCGACCTGCCGCGCAACGCCGCCGACGTCCCGGCCGAGCACAAGGGTGCCGCCTGGGCCCGGCTCGGTGTCGACGTCGACAATTCCTTCGAACCGCTCTACGTGGTCAGCCCCGACCGCAAGCAGCAGGTCAACCGGCTCAAGCAGCTGGTGAAGAACGCCAGCGAGATCTACCTGGCGACAGACGAGGACCGCGAGGGCGAGGCGATCGCCTGGCACCTGATCGACACGCTCAAGCCGACGGTCCCGGTCCGCCGGATGGTCTTCCACGAGATCACCCCCGAGGCGATCGCCCGCGCCGTCGCCAACCCGCGCGAGCTCGACACCGCCCTGGTCGACGCCCAGGAGACCCGCCGCATCCTCGACCGCCTCTACGGCTACGAGGTCAGCCCGGTGCTGTGGAAGAAGGTGCTGCCCAAGCTGTCGGCCGGCCGCGTGCAGTCCGTGGCCACCCGCATCGTGGTGGAGCGCGAGCGCGAGCGGATGGCCTTCCACGCGGCCGACTACTGGTCGCTGGAGGGCACCTTCGCCGTCCCCGGCAAGGCCGACGGCGCCGACGAGGGCGAGCCCACCACGGTGCGGGCGAAGCTGGTCAGCGTCGACGACAGCCGGATCGCCACCGGCAAGGACTTCGACGCCGCCACCGGCCGGACGACCGGCGAGGTCGTGCACCTCGACGAGGCGGGGGCCCGCGGCCTGGCTGCACGCCTGGAGGGCCGGCAGGTCGCCGTCAGCAGGGTCGACGAGAAGCCCTACCGCCGGCGTCCGTACGCGCCGTTCACCACCTCCACGCTGCAGATGGAGGCCGGGCGCAAGCTCGGCTGGTCCTCCGCGCAGAGCATGCGCGTGGCCCAGCGGCTGTACGAGAACGGCCACATCACCTACATGCGCACCGACTCGACGAACCTGTCCGAGGAGGCCATCAACGCCGCCCGGCAGCAGGCCCGCGAGCTCTACGGCGACGCCTACGTCCCGGCCGAGGCCCGGCGCTACAGCAAGAAGTCCAAGGGCGCGCAGGAGGCGCACGAGGCGATCCGCCCCGCCGGTGACAGTTTCCGCACCCCGGGGCAGCTGGCCGCCGAGCTGGCGCGCGACGAGTTCCGGCTCTACGAGCTGATCTGGCAGCGCACGGTCGCCTCGCAGATGGCCGACGCCGTCGGTCAGACGGTGAGCATCCGGCTCGCCGGCCGCAGCGCCACCGACGAGGCGGTCGAGTTCACCGCCAGCGGCCGCACGATCACCTTCCCCGGCTTCCTGCGGGCCTACGTCGAGTCCCGCGACGAGGGTGCGGCGAACACCGGCGACGACGACCACGGCAGCGACGACGCCGAGCGCCGGCTGCCCCGCCTGGAGCGCGGGCAGCAGCTCGACGCCCGGGAGCTCGACGCCAAGGGGCACACCACCAGCCCGCCGTCGCGCTACACCGAGCCGAGCCTGGTGGCCCGGCTCGAGGAGCTGGGCATCGGGCGTCCGTCGACGTTCGCCTCGATCATGCAGACGATCCAGGACCGCGGCTACGTGTGGAAGAAGGGCAACGCGCTCGTGCCCTCCTTCGTCGCGTTCGCCGTGGTCAACCTGCTCGAGCAGCACTTCGCGCAGCTGGTCGACTACCAGTTCACCGCGTCGCTGGAGGAGGAGCTCGACGAGATCGCCGGCGGCACCCTGCAGCGGGTCGACTGGCTCACCGAGTTCTACTTCGGTGGCGAGGGCCGGCACGCCGGCGCCATCGCGCAGTCCGGTGGCCTCAAGCACGTCATCGGCCAGCGGCTCGAGGAGATCGACGCCCGTGGGGTGAACTCGATCCCGCTGCGGGCGACCAGCCCCGAGGGCGAGCCGGTCGTGGCCCGGGTCGGTCGCTACGGCCCCTACCTGCAGGCCGGCGAGGACGGCGCGCGGGTCAGCATCCCCGAGGACCTCGCGCCCGACGAGCTCACCGAGGAGAAGGTGCGCGAGCTGCTGGAGGCGCCGTCGGGCGACCGGGAGCTGGGCACGGACCCGGAGTCAGGGCTCCCGGTGGTCGTCAAGGCCGGCCGCTACGGCCCCTACGTCACCACCGTCGTCCCCGAGGGCAGCAAGGAGGCCCCCCGCACGGCGAGCCTGTTCGCGTCCATGTCGCCGGAGACGGTGACCATCGACGACGCGCTCAAGCTGCTCACGCTGCCCCGCACCGTGGGGTCGACGCCCGAGGGCGAGGAGATCCAGGCACTCAACGGCCGCTACGGGCCCTACATCAAGAAGGGCACCGACTCCCGGTCGCTGGAGGGCGAGGAGAAGCTCTTCACCATCACCCTCGAGGAGGCGCTGGCGATCTTCGCCCAGCCCAAGCAGCGGGGACGCGCGGCGGCCAAGGCGCCGCTCAAGGAGCTGGGCCCCGACCCGGTCACCGAGGGCGTGGTCACGGTGCGCGAGGGCCGGTTCGGGCCCTACGTGACCGACGGCGAGACGAACGCCAGCCTGCGCAAGGGCGACGACGTCGAGACGATCACCATCGAGCGCGCCGCGGAGCTGCTCGCCGACCGCCGCGCCGCCGGGCCGGCCAAGAAGAAGAAGGCCGCCAAGAAGACGACGGCCAAGAAGGCGCCGGCGAAGAAGGCGACGGCCAAGAAGACGGCCGCGAAGAAGACGGCCGACCCGGTCGCGACCAGCTGAGCGGTCCCGGACCCCCGGTCAGGGGGTCCGGGAACCGACCGCGAACAGGCGCCGGAAGGGCAGCAGGGTGGTGCCGTCCGGTCGCCTCGGATAGGCCTCCCGCAGCGCTGCGGCGTAGGAGGCGGTGAACTCGGCCGCGTCGTCCTCGCCGAGCCGGGCGAGCGCCGGGCGCAGCTGGGTGGCCCGCACCCAGCCGAGCACGGGGTCGGGGCCGGCGAGCACGTGGAGGTACGTGGTCTCCCAGACGTCCGCGGTCAGCCCGGCGGCGGTGAGGACGTCGTAGTACCCCTCGGGCTCCAGGACGGCGTCGGTCCCGCGGGGGACGTCGCCGACGAGCGCAGCCCACCTCGGCGAGCGGCACAGCTCCCCGAGCAGCGTGTGCGTCGGCGAGCCGAAGTTCCCCGGGACCTGCACCGCCAGCCATCCGCCCGGCGCCAGTGCGGTGGCCCAGCCGGCGAGCAGGCGATCGTGACCGGGCACCCACTGGAGCAGGGCGTTGGTCACCAGGACGTCGACCGGCCCGGGCGGCTGCCAGCCCCGCACGTCGTCCTCGACGAACTCCACCCGGCCGGGGACGGCGTGGGCAGCGGCGGCGGCCAGCATGGTGGCCGACGAGTCGACGCCGGTGATGCGCGCGCCCGGCCAGCGCTGCGCGAGCGAGGCGGTGAGCGAGCCCTCGCCGCAGCCGAGGTCGACGACGACGGCGGGCGCCCGTGCCCCGACGCGCTGCATCAGCTCCATGAACGGGCGGGCGCGCTCGCCGGCGAACCGCAGGTAGGTGCCGGGGTCCCAGGCGCCGTCCGGCGGTGCGTCCTGCTCGTCCGCGCTCATCACCGGGGAACGCTAGCCCTCCGGCAGGTGAACGCGACCGCACGGTTTCGCCCTCCGGACCGTGCCGGGCGGAAACCGGTCCGATTCGTCGGCGGCGGCCGGTACCGTGACCCCGCTGGGGCCGGCCTCCGCCCCCGTTCCCACGACCAGGGGAGCCCAGATCCAGTCCGACCCGACGCCTCCGGTGTCCCCGCGCGAGGAGCCGGCGGCACCCGACGAGCGGACCACACCTCCGCCCGACGGGCTGCCGCCGGCGAACACGCCGGTGCCCGCGGACGCGGCGGTGCCGCTCGGCGAGGTCGACGCCGACCGGCCGGGTCCCTCGCCGACCGCCGCCGGGACGGAGCGCGACGCGGACGGTCCGCCGGCGGGCGGGGTGCCGTCGGTGGGTCTGGTCGCCAGGATCCGGGCCGTGCTGCGGGTGCGCGACTTCCGCAAGCTGTGGCTGTCGATGTCGCTGTCCAGCTTCGGGGACTGGCTCGGGCTGCTGGCCATCACGGCGACCGCCACGTCACTCGTGGACGGCTTCGCGGCGGCCAACTTCGCGCTCGGGGGCGTGCTGCTGTTCCGCCTCCTGCCGGCGATCGTGCTGGGGCCGCTGGCCGGCGCCTTCGCCGACCGGTTCGACCGCCGCAAGACGATGGTGGTCACCGACGTCATCCGCTTCGGGCTGTTCGCCTCCATCCCGATCGTGGACACCCTCATGTGGCTGTTCATCGCCCAGTTCCTCATCGAGGCGTTCAGCCTGTTCTGGATCCCCGCCAAGGACGCCGCCGTCCCCAACATGCTGCGCAAGGACCAGCTGGAGCCGGCCAACCAGCTCTCCCTGGTCACCACGTACGGGCTGACCCCGGTGCTGGCCGCGATCGTGTTCGCACTGCTCAACTCCACCGGCGGGCGCCTGCAGTCGCTCTTCCCGGCCGTCGACCAGGTCGACGTCGCGCTCTACCTGAACGCGCTGACCTTCCTCGTCGCCGCGTTCGTCATCTGGAACCTGCCCTCGATCAGCGGCCGGCGGGCGGCGGGCGCCACCACCGAGCAGGAGAGCTTCCTGGGCTCGCTGAGGCACGGCTTCTCCTTCGCCGGGCACACCCGCCTGGTCCGGGGCCTGGTCGTGGGCATCACCGGCGCCTTCGTCGCGGCCGGCGTGATCATCGCGACCGGGCAGGCGTACGCGAACGCACTCGGCGGCGGCGAGGCCGCCTACGGCCTGCTGTTCGGCGCCGTGTTCATCGGACTGGGGCTGGGCATCGCGCTGGGGCCCAGCGTGGCGCACGACCTGGCCCGCGAGCGGATCTTCGGTCTGGCCATCGTCGCCGCCGGCGTCATGGTCGTGCTCATGGCGTGGACATCGACGCTCTGGTTCGCGCTGGTCCTCGTCGTGCTCATGGGCTTCTTCGCCGGCATCGCCTACCTGGCCGGCTTCACACTGCTGGGCACCGAGGTCCAGGACGAGATGCGCGGCCGCACCTTCGCGATCGTGCAGTCGCTGGTCCGGGCGGCGCTGATCCTGTCGCTGGCGGTCGTGCCGTTCGGGGTGGGCCTGATCGGACGGCATTCGGTCGACCTCGGCGCGGTCACCCTCCCGGTCACCGGCGAGCGGATCATGCTGCTCGTGGCCGGGCTGCTGGCGGTCGGTGTGGGCGTGCTGGCCTACCGGCAGATGGACGACGGCCGGCCCGTGCCGCTGCTGGCCGACGTCGTCACCGCGCTGCGCCGGGACACCACCGCGCGACGGCGGCTGGCCGGCGGCGGCGTGCTGATCGCCTTCGAAGGCGGTGAGGGCGCCGGCAAGTCCACCCAGGTGAAGCGGCTGCAGGAGTGGCTGACCAACGAGGGGCTGGTGGCACGGACGACGTTCGAGCCGGGCGCGACCGCGTCGGGTGCGGGCATCCGCGGGATCCTGCTGGACCGGTCGCACGCGGCCATCTCCGCGCGGTCCGAGGCGCTGTTGTACGCCGCCGACCGCGCCCAGCACGTGCACGACGTCCTGCGACCGGCCCTCGAGGCCGGCGAGGTGGTCATCACCGACCGCTTCGTGGACAGCTCGCTGGCCTACCAGGGCGCGGGCCGGACGATCCCGCTGGACGACGTCCGGATGCTCTCCCGGTGGGCCACCGGTGGGCTGGAACCCGATCTCACCGTGCTGCTGGACCTGCCACCGGAGACGGGCCTGGCCCGGGCGCGTGGGCGGTCGGTGGCCGACCGGATGGAGTCGGAGTCCCTGGAGTTCCACCAGCGCGTGCGGCAGACCTTCCGGGTGCTCGCCGAGAGCGACCCCGACCGCTACCTCGTGCTGGACGCCACCCGGCCGGCGGACGAGCTGGCCGCAGCGATCCGGGTGCGGATCACCGACCTGCTGTCGGGCCTGCCCCTGCAGACGCTCCCGCAGCACGCAGGGGTGCCCGACGGGGCCACGACGCCGGTGCAGCGCCATCCGCACGCCCAGACCGGCGCGACCCCCCAGCTGCACCCATGAGCGTCGCGGCGGACGAGGGGGTGTGGGCGCGGGTCATCGGCCAGCCCGCGGTGGTGCACGAGCTGCGGGCCGCGGTCGACGACCCGGCCGCGATGACGCACGCCTGGCTGTTCACCGGGCCCCCGGGGTCCGGTCGCTCGGTCGCCGCGCGGGCGTTCGCGGCGGCGCTGCAGTGCCCCGCGGGCGGTGACGGCACCTGTCACGCCTGCCGGACGGTGCTCTCGGGCACCCACGCCGACGTCCACGTGATCGTCCCCGACGGGCTGTCGATCGGCGTCGTCGAGGCACGCGAGCTGGTCCGCGTGGCCGGCCGGTCCCCGTCCCAGGGTCGCTGGCAGATGATCATCGTCGAGGACGCGGACCGGATGAGCGAGTCCGCGTCCAACGCCGTCCTCAAGATGATCGAGGAGCCTCCGCCCCGGACCGTCGTCATGCTGTGCGCACCCAGCCTGCACCCCGACGACGTCCCGGTGACCATCCGCTCCCGCTGCCGCGTCGTCGCGCTGCGGACGCCGACGGTCCCCGCGATCGCCGAGGTGCTGGAACGCGACGGCGTCGACCCGGCGCTGGCCTCCTGGTCGGCCGCGGCGTCCGGTGGCCACGTGGGCCGCGCCCGCCGGCTGGCGCGGGACGAGGAGGCGCGGCTGGCCCGCAAGGCGGTGCTCGACGTCCCGCTGCGGCTGGTGTCGCTGGGGGCCTGCCTGGACGCCGCCGACGACCTCGTCGGCGCGGCGAAGGAGGAGACCGAGGCCGCGACCGAGGTCCTCGACGGAGCCGAGACCGACGCCCTGAAGAACAGCCTGGGTGTGGGCGCCCGCGGGCCCGGCGTGGTGGCGGCGAGCCGGGGGAGCGCCGGTCAGCTCAAGGAGCTGGAGCGCCGGCAGAAGTCGCGGGCCACCCGCATCGGCCGGGACTCCCTGGACCGCGCCCTGGTCGACCTGGCCGGCCTCTACCGCGACGCGCTGGTGCTGGCGTCGGCGCCCGCCGGGGAGCTGCCGCTCAACCACCCCGACCGCCGCGCCGACGCCGACCGACTGGCCCGGTTGATGGGCGCCGAGGGGGCGCTCCGGCGGATCGACGCGATCCTCGAGTGCCGGACGGCGCTGGAGCAGAACGTCAAGCCGCAGATCGCGCTGGAGGCGCTGACCGTGGCGCTGCGACTGCCCGCGTAGCGTCCCGCCCCTGCGCCGGGCGCCTGCGGGGGTGCCGTAGTCTGTGCGGGCACGTCCGCCGCCTTAGCTCAGTCGGTAGAGCATCTCACTCGTAATGAGAAGGTCGTCGGTTCGATTCCGACAGGCGGCTCTCCTCACCGCAGCGGGTCCGTCCTCCGGGACGGGCCCGTTGCGTCGTTCCCGGGCCCGCTCGGCATCAGACGCCGACGACGTCGACGGGTCGGGAACGCTGACGGCGGCCCACCTCGGAAGAGGTGAGCCGCCGTCGGTGCGCTCGGGGACCCGGAGGGCCGGGGACAGGGGTCAGTGGTGCGGGGCCTCGTTCTTGGCGCGCTCGAGCGAGGCCATGATCTCCGCCTCGGCCTCTTCGCGGCCGACCCAGTTGGCGCCCTCGACCGACTTGCCCGGCTCGAGGTCCTTGTAGGTCTCGAAGAAGTGCTGGATCTCCAGGCGATCGAACTCCGACACGTCGGTGAGGTCCCTGAGGTGCGACTGGCGCGGGTCCGTCGCCGGGACGGTGAGGACCTTGTCGTCCCCACCCGCCTCGTCGGTCATGCGGAACATGCCGATGGCCCGGACCGTGATCAGGCACCCGGGGAACGTCGGCTCCTCGAGCAGCACCAGGGCGTCGAGCGGGTCGCCGTCCTGCCCCAGGGTGTTCTCGATGTAGCCGTAGTCGGCCGGATATCGGGTGGAGGTGAAGAGCATCCGGTCCAAGCGGATGCGTCCGGTGGCATGGTCCAGCTCGTACTTGTTCCGCTGGCCCTTCGGGATTTCTACCGTCACGTCGAACTGCACCCGCCTAGTCTGGCCCATGGTGTCTCCGCGCGATCCGCGGAGGTCACTTTCTGGGGGGTGGGCAGCATCGCGTCGAGCGGTTCGACGATCGTCACAGCCAAGACCGGACGGTTCCGTCGGCGCATCGCACTGGGCGTCATCGCGCTGGTCCTGGTGCTCGTCGGCGGTGGCATCGCCCTCGCCGGTGTGCTGGACGGCACCGGGGACGAGACGGCCGGCGCCGGGACGGTGACCGTCCCCGACGCGGTCCTCCCGGAGCTCGGCGAGGCCGCACCCGTGCTCGCCTCGCTCGACTCCGCAGCCCCCGCCCCCGACCCGGCGGTCCTGGCCGCGACGCTCGGCCCGCTGCTGGCGGACCCGGCCCTCGGGAGCGGCGTCTCCGCCGAGGTCGTCGACGTGCAGAGCGGTGAGGTCCTGCTCGATCTCGACGCGGACGCCCCGGCCGTGCCGGCGTCCACCGCGAAGCTCCTCACCGCGGCGGCCGCGCTCACCGCACTGGATCCCGCGCAGACCCTCACCACGAAGGTCGTGGCCGGCTCCGCACCCGGCGAGGTCGTCCTCGTCGGCGGCGGCGACCCCACGCTGTCGCGCACCTCGCCGTCGCAGAGCTATCCCGGTGCCGCCACCGTCGCCGACCTCGCCGCACAGGTCGTCGCGGCCCTTCCGTCGGGCACCTCGGTCACCCGGGTCGTCGTCGACAGCTCGCTGTTCACCGGCCCGCTGACCGCCCAGGGCTGGGGACCGGCCGACGCGCCGTCGAGCTACGCCGCGCCGGTCACGGCGACGGCCGTGGACGGAGCTCGCGTGAGCCCCGGCTCGCAGGCCCGCAGCGGCCAGCCCGGGATCGACGCCGGGGTCGCCCTCGCCGACGCCCTCGGGGCGCCCAACGCCACCGTGGTCCTCGGCGAGGCGCCCGCCGGCGCGAAGCAGCTCGCCTCGGTCGAGTCCGCGCCGATCGCCCGGCTGGTGGAGCAGGCGCTGTCGATGTCGGACAACGTGCTCGCCGAGGCGCTGGCCCGTCACGTGGCGCTGGCCCGCAACCTGCCCGCCTCCTTCGAGGGCGGGGCGGACGCGGTCGTGGGCGCGCTCGCCGACGCCGGCGTCGACACCACCGGCGTCAGCCTCGCCGACGGCAGTGGGCTCTCCCGGCTGGACCAGGTGCCGGCCGGCGTCCTCACCGAGCTCGTCGCCGGTGCTGCTGACGGCTCGCTGGAGGACGCCTCCGCGATGCTGTCCGGCCTGCCGGTGGCGGGCTACGACGGCACGCTGTTCGACCGGGGGGTCGCCGACACCGCCCCGGGCGTCGTCCGGGCGAAGACCGGCACGCTGCTGGGGGTGCACGCCCTCGCCGGCACCGCCGTGACCGCGGAGGGCCGGCTCCTGGCCTTCGCCGTCCTCGCCGAGGGGTCGGACAGCGAGGCCCGTGCCGAGGCGGCCCTCGACGACGTCGCCGCGGCGCTGGCCGCCTGCGGCTGCAGCTAGGCCCGCCCCGGGTCCCGGCCTGAGCTTGCGAAGGTCGGGGAGGGCGGAGTCCTTTTTCTGCCCCCCACCGCTCGCACGCTCGCGGCGGGCCCCTGCAGGAGGGCCTACGGTGAATCGATGAGTAGCGCCTCCTCGATGGTCGACTGGGACCTCGCCGGCCGCACCGCCCGCCGACTCGCCGGCCCGGGTCCGCGGACCACCCGTCAGGACGCCGCGGCCGTCGTCCGCGAGCTGCACGAGGCCGCGGCCGTCGCCGTCGCGCACGTCGAGCGCCTGACCGGGATGACCGCCGTGCCCGGAGGTGCGCTGCCCGAGGTCGCCGTCGTCGACCGTCCCGGCTGGGTCGACGCCAACGCCCGCGGGATGGCCGCGCTGCTCGATCCGCTGGTCGACGCGCTGGCCGAGCGGACCGGCAGCCGGCCCGGTGCCCTGGCCACGGCCATCGGCTCGCGGGTGACCGGCGTCCAGGCCGGTGGCGTCCTGGCGTTCCTCAGCTCCCGCGTCCTCGGCCAGTACGAGGTGTTCGGCACCGGTGGGCGGCTGCTCCTCGTCGCTCCCAACATCGTGGCGACCGAGCAGAAGCTGGGCGTCGACCCGTCGGACTTCCGGCTCTGGGTGTGCCTGCACGAGGTCACCCACCAGCTGCAGTTCACCGCCGTGCCGTGGCTGCGCCCCTACCTCGAGAGCCAGATCGAGGAGTTCGTCGAGGCCACCGACCTCACCACCGACGTCCTGCGCGAGCGCCTGCAGGACGTGCTGCGCGGCCTCACCGACGCGGTGCGCGGGGACGACGGCGAGTCCGAGGGCCTCATGGCGCTGATCAAGGACCCTCGCCAGCGCGCGGTGCTCGACCGGATCACCGCCGTCATGAGCCTGGTCGAGGGGCACGCCGAGTACGTGATGGACGGCGTCGGGCCGGACGTCGTGCCGACGGTGCGCACGCTGCGCAAGCGGTTCGCCCAGCGCCGCAAGGGCCGGGGGCCGATCGACCGCGTGCTGCGCCGGCTGCTCGGGCTGGAGCAGAAGATGAAGCAGTACGCCGACGGCCGGGTGTTCGTGGGCGGGGTGATCGACCGGGCCGGGATGGACGGCTTCAACCAGGTGTGGGCCCGGCCGGAGAACCTGCCGCTCATCGAGGAGCTCACCGCTCCGGAGCGCTGGGTCGAGCGGGTGCTGGGGCGCCCGGCCATCCCCGCCTGAGCGTGGCCGGCCCCGATCCGGCGGTCGCCCAGCTGCGCAGCGCCGTCCGTCCGGGCCTGACCGCGGAGGACCGGCCGGTGCTCGTCGCCTGCAGTGGGGGAGCCGACTCCCTGGCGCTCGCCGCCGCCGTCGCGTTCGAGGCGCCCCGTGCCGGGGTGCCGGCCGGCGCCGTCACGGTCGACCACGGGCTGCAGACCGGCTCGGCGGAGCGTGCGCGGCAGACCGCCGCGGTGCTGCGAGACCTCGGTCTCGCACCTGTGCTCGTCGTCGCGGTGGACGTGGGGGCGGGCGGCGGACCGGAGGGCGCGGCGCGCACCGCCCGGTACGCCGCGCTCGCCCGCGCCGCGGCCGAGCAGGACGCGCGGGTGGCGCTGGGGCACACGCTGGACGACCAGGCCGAGACGGTGCTGCTCGGCCTCGGCCGCGGCTCGGGCCCCCGCTCGGTGGCCGGCATGGTCGAGCACCGCCGCACCGGCGGCACCACCTGGTGGCGGCCGCTGCTCGGCGTCCGGCGGACGACGACGCGGGCCGCCTGCGCAGCCCAGGACCTGGCCGTCTGGGACGACCCGTGGAACGACGATCCCGCCTACACCCGCGTGCGCCTGCGGACCGAGGTGCTGCCGCTGCTGGAGCAGGTCCTCGGCGGTGGGGTCGCGCCCGCTCTGGCCCGCACCGCCGCGCTGCTGCGGGCCGACGTCGACGCGCTCGACGACCTGGCCGCCGGCCGGCTCGCCGCGCTGAGCTGCGACGACGGCCTGCCGGCCGCACCCGTCGCCGAGCTGCCCGCGGCGCTGCGCACGCGGGTGCTCCGGGGGTGGCTGCGCGCTGGGGGGGTGCCGGACCTGCAGGCGGTGCACCTGGACGCCGTCGATGCGCTGCTGGTGCGCTGGCGGGGGCAGGGCCGGGTCGACCTGCCGGGCGGCGCGGGCGTCGTCCGGGTGTCTGGCACCCTGAACCTGGTACCCGTGCGCAACGGCGGCGGTCCGCCACCAGCACCCCACGACCGCGAGGAGCCCGACGCGTGAGCGAGTCTGCGACCAGTACCGGGGCGCTCGGCCCCGACCACGGCTACGGACCCGACATCGACCACGTGCTCCTGAGCGAGGAGCAGATCCAGGCCAAGATCGGCGAGCTCGCCGCGCAGATCGCCGACGACTACGCGGGCAAGGAAGTGCTCCTCGTCGGAGTCCTCAAGGGCGCGGTGCTGTTCATGAGCGACTTCGCGCGGGCGCTGCAGCTGCCGACGCAGATGGAGTTCATGGCCGTCTCCTCCTACGGCTCGGCCACCAGCTCCTCCGGCGTGGTGCGCATCCTCATGGACCTCAACCGCGACATCGCCGACACGCACGTGCTTGTGCTCGAGGACATCATCGACTCCGGGCTGACGCTGTCCTGGCTGCTGAAGAACCTCGGCGGCCGGGCGCCGGCCTCGCTCGAGGTGTGCGCGCTGCTGCGCAAGCCGGGCGCGGTCAAGGTCGACGTGCCGGTGAAGTACATCGGCTTCGACATCCCCAACGAGTTCGTCGTCGGCTACGGCCTGGACTACGCCGAGCGGTACCGCGACCTGCCCTACATCGCGACCCTCAAGCCCGAGGTCTACCAGTAGTCCTCGTCGGCCCTCCGGGCCGCGCTCGTCCGGACCTGCGACCGCCCCACCACGGAGGGGTGCTTCTGGCTCGCGGCCAGGGAATGCACAGGTCCTCCGGTGTACCGTCGGGGCCGACGACGCTGCGCAGAGCGCCGGGGCTGCCCGGGTCGCAGGCAGTGTCACCGGACGATCAGGAGGGTCGACGGGCAGACCGGCTCAGCCGGTGCCCGGCATCGGTGTATGGAACGTAAGAAGTTCTACCGCTCCGTGTGGTTCTGGGTCGTCATCGTCGTCCTCCTGGCCCTCACGCTCTCGTCCCTGTTCCGCGGCGGCAGCGAGTACCAGGAGGTCTCGACCTCCGTGGCGCTCGAGCAGTTGCGCGAGGACAACGTCGAGAGCGTCACGATCAACGACCGCGAGCAGACGGTCGACCTCGACCTCGCCGAGGCCGTCGACGGCAGCGAGCAGATCACCGCCTCCTACCCGATCGGCGCCGAGGACGAGATCTTCGACCTCGCCTCCGGTGTCGGCGAGGGTGAGGACGCCGAGTTCGACACCAACGTCACCCAGGACAGCCTGCTGGCCAGTCTGCTGATCAGCTTCCTGCCGATCCTGCTGATCCTGCTGCTGCTCTTCTGGCTGTTCAACTCGATGCAGGGTGGCGGCCGGGGCGTCATGGCCTTCGGCAAGTCCAAGGCCAAGCAGTTGACCAAGGACATGCCGAAGACGACGTTCGGCGACGTGGCCGGCGCCGACGAGGCGATCGAGGAGCTGCAGGAGATCAAGGACTTCCTGCAGAACCCGGTCAAGTTCCAGGCCGTGGGCGCGAAGATCCCCAAGGGTGTCCTGCTGTTCGGCCCGCCCGGGACCGGCAAGACGCTGCTCGCCCGCGCCGTCGCGGGTGAGGCCGGCGTGCCGTTCTTCTCCATCTCCGGCTCGGACTTCGTGGAGATGTTCGTCGGTGTCGGCGCCAGCCGTGTCCGCGACCTGTTCACCCAGGCCAAGGAGAACGCCCCGGCGATCATCTTCGTCGACGAGATCGACGCCGTCGGCCGGCAGCGCGGCGCCGGCATGGGCGGCGGCCACGACGAGCGCGAGCAGACGCTCAACCAGATGCTCGTCGAGATGGACGGCTTCGACGTCAAGGGCGGGGTCATCCTGATCGCCGCGACTAACCGGCCGGACGTCCTCGACCCGGCGCTGCTGCGCCCGGGCCGCTTCGACCGCCAGATCGCCGTCGACCGTCCCGACCTCCTGGGCCGCAAGCGGATCCTGGAGGTGCACGCCAAGGGCAAGCCGCTCGCGCCCGACGTCGACCTGGAGACCGTCGCCCGACGCACCCCCGGTTTCACCGGCGCGGACCTCGCCAACGTGCTCAACGAGGGTGCGCTGCTGACCGCGCGCAACAACGGCTCGCTGATCACCGACGAGACCCTCGAGGAGGCGATCGACCGCGTCATCGCCGGCCCCGAGCGCAAGACGCGGGCGATGAGCGAGAAGGAGAAGAAGGTGACCGCCTACCACGAGGGCGGGCACGCTCTCGTGGCGCACGCGCTGCCGAACCTCGACCCCGTGCACAAGGTGACGATCCTGCCGCGCGGCCGCTCGCTCGGGCACACCCTCGTGCTGCCGACCGAGGACAAGTACACCCAGACCCGCTCGGAGATGATCGACACGCTGGCCTACGCCCTCGGCGGGCGCGCTGCCGAGGAGCTGGTCTTCCACGAGCCGACCACCGGTGCGGGGAACGACATCGAGAAGGCCACCTCCATGGCCCGCGCGATGGTCACCCAGTACGGCATGAGCGCCAAGCTCGGCGCGGTCAAGTACGGCAGCACCGACGCCGAGCCGTTCCTCGGCCGCGACATGGGCTCCCGGCCCGACTACTCCGAGGCCGTGGCCGCCGACATCGACGCGGAGATCCGCGCCCTGATCGAGGCCGCCCACGACGAGGCCTGGGAGATCCTGGTCGAGCACCGGCACGTCCTCGACCAGCTCGTCCTCGAGCTCATGGAGAAGGAGACGCTGTCCAAGGAGGACATGGCGCGGATCTGCGCGCCGGTCACCAAGCGTCCCTCGCTGGCCCCGTACAACGGCTTCGGCAAGCGCACACCGTCGGACCAGCCCCCCGTCCTCACGCCATCGGAGCGGGCCGGCCAGAACGGATCGGCCGGTGCCGACCCGATGCCGGTCGGGGACGTCGGCGCGCCGGTCCAGCGGTGAGCTCGTGAGCGAGATCCCGGTCGAGCCCGACGACCGGGTCGCGCCCGCGTTCGACCGGATCGACTCCGCCCGCGCGGAGGCGGCCGTCCGGGAGCTGCTGGTGGCGGTGGGCGAGGACCCCGACCGGCCCGGGCTGCAGGACACCCCTGCGCGCGTCGCCCGTGCCTACGCCGAGACCTTCGCCGGGCTCTGGCAGGACCCGTACGAGATCCTGGCGACGACGTTCGACGAGAACCACGACGAGCTCGTACTGGTCAAGGACATCGCGATGTACTCGACCTGCGAGCACCACCTGGTGCCCTTCCACGGGGTCGCGCACGTCGGCTACATCCCGGGCGTCGACGGCCGGGTGACCGGCCTGTCGAAGGTGGCCCGGCTGGTCGAGGTCTACGCCCGCCGCCCCCAGGTGCAGGAGCGGCTGACCCGCCAGATCGCCGACGCCCTGAACGACGTCCTCAAGCCGCAGGGCGTGATCGTCGTCATCGCGGCCGAGCACCTGTGCATGGCGATGCGGGGCATCCGCAAGCCCGGCACCACCACGGTCACCTCCGCGGTGCGCGGGATCTTCCGGGACAACCCCGCCACCCGCAGCGAGGCGATGAGCCTCGTGCTGGGTCGCTGAGGGAGTTCCCGATGATCCCGCTGCCCCGCCCCGGCCGGTGCGTGGTGATGGGCGTCCTCAACGTCACGCCCGACTCGTTCTCCGACGGCGGCTGCTTCTCCGACCCGGCGACGGCGGTCGCGCACGGCCTGGCCATGCATGCGGCCGGGGCCGACTACGTCGACGTCGGCGGGGAGTCCACCCGCCCCGGCGCCGACCGCGTCGACGCCGGCGAGGAGTGCAGCCGGGTGGTGCCGGTGATCCGTGAGCTGGCGGCGGCGGGCGTGCGTACCAGCGTGGACACCACCCGCGCCGAGGTCGCCGAGGCGGCGCTGGCCGCCGGTGCGGAGCTGGTCAACGACGTCAGCGGCGGCCTGGCGGACAAGAACATGGCCGACCTCGTCGCCGAGGCCCGCGTTCCGTGGGTGCTCATGCACTGGCGCGGGCACAGCCGGGAGATGTACGCGGCCGCGCAGTACGGCGACGTGGTCACCGAGGTCACCGCCGAGCTCACCGCCCGGGTCGAGGACGTCGTGGCCGCGGGCGTCGCGCCCGAGCAGCTCGTCCTGGACCCGGGTCTCGGCTTCGCCAAGCGCGCCGAGCACAACTGGGCGCTGCTGGCCGGGCTGGACCGGCTGACCTCACTGGGCCTGCCGGTGCTGGTCGGCGCCTCCCGCAAGACGTTCCTGGGACGGCTGCTCGCCGGCGCCGACGGTTCACCGAGGCCGGCCGACGAGCGCGACGCCGCCACGCTGGCGACGACCGTGTTGGCCGCCCAGGCCGGCGCCTGGGGCGTGCGGGTGCACGACGCCGGCGCGTCGGTGGACGCGCTGCGCACACTGGACGCCGTCCGCGCCTCCCGAGGAGCCCGTCGTGGCTGATCGCCCCTCCGCCCGTCGTCCCGACCGCATCGCGCTGCGCGGCGTGCGCGCCCACGCCCACCACGGCGTCTACGCGTTCGAGCGCGAGCGCGGGCAGATCTTCACGGTCGACGCCGTCCTCGAGCTGGACACCGCGCCCGCCGCGGCCGGCGACGACCTCGCGCTCACGGTCAACTACGCCGACCTCGCCCAGAAGCTGCACCACGTGCTGGCCGGCGAGCCGGTCGACCTGCTGGAGACCCTCTGCCAGCGGCTGGCCGACGTCTGCCTGGCCGACCCGCTCGTCGAGGCGGTGGAGATCACCGTGCACAAGCCGCAGGCCGAGCTGGGCGTGCCCTTCGACGACGTGGCCGTGAGCATCCGGCGCGAGCGCGCGTGAGCCGGGTCGTCCTCTCGTTGGGCGCCAACCTGGGCGATCGGGCCGGCACCCTCCGCGCGGCCCTCGCCGCGCTGGCCGAGGACGGCCCCCTGGCGCACTCCGGCCTCTACGAGACCCCACCCTGGGGGCCGGTCCGACAGCCGCCGTACCTGAACGCGGTCGCCGTCCTGGGCGGCGACCGGGACGCCCGGGCCTGGCTGGCCCGCGCGCACGAGCTGGAGCAGGCCGCCGGGCGCACGCGGGAGGTCCGCTGGGGTGCGCGCACCCTCGACGTCGACGTCGTGACCGTCACCGGCGAGCACGGGGAGCCCGTCGTCGCCGACGACCCGGAGCTGACGCTGCCGCACCCGCGGGCGCACGAGCGGGCGTTCGTGCTCGTGCCGTGGCTGGCCGTGGACGCCGACGCCGAGCTGCCCGGGCGCGGGCGGGTCGGTGACCTGGTCGCGGCCCTCGACCCCGCCGAGGTCGCCGCCGTCGTCCCGTGGCACGAGGGGTGACCCGCCTCCGATGACCCCGGTGCGCCGTCGTGACCTCGTCGTCCTCGCCGGAGGGCTGGCCGTGGCCGCCTGGCTGCTGGTCCGCGCCTGGTACGGCGAGCTGCCCGCCCTGGACTGGTGGCTGCCGGTGTCGCTGGCGGTGCTCGCCCTGGTCGAGGCGCTGGGAGCGCGCACCCTGCGGGCCCGGCTGGCCGCCCAGCGCACGGCGCGCGCGGGCCGCGCACCGCGGGCGGGGGAGCGGGCCGCCCGCCTGGTCGAGCCGCTGCTGGTCGCACGGGTCGCCGTGCTCGCCCAGGCCAGCGCCTACGTCGGTGCGGTCTTCGCGGGCGTGTGGGGCGGGGTCCTGGCGCACGTGGGCCCGCTCGCCGGCCGGGTGCAGGACGCACGCAGCGACACGGTCACCGCGGTGATCGGGGTGGTCTGCTCCCTCGCCCTGGTCGCTGCTGCGCTCTGGCTCGAGTCGGTCTGCCGCATCCCGCCGGAGGAGCAGGAGCCGTCCGAGGGCGTCTCCGCCTGACCGTGCGGTGGCGGGACGATCAGGCGAGGGTGGCGCCCGCGGTCTCGGGCACGGTTCCCTCGACCGAGCGGCGCAGCGCGGCGTGCAGCGACTCGGGGGTGAGCACGCCGAGGAAGCGGTCCCCATCCAGCACCGCGACCCAGCCGGCCTCGTGCTGCAGCATCGTGGCGAACGCGGCCTTGAGCGAGGAGTCGGCGGGCACCCACGCCTCCATGCGCCGGGCGACCGAACCGACGGTCCCGGGCCCACCGGCGTGGTCGGCCGACAGCCAGCCGTGCAGGTTCTCCTGGTCGTCGAGGACGACGGCCCAGCGTGCCCCCGCGTGCTCCAGCGCGCTGCGGGCGTCGGCCAGACCGTCCGCGACGTGCACGACCGGCGGCCGCTCCAGGTCCCCGGGGTCGATGCCGGTGACGGCCAGCCGCTTGAGGCCCCGGTCCGCGCCCACGAAGTCGGCCACGAAGTCGTTGGCCGGACGGCCGAGCAGTTCGGCGGGGGTGGCGTACTGCTCGACCCGGCCACCCTGGCTCATCACGGCGATCCGGTCGCCGATCCGGACGGCCTCCTCGATGTCGTGGGTGACGAACACGATCGTCTTGCGGACGGCCTGCTGCAGCCGCAGGAACTCCGACTGGAGACGCTCGCGCACCACCGGGTCGACGGCGGAGAACGGCTCGTCGACGAGCAGCACGGGCGGATCGGCGGCCAGCGCGCGGGCGACGCCGGCCCGCTGCCGCTGACCTCCGGACAGCTGGGCGGGATACCGGTCCCCGTGGGCCGCCGGGTCCAGCCCGACCGTCGCCAGCAGCTCGTCCACCCGCGTGCGGATGCGGTCCTTGTCCCAGCCGAGCAGCCGCGGCACCGTGCCCACGTTGGTGCGCACCGTCTGGTGCGGGAAGAGCCCGATGCTCTGGATGACGTACCCGATGCGCCGGCGCAGCTGCTCGGGGTCGGCCCGCGTGACGTCCTCGCCGCCGAGCAGGATCCGCCCGGTCGTCGGCTCGATGAGCCGGTTGATCATCTTCATGGTGGTGGTCTTGCCGCAGCCGGAGGGGCCCACCAGCACGGTCAGCTCGCCGGCGGCGAAGGCGAGGTCGAGCTCGGCCACACCGACGGTGCCGTCGGCGTAGACCTTGCTGATCCCCTCGAGCCGGATGTCGACGGCGGGGGCGGCGTCCGTCGCGCTCGCCGGGTGACCGGCCTGCGCAGTAGCGTCCACGTCGTGGCCTTCCTGGACGGCGCCCGGTGCTGAGCGCGGGGGCGGACCCGGTGCTCGCGGTGGACGCGGCACCCAATCCCTGGTTCGACGGCTCGTACGTGGCCGACAACTGGGACACCATCATGGGCTACCTGGGCGAGCACGTCCGCCTGACGATCGGCGCGGTCCTCATCGGCACGGCGATCGCACTGCCGCTGGCACTGCTCGCGCGCCGCAGCCGCTTCCTCGGCGGGGCGGTGCTGGGCCTGTCCACGGTCGTCTACACGATCCCGTCGCTGGCGATGTTCGCGTTCATCTTCCCGTTCACCGGGCTCTCGGCGATGACGGTGCTCATCGGGCTGACCGCGTACTCGCTGGTCATCCTGGTGCGCAACTTCCTCGTCGGCCTGCAGGGCGTCCCGGCCGACGTCCAGGAGGCGGCGCGGGGCATGGGATACGGCGCGCTGCGCCGCTTCTGGCAGATCGAGCTCCCGCTGGCGCTGCCGGCGTTCATGGCCGGGCTCCGGATCGCCACCGTCTCGACGGTCGCCCTCACCACGGTGGGCGTGCTCGTCGGCCACGGCGGTCTCGGCCAGCTGATCACCGGCGGGTTCAACGCCAACTTCTACCGCGCGGAGATCGTCACCGGCGCCGTCGGATGCGTGCTGCTGGCCCTGGTCGCCGACGTGCTGCTGGCCGGCGTCGAGCGGCTGCTCACCCCCTGGACGCGGGCGGCGCGGTCGTGAGCGGCTTCGGCGACGCGCTGGTCTACCTCAACGACCCGCTCAACTGGACCCGCCGCGGCGGCATCCTGGAGCTGCTCGGCGAGCACCTGGTCATCTCCGCCGTCGCCGTCCTCGCGGCCCTCGTCCTCGCCGTCCCGGTGGCGATCGCCCTGGCGACGTCGGGCCGGGGGAGCGGCGTCGTCGTCGTGGTGTCCAACGTGAGCCGTGCCGTGCCGACCTTGGCCCTGCTCACGCTCTTCGCCGTCAGCCCGATCGGGTTCGGCAATCGGGCGACCACGATCGCGCTCGCCGTCTTCGCGTTCCCGCCGATCCTGACCAACACCTTCGTCGGCTTCCGCGGCGTGGACGCCGACGTCCGGGAGGCGGCGCGGGGCATGGGCCTGAGTCGGCGGCAGGTGATCGCCCGGGTGGAACTCCCGCTCGCGATGCCGCTGGTCATGACCGGCCTGCGCACTGCGGCCGTGCAGGTCGTGGCGACGGCCGGCCTGGCTGCCCTGGTCGGGGGCGGCGGGCTGGGCCGGATCGTGAATCTCGGCTTCGGCCAGCAGGACTACGGCCAGATCATCGCCGGAGCGCTCCTCATCGCGACGCTCGCGCTGCTCACCGAGCTGGCGCTGGTGCTCCTCTCCCGGGTGGTGACACCCGGTGCGGGGCGCCCGTCGCTCCCCAGGCTCCGCCGGCGCACGGTCGCGGGGATCCCGGAGCCGACGGCGAGCGGCGTACCGCTCTGATATCGGATCGATGCAGAATCGCATTGCGTTGCGCGCAACTCTTCGGTTCGATGACCACTGCGGGAGTCCTCCCGCCAGACACGCGTGGCTGCAACAGGGTGGTCACGGGACACAGAAGGCGGGCACCATGCGCACGCGTATCCGACTGGTAGCTCCTCTCGCGATGGCGGTGGCTCTCACCGCCGCCTGCGGGGAGTCCGGTTCCTCCGGCGGCGGGAACGGCGGCAGCGGCAACGAGGGCGGTACGGCCTCGGGCGAGGCCTGCGCCCCCGTCGCGGGCGACCAGCTCGTCGTCCTCGAGGACGACGAGAACCTGCAGAACGCCGACAACATCGTCCCGGCCGTCACGGCGGCGACGGCCGAGGCGAACCCGGCCCTCCTCCCGGCGCTGAATGCCGTGTCGGAGGCCCTGACCACCGAGCAGCTGATCGAGCTCAACGCCGCCGTGGACCTGCAGCGCGAGAGCGCCGAGGCGGTCGCCGCGGAGTGGGTCGAGGAGAGCGGCGTCACCGACGGCCTCGAGCAGGGCAGCGGCACCGTGGTCGTGGGCGGGGCCAACTTCACCGAGTCCACGATCCTCGCGAACATCTACGCCGAGGTGCTCGACGCTGCCGGTTTCGACGCGTCGGCCCGCGAGGTCGGCAGCCGGGACCTCTACCTCTCCGCGCTGGTCGAGGGCGCCGAGATCCAGGTGTTCCCGGAGTACCTCTCGACGGTCACCGAGGCCCTGAACACGCGGGTCAACGGCGCCAACCCCGAGCCGGTCGCCAGCGGCGACGTCGAGGAGACCGTCGCCGCCCTCGAGCCGCTGGCCGCCGAGGTCGGCCTGGTGTTCGGCGAGCCGTCGGAAGCCGCCGACCAGAACGCCTTCGCCGTGACCCAGGAGTTCGCCGACGAGCTGGGAGTCAGCACCCTCTCCGAGCTGGCCGAGGCCTGCGGTGACGGATCGCTGATCCTGGGCGGGCCCACCGAGTGCCCGACCCGGCCGTTCTGCCAGCCCGGCCTCGAAGAGACCTACGGGCTGGAGTTCGAGAGCTTCCGCGAGCTCGACGCCGGCGGCCCGCTGACCAAGGCGGCCATCCAGCAGGGCGAGGTCTCGGTCGGCCTCGTCTTCAGCTCCGACGGCGCGCTCGCCCAGGGCTGATCCCGAACACGACCGGTCAGTACCAGCCGCCGGGGGGCACCTGCTCCCCGGCGGCGACCGGGTCCCCGAGCCGGTTCCCCTCGGGCGCCAGCGGACACGACCAGCGGGGGTCGTAGGCGCACGACGGGTGGTAGGCGAGGTTCAGGTCGACCACCAGCCGCTCGCCGTCCGATCCGTGATCGGCGCCCTTGACGGTGTCCAGCAGGTAGCGGCCGCCGCCATAGGTCGTGCGGCCCGCCGTCCCGTCGCGCAGCGGCAGGAACACCCCGCCGCCGTAGAGGGCCACCCACCAGACGTCCAGCCGGCCCAGTCCCGGCAGCGTCACCGCACCGATCCGCTCCAGCGGAACGCTGCCGTCGGCGGCGGTGGGGATCTCCAGCCGACCCGGGGGAGCTGCCTCCAGGACGGGCTCGAACCGCAGCGCCGGGTCGTAGGGAGCGAACGGCAGCCCGCGGAACGCCGCGCGTGCGGCGTCGTCCAGCGGGGAGTCGGGGTGGGTCGCGAACAGCTCGTCGCGGCCGTCCCGCCAGGTCCGCCAGCCCACCTCCGGGTCGGCCGCCGCGCGGGCGGCGGCGTAGAGCGCGGAGGTGCGGCGGCGCCAGTCCAGCAGCGACAAGGTCACCGTCCCACTGTCGCACCGACCGGCGAGGAGACGCCCGGGACGCCGCCCGTCGGAGAGTGGGACGGAGGGTCGCGCGCCGCTACTCTTGGTGCATGCCCCGCCGCCAGGACGACGACGTCGCTGCCGGGGCCCCCGCCGTCCCCGGTCGCCGCGTCCTGGTCGTCGCCGGGGGGTTCCTGCTCGCGGCGGGCGCCACCCTGGCCGTCTTCCTCACCGACAACCCGCAGTACCTGCGGATCGCCGTCGTCGCCGTGGCCTGGGCATTCGTGCTCGCGACCTTCGCCGCCGGCCGTCGCGGCGGCGACCGGCAGGCGGCCGCCGCCCGCGAGGCGCAGCTGCGCCGGGCCTACGAGCACGAGCTCGACCTCGAGGTCGCCGCCCGGCGCGAGTACGAGCTGGAGCTCGAGAACGAGCTGCGCCGCGAGACCGAGCAGTCGATGCGCGAGGAGGTCGACGCCCTCCGCAGCGAGCTCGCGGCGCTGGCCGACCTGCGGGACCAGGTCTCGGGGGTGGCGGCGCTCCGCTCGGACATCGCCGGGCTCTCCGCGCTGCGCGACGAGGTGGCGCGCGTGGCCGCGCTGCGGGAGGACATCGTCGCACTGGCCGCGCTGCGCGAGGACATCGTCGCGCTGGGCGCACTGCGCCAGGAACTGGGCCAGCTGCACGAGCTCCGCGACGACATGGGGCGGCTACGCGTGGAGCTGACCGAGCAGCTGTCGTCGGAGATGCTGGTCGAGCGGATCGTCATGCGCACCCAGGCCAGCCGGTTCCCGGGCGAGCCGGGCCGCCTGGACGGGCCCGCGCGCACGCTCGACGGGCAGCCGTGGAGCCAGGAGCCGCCGCGGGAACTGACCGGGGGGTGGCCGGCGGTCCACCTCGACGAGCCGCGGGAGACCCGCCAGTTCGAGCAGATCCGGGTCGAGCGGACCGACGCCCGCCCGGCGCCGGCCGCGGAGCCGCGCGCCCGCGAGACCCACACGACCGGGTCGTGGACGCCGTCGCCCCCGACGGCGATGTTCGCCGGGCCGCAGCCCTCCCGGCTGGGGCCGCCGCCGTCGCCGGCCGGAGCGCCTCCGGCCGCGACGCCGGCACAGCCGGATTCCCCCGGCGCCGCGCCCTCGTCGACGTCGTTCCCGCTGTCGTCCCCGGCCGCCCCGGAGCAGCTCCCGCCGCCCCCCGTCGAGCCGCCGCCGTCGCCGCTGGACTGGCTGGTGGCCCGCGAGCTGCTCGACACCCCGGGCGCACCGGCCGCGCCGGACACCCCGGCCGCACCGCAGGCCTGGCAGCAGCCGCCACCGCCCTCGCCGCGACGGCGGCGCGGGGACCAGCCGGAGCTGCCGGGCGCGCAGGCCACGACGGCGGAGCGACCGGGCCCGACGCCCCGCACCCGCATCGAGGACCGGGGTGGCTACCGGGTCGCGGTGCCGACCCCGCCGTCCCCGCCCGTGCAGTACGCCGCACCGGGTCCGACCACCTCACCGGGCAGCGGGAACCGGCTGGCCGAGATCCTGGCGGAGAACGGCGTCAGCCCGGCGGCCGGTGGCCGCCGGCGCCGGCGCTACCGGGACGACGACGAGTCCGACGACGTGCTCTCCCGGGTGCTCGGCCGGGACTGATGAAGGACCCCCTCGCCCCCCACCCCTCGCAGGCTCGGGGCGGGACCCTGCGAGGGGGCCGGGTTCAGCGGCCGCGCGAGCCCGAGCCGCCGTCCAGGACCAGCGTCTGGCCGGTGACCCAGCCGGCGCCGTCGCCCAGCAGGTACGCCGCGGCCTCCCCGATGTCCTCGGGAACCCCCAGCCGGCCCGCCGGGTAGCCGGAGGCGACCTCGGCCTCCCGGCCCTCGAAGAGGGCCTCGGCGAAGCGGGTCTTCACGACGGCCGGGGCGACGGCGTTGACCCGGACCTTCGGCCCCATCTCCACCGCGAGCTGGGTGGTGAGGTTGATGACCGCGGCCTTGCTCACGCCGTAGCCGCCGATGTTCTGCGAGGAGCGCAGGCCGGCCACCGAGGCGACGAAGAGCACCGAGCCGCCGTGCTCGGACATCCACGCCCGCCACGCCTGCTGCACCAGGTCCAGCGACGCGACGACGTTGGTGTCCAGGATCTTGCGGAAGGCGCCGAGGTCGAGGTCCATCATCGGCCCGTAGACAGGGTTGATCCCCACGTTGCCCACCAGCATGTCCAGGCTGCCGAAGGTGTCCACGGCCGTGCGCACGGCCGCGGCGCGGTGCTCGGCGTCACCGGCGTTGCCTGCGACCGCCACGGCGACGTCGGAGCCGCCGAGCGACTCCACCGCCTCGGCGAGCGCCTCGGGCTTGCGGGCGGTGAGCACCACCCGGGCCCCGCGCTTCACCAGGCTCTGGGCGATGCCCAGGCCGATCCCGCGGCTGCCGCCGGTCACCAGGGCGGTCTTTCCCTCGAAGCTGCTCACGCCGTCTCCCGTTCGTCGCTGGTGGGGTGTTCCCGGTCACGTTAGGGGCGGGCGCCGGCCAACACGAAGCCGCCTCGGGTGAGCCATGCCACACCGCCCGCGCGTTGCACCGTGGTCGAGGGAGTTCCAGACTCTCCACCGGCGTTGCACGAGTGCGGAACCTGCGCGACACGACCGGTTGCAGCAGGACCCGCCACGCACTGCCTGCACGACCAGCACGAACCGGCTCCTGACAGGGGGCCGGGAACCGACGTCCGGTACCCGTTCGGGACTGGAACGAGAGGTGCACCGATGCCTGCTGCCCGCAGGAACGTCCGCGCTGCCGGCCTCCCCGCAGCGAGCGATGCGCCCGCGCGACTCCGCGTGGGGATCATCGGCGCCGGCCGCGTCGGCGCCGTCGTCGGTGCCGCGCTCTCCGCCGCAGGTCACGACGTCGTGGCCGCCTCGGGGCTGTCCGCCGCCTCGGCCGAACGCGCCGCCCGGCTGCTGCCCGGCGTCCCGCTGCTGCCCGCCGACCAGGTGGTCGCCGCCGCCGACCTGGTCGTCCTCTCCGTCCCCGACGACATCCTCCCGGGCCTGGTCGCCGGGCTGGCCGAGACCGGCGCCTGGCGGCCCGGCCAGCTGGCCTTCCACACCTCGGGTGCGCACGGCCTGGCCGTGCTGGCCCCGGCCGAGCGGGCAGGTGTGCTGCCGCTGGCCCTGCATCCGGCGATGACCTTCACCGGCGCTCCCGAGGACGCCGACCGGCTCCAGGGGTCCCCCTTCGGGGTGACCAGCCACCCCGCCTACCGGCCGGTCGCCGAGACCCTCGTCCTGGAGATGGGCGGGGAGCCGTTCTTCGTCGCCGAGTCCGATCGCGGGCTCTACCACGCGGCGCTGGTCACCGGCGCCAACCACCTGGTCACCCTCGTCGCCGAGGCCGCGGACCTGCTGCGCACCGCCGGGGTGGCCGAGCCGGCCCGCGTCCTGGCGCCGCTGCTGACCGCGGCGCTGGACAACGGCCTGCGCCGGGGCGACCGCGGGCTCACCGGTCCGGTCAGCCGGGGCGACGTCGGCACGGTCGGCAGCCACCTGGAGACCCTCGCCGAGCGGGCCCCGGAGTCGGTCGCCGGCTACGTCGCGATGGCCCGCCGGACCACCGAGCGTGCGCTTGCCGCCGGCCGGCTGAAGCGGCACGAGGGCGCGCCGCTGCTGGACCTGCTCGCCGCCGGCTACGGCCACGGTCCGGGTTCCCTCGCGAGCGAGCGAGCGGAGGGGTGACCGTGGTCCTTCCACCGGTGACCGGCGGTCCGGTGGTCGTCGAGACCGCCGCCGACCTCCGCAAGCTCCTCGCCGACCTGCCCGGGTCGGTCGCGCTGGTGCCGACCATGGGTGCGCTGCACGAGGGGCACCGGACGCTGGTCCGCGCCGCCCGCGAGCGCGCGGCCACCGTCGTCGTCTCGGTCTTCGTCAACCCCACCCAGTTCGGTCCCGGGGAGGACTTCGACCGCTACCCCCGCACCTGGGAGGCCGACCTCGCCGCGGTGGCCGACGAGGGCGCCGACGTGGTCCTCCACCCGCCGGTCGAGGAGGTCTACCCGCGGGGCGCGGTGGGCGTGACCGTCGATCCGGGGCCGCTGGGCTCGGTGCTGGAGGGGGCGGTCCGCCCGGGTCACTTCGCCGGCGTGCTCACCGTCGTCGCCAAGCTGTTCGGTCTGGTGCGGCCGGACCTGGCCTTCTTCGGCGAGAAGGACTACCAGCAGCTGACGCTGGTCCGCGCCCTGGCGCGGGAGCTGGCGCTGGGTGTGGAGGTCGTCGGCGTCCCGACCGTCCGGGAGGCCGACGGGCTGGCGCTGTCCAGCCGGAACCGCTACCTGGACCCCGCCCAGCGGGCCGCCGCCGCCACCATCTCGGCCGCGCTGCGGGCCGGCGCCGCGGCCGGGCCGCAGGGCGCCGACGCCGTGCTCGCCGCCGCCCGGGCCGTGCTCGCGGAGCGCCCCGACCTGCTCCAGGACTACCTCGAACTGACCGATACCGATCTGGGTCCGGCGCCCGCCGCCGGACCCGCCCGCCTGCTGGTCGCCGTCCGCGCCGGCAGCACCCGACTCCTCGACAACACCGCCGTGACGCTCACCCACCCAGCCGCCCCGACCCACCCGGCCACGCCTCCCGGAGACCCCTCATGATTCGCACGATGCTCAAGTCCAAGATCCACCGCGCGACGGTCACCCAGGCCGACCTGCACTACGTCGGCTCGGTGACCGTCGACGAGGACCTCCTCGACGCCGCCGACCTGCTCCCTGGCGAGCAGGTCGCCATCGTCGACATCACCAACGGCGCGCGGCTGGAGACCTACGTCATCCCCGGCGAGCGCGGCACCGGCGTCATCGGCATCAACGGCGCCGCCGCGCACCTGGTGCACCCCGGCGACATGGTGATCCTGATCAGCTACGGCCTGATGGACGAGACCGAGGCCAAGAGCTACCTCCCGACGGTCGTGCACGTCGACGGCGACAACCGCATCGTGGAGCTCGGCGCCGACCCCTCGGCCCCCGTCCCCGGCGCTCCCGACCAGCGGCGCAGCGACCTCGGCGTCCCGGTCCGGTGACCCCGGGGCAGGGCGGGGTGCGGCCGTGCTGCTGACCGTCGACGTCGGCAACAGCCAGACCGTCCTCGCCACCTTCGACGGCCCGCGGCGGGTGGACTGCTGGCGGGTGACCACCGCCCCGAAGGCGACCGCCGACGAGCTGCGCATGCTCTGGCGCGGGCTGCTGCGGGACACCACGGTCACCGGCGTGGCCGTCTGCTCGGCGGTCCCCGCCCTGCTGCCGGCGCTGCGCCAGCTGCTGGACTCCCTCGAGGTGCCGGTGGTCCTCATCGGCCCCGGCGTCCGCACCGGCGTGCCGCTGCACGTCGACAACCCGCGCGAGGTCGGTGCCGACCGCGTGGTCACCGCGCTGGCCGCGCACGAGATGTTCGGCCGGCGGCCTGACGGCGCCGGCCGGCCCGTGGTCGTCGTGGACTTCGGCACGTCCACCAACGTCGACGCCGTGGGCCCCGACGGGCAGTTCCTCGGCGGTGCGCTGGCGCCCGGGGTCGAGGTCAGCCACGACGCGCTGGCCTCCCGGGCCGCGCAGCTGCGCTCGGTGGAGCTCACGGTGCCCGGCCAGGCGATCGGGAAGAACACCGTGGCCGCGCTGCAGTCGGGGCTGGTGCTCGGGTTCGCGGGGCTCGTCGACGGCCTGGTCGGCCGGATCGCGGCGGAGCTGGTCGCCCAGTTCGGCGCCGCCCCCGTCGTCGTCGCCACCGGGGGACTGGCCCCGCTGATGGCCGGCAACTGCCGGACGATCTCCGAGCGGGAACCCGACCTGACCGTGCACGGCCTCCGCTTGGCGTTCGAGCGCCAGCAGGCCCGGTAGGCCCCTGCCCGTAGGCTCGGCCCCCGTGAACGACGGACCGAACGCCCCAGGCGAGGACGACGGCGGCACCGACGAGCTGCCCGAGCAGATGCGGGTGCGCCGCGCCAAGCTCGACCGGCTGCGCGAGTCCGGCGTCGACCCCTACCCGGTGACCGTCGCGCGGACGACGACGCTCGCCGCGGTGCGGAGCGCGCACCCCGACCTCGAGCCCGACACGATGACCGGCGCGCAGGTCGGCGTCACCGGGCGGGTCATCTTCTTCCGCAACACCGGCAAGCTCTGCTTCGCCACGCTGCGCGAGGGCGACGCCGAGCTGCAGGTGATGCTCTCCCGCGACCGCGTCGGCGAGGAGTCGCTGGCGGCGTGGAAGGCCGACGTCGACCTCGGTGACCACGTCCTGGTCACCGGCGAGGTGGGGACGTCGCGCCGCGGCGAGCTGTCCGTCTTCGCCGACTCCTGGCAGCTGACCGCCAAGGCGCTGAGGCCGCTGCCGGTGGCGCACAAGCCGATGAGCGAGGAGCTGCGGGTCCGCCGGCGCTACGTCGACCTCATCGTGCGGGACGAGGCCCGCCGGACCGTGCGCCAGCGCGCCACGGTCATGTCCTCGCTGCGCGCGGGGCTGGCCGCCCGGGGCTACCTCGAGGTCGAGACCCCGATGCTGCAGACGGTGCACGGTGGCGCGGCTGCCCGGCCCTTCCGCACGCACATGAACGCGTTCGACCTGGACCTCTACCTGCGCATCGCCCCGGAGCTGTTCCTCAAGCGCTGCATCGTCGGCGGTCTGGACCGAGTGTTCGAGATCAACCGGAACTTCCGCAACGAGGGTGCGGACAGCTCCCACTCCCCGGAGTTCGCGATGCTGGAGGCCTACCAGGCCTACGCGGACTACCAGGTGATGGCCACGGTGACCCGGGAGCTGATCCAGGACGCCTCGGTGGCGCTGTTCGGCGACCACACCGCCCGCCACCACGACGGCACCGAGGTGGACCTGTCGGGGGAGTGGCCGCAGATCCCGCTCTACAGCGCGGTGTCCGACGCCGTCGGCGAGGAGATCACCCCCCAGACGCCGGTCGAGCGGCTGCGGGCGGTCGCCGAGCGGCACGACGTCGGCGTCGACCCCAACTGGCTGCCCGGCAAGGTCGTCGAGGAGATCTTCGAGGCGCTCGTGCAGCACACCCTGCAGGCGCCGACCTTCGTCGTCGACTACCCGGTGGACACCTCGCCGCTGACCCGGGCCCACCGGTCTACGCCCGGCCTGGCGGAGAAGTGGGACCTGTACATCGGGGGGATCGAGCGGGCCACCGCCTACTCGGAACTGGTCGACCCGGTCGTGCAGCGCGAGCGCTTCACCGCCCAGGCCGTCCTCGCCGCGGCCGGCGATCCCGAGGCGATGGCGCTCGACGAGGACTTTCTCGAGGCACTCGAGTACGGAATGCCGCCCACCGGCGGGATGGGCATGGGGATGGACCGACTCATGATGACGCTCACCGGTCTCGGTATTCGCGAGACCATCCTGTTCCCGCTCGTCCGCCCGATCGCATCTCCTTGATTCCGAGAACGCGCGTTTCTGTTGTTCCCTCTATTCGGGCCCCCTGCACATTTGTCGCAGCGAATGGTCCGGCGGTGTGTTGTAATGGTTCTGTCGCCGACGGTGACGCACCCACCCGAACACGGGGCTGGGGAAATAGGAGTGAGGAACGGAAATGGCGCGCAAGGTACAGGTCATCCTGAGTGACGACCTCGACGAGAACCTCCCCGCCGACGAGACCGTGAGCTTCTCGCTCGACGGCACGTCGTACGAGATCGATCTCGCGGAGAAGAACGCCAAGGAACTGCGCGAGGTGTTCGCGCGCTACGTGTCGGCCGCGCGCAAGGTGGGTCGCGGCAGCCGCGGCGCCTCCGGTGGTGGCCGCTCCCGCGCGACCGGCGGCCGCATGGACCGCGAGCAGGCCGGTGCCATCCGGGACTGGGCCCGCAAGAACGGCCACCAGGTCAGCGACCGCGGCCGTATCCCGGCCGGCGTCGTCGAGGCGTACGAAGCGGCTCACTGAAGGAGGGCTCCCTCGCCCCCCGGCACTCGCTCCGCTCGTGCCGGGCCCCTGCGAGGGGGCCGTTCCAGACGGTCGCCAGGCCCGGCTCCCCCTCGGGGAGCCGGGCCTTCGTCGTCCCGGGAGCGGCCCGGCTGCGTCCGCTGACGGCGTAACCGCCCCGGAACAGGCCCGGG
Organism: Blastococcus goldschmidtiae; assembly: GCF_031845325.1. NCBI lineage: Bacteria > Bacillati > Actinomycetota > Actinomycetes > Geodermatophilales > Geodermatophilaceae > Blastococcus > Blastococcus goldschmidtiae. The sequence goes on along the minus strand of NZ_JAVREI010000003.1, from coordinate 241,309 downwards.
TGGGCGACGGTTCTACCGAGCAGCCATCCACCGCGCCCGTCGACAGCGACGGGACGGCCTGGTTCGCGACTACAGTGGAATGACCGGTGCCCCCAGCGCCGACGGATGTCGGGTGCTCCTTCCCCAGACCAGGGAGGGACAGTGCCGGACCAGCCGGTCGAAGGAGAAACAGCAGATGTTCGAACGGTTCACCGACCGAGCCCGCCGTGTCGTCGTCCTGGCCCAAGAAGAGGCCCGGATGCTCAACCACAACTACATCGGCACCGAGCACATCCTCCTGGGCCTGATCCACGAGGGTGAAGGTGTCGCCGCCAAGGCGCTCGAGTCCCTCGGCATCTCGCTCGAGGGCGTCCGCCAGCAGGTCGAGGAGATCATCGGGCAGGGCCAGCAGGCGCCGTCCGGTCACATCCCCTTCACCCCGCGGGCGAAGAAGGTCCTCGAGCTCTCGCTGCGCGAGGCCCTGCAGCTCGGCCACAACTACATCGGCACCGAGCACATCCTGCTCGGCCTGATCCGCGAGGGCGAGGGCGTCGCCGCCCAGGTCCTCGTGAAGCTGGGCGCCGACCTGAACCGCGTCCGCCAGCAGGTCATCCAGCTGCTCTCGGGCTACCAGGGCAAGGAGCCGGCCGCGGCCGGCGGCCCCGCCGAGGGCACCCCGTCGACCTCGCTGGTCCTCGACCAGTTCGGTCGCAACCTGACCCAGGCCGCGCGCGACCAGAAGCTCGACCCGGTCATCGGGCGGGCCAAGGAGATCGAGCGGGTCATGCAGGTGCTGTCCCGCCGCACCAAGAACAACCCCGTCCTCATCGGCGAGCCCGGCGTCGGCAAGACCGCCGCCGTCGAGGGGCTGGCGCAGGCCATCGTCAAGGGCGAGGTGCCCGAGACGCTGAAGGACAAGCAGCTCTACACCCTCGACCTCGGTGCGCTCGTCGCCGGTTCGCGCTACCGCGGTGACTTCGAGGAGCGGCTGAAGAAGGTCCTCAAGGAGATCCGCACCCGCGGCGACATCATCCTGTTCATCGACGAGATCCACACGCTCGTCGGGGCCGGTGCCGCGGAGGGCGCGATCGACGCCGCCAGCATCCTCAAGCCGATGCTGGCCCGCGGTGAGCTGCAGACCATCGGCGCCACCACGCTGGACGAGTACCGCAAGCACCTGGAGAAGGACGCCGCTCTCGAGCGCCGCTTCCAGCCCATCCAGGTCAGCGAGCCGACCCTCGCCCACACCGTGGAGATCCTGAAGGGCCTGCGCGACCGCTACGAGGCGCACCACCGGATCAGCATCACCGACAGCGCCCTCGTGGCCGCCGCGACGCTGGCCGACCGGTACATCTCCGACCGCTTCCTGCCGGACAAGGCGATCGACCTGATCGACGAGGCCGGTGCCCGGATGCGGATCAAGCGGATGACCGCGCCGCCGGACCTGCGCGAGTTCGACGACAAGATCGCGGCCGTGCGCCGCGAGAAGGAGTCGGCGATCGACGCGCAGGACTTCGAGAAGGCTGCGTCGTTGCGCGACACCGAGAAGCAGCTGCTGGGCGAGAAGGCCGAGCGCGAGAAGCAGTGGAAGGCCGGCGACATGGACGTCGTCGCCGAGGTCGACGAGGAGCAGATCGCCGAGGTGCTGGCCAACTGGACCGGCATCCCCGTGTTCAAGCTGACCGAGGAGGAGACCTCCCGGCTGCTCCGCATGGAGGACGAGCTCCACAAGCGGATCATCGGCCAGGAAGAGGCCATCAAGAGCGTCAGCCAGGCGATCCGGCGCACGCGGGCGGGCCTCAAGGACCCGCGTCGTCCCGGTGGCTCGTTCATCTTCGCCGGCCCCTCGGGTGTCGGTAAGACCGAGCTGGCGAAGGCGCTCGCGCAGTTCCTCTTCGGTGAGGACGACGCGCTGATCCAGATCGACATGGGTGAGTTCCACGACAAGTTCACCGTGTCGCGTCTCGTCGGTGCTCCTCCCGGTTACGTCGGTTACGACGAGGGTGGACAGCTGACCGAGAAGGTGCGGCGCAAGCCGTTCTCGGTGGTCCTCTTCGACGAGATCGAGAAGGCGCACGCAGATGTGTTCAACACACTGCTGCAGGTTCTCGAGGACGGCCGGCTCACCGATGGTCAGGGCCGGATGGTGGACTTCAAGAACACGATCCTCATCCTCACGACCAACCTCGGTACGCGGGACATCTCGAAGGCCGTGGGTCTCGGTTTCCAGGCCGGCAACGACTCGACGAGCAACTACGAGCGGATGAAGCTCAAGGTCAACGAGGAGCTCAAGCAGCACTTCCGGCCGGAGTTCCTCAACCGCATCGACGACATCGTCGTGTTCCACCAGCTGACCGAGAACGAGATCATCCAGATCGTCGACCTGATGGTCGCCCGCCTCGAGACCCAGCTGGCGAACAAGGACATGGCACTGGAGATCACGCCCGCGGCCAAGCAGCTGCTGGCTTCCCGTGGCTTCGACCCGGTCCTGGGTGCCCGGCCGCTGCGCCGGACCATCCAGCGCGAGATCGAGGACGCGCTCAGCGAGAAGATCCTCTACGGCGAGCTGACCGGGGGTCAGATCATCGTGGTGGACGTCGACGACGCGGAGGGCCCGGCGCAGAAGTTCACCTTCCGCGGCGAGGCCAAGCCGGTCGACCTGCCCGACACCCCGCCGGTGGCTCTCTCCGGCGCCGAGGGTGACGAGGACGGGCCGGCGGCAGCCGCCGAGTAACGACCCGCACGACGACGAGGGCCGCTCCCACCGCGAGGTGGGGGCGGCCCTTCGTGTCATGGCGATCCTCCGGATCGCACCGCGGTCAGGTGCCGTCCCCTGTACCGCTGACCCCCTTCGTCGCACCTGCGCACCCCTCCGGGCCCACTCGGCACGACGGGACTGCTCAGGCGGGGAGGCGGAAGAGGCCGTCCTCGGTCTGCTCGACCAGGCCGTCGGTGAGCAGCGAGTCCAGGCAGCGCGCGCGCTGGGCCGGGTCGTCCCACGCGGGCTCCAGCGCGGCGGCGTCCACCGGCTCCGACGCCGCCCGCAGGACGTCGAGCAGTCGCCCGCGCACCTGCCGGTCGGTGCCGGCGAACTTCTGCACCCGCCGGGCAGGGCCCTCGTGCGCGGGGGAGCCGGCCAGCCGCCAGGCACAGCGCTCGCGCACCGGGCAGGCGCCGCACCGGGGCGTCCCGGCCACGCACACCAACGCCCCCAGCTCCATGATCGCGACCGAGAACCGGACGGCGCGGTCGTCGTCCTCCGGCGCCAGCGCCGCGATGTCGGCCAGATCGGCCGCCCGGGCGTTCGCGGCCTCGGCCCGGCCGTGGACCAGCCGGGCCACCACGCGCCGGACGTTGGTGTCGACGACGGGCTGCCGCCGGCCGTACCCGAAGCAGGCCACGGCCCGCGCGGTGTAGGTGCCGATACCCGGCAGCGCCTCGAGGTCGGGCACCGACGAGGGGACGACGTCGCCGTGCCGCTCGGCGATCGCTGCCGCGGCCTCGCGCAGCCGCAGCGCACGCCGGGGGTAGCCGAGCTTCCCCCAGGCGCGGATGACCTCCGCCGGGCTGGCCGCGGCCAGGGCGGACGGGGCGGGCCAGCGCGCCAGCCACTCGCGCCACACCGGCTCCACCCGGGCCACGGGGGTCTGCTGCAGCATCACCTCGCTGACCAGGACCGCCCATCCGTCCACGCCTGGGCGGCGCCACGGCAGATCCCGGGCGGCCGTGGCGAACCAGTCGACGATCACCTCGCCGGCCTCCGGGCCGGGCCCTGGCGCGGGACGGGTGGGAGAACTGGTCACGGGGGTCCAGTGTGCCGTCCCGGAGGAGCGGCGTGCCGTTTCGGGGGGCGGGCGGCCCCGGGCTAGCGTCCTCCCCGTGCTGCACCCGGTCGGACCCCTGCGGGCGCGCGTCTACTGGCGCCGCCGGGCGGTCGTGCTGGCGGTGCTGGTGGCGTTCCTGGGCGCCGGCGCGTGGGGTGGCGTGGTGCTGCTCTCCGGTGCTCGGGGACCGGCGGAGGCGCGGACGGTGCCCGCCGCCGCCGGCTCCGCGGTGCCCACGCCGGCGCTCGCGGAGGTGGTCCCGTCGCTGACCGCCGTGCGCACCCCGGTGGCACCCGAACCGGTGGCCGACGACGCGGCCGATGCCCCGGCGACGCCGCCGAGCGCCGCTGCGTCACCCGCACCCGCACCCGCACCCGCTCCCGCACCCGCTCCCGCTCCCGCACCCGCTCCCGCTCCCGCACCTCAGGCCGGGGGGCCGTGCACGGACGAGATGCTGGCCGTCGAGGTGCGCACGCCGGGGTCGGTGCCGACGGGCACCAAACCCGTGTTCGAGCTGGTGGTGACCAACACGTCGGGGGTGCCCTGCGTGCGGGATCTGGACAAGGGGCTGCAGGAGCTGATCCTGCTCGACGGCGCCGGCGCCCGTGTGTGGGGCAGCAACGACTGCTTCCCGGAGTCCGGCCCCGACGTGCGGACGCTGGCCCCCGGCGAGGCCGTCGTCTTCCCGGTGGTGTGGGGTGGGCTGACCAGCGACCCGGACTGCGCCGCCGAGCGGACCCCGCCGCCGCCGGGCTCCTACGCGGTCCGCGGCCGGCTGGACACCACGGTCTCGCCGGACGCGCCGCTGACCCTCACCTGATCGGTGGAGCCGCACGCACGTCCCGGGACCGGCTGCCGGAGGCGGCTATCGTCCCGCGGACATGAGCAGCGGACCGGTGGGCGACGGGGCAGGTGAAGCCCGCGCCGCCGACGACGTGCGGAGCGCACCGGGGTGGTGGCGCACCGGACTGGTCCTGGGCTGGGGGGCGGTGGCCTCCGCGGCAGGAGGGCTGCTCACCGCGCTTCCGGACCCGGCCGAACCGGGCACCGCGACGGCGGTCCTCTGGCTCACCGGCCTGGTCCTCGGGCTGGTGGCCACGGCATTCCTCCGCCGCGCCTGGTCCGTCCCCGGGCTGGTCGACGACCCGGCGGTCGTCCGCGCCCGGGGCTGGTGCGACGTCGCGCTCGTCGCGTGGGGCACGTCGATCGTGCTCCGGTTCGTGCTGGGCGACCTGCTCGACGCGGGGGGGACCTGGCTCACCGTGCTCGGTGGCCTGCTCGGCACGGTGTTCGTCGTGGCCTACGTCGGGATGCTCGTCCTGGCGACTCGCCGGCGCCCGGAGCAGAGCCCCCGACGGGATCAGCTGTAGCGGTCGAGGATCGAGGTCTCGGCGAGGCGGGAGAGCCCCTCGCGGATGCCCCGGGCCCGGGCCTCACCCACGCCCTCCACGGCCAGCAGGTCCTCGATGGTGGCGGCCAGCAGCTTCTGCAGCCCGCCGAAGTGGTCGACGAGCCGGTCGATGATCCCGGACGGCAGCCGGGGGACCCGGTTGAGCAGCCGGTACCCGCGCGGGCTGACCGGTGAGTCGAGCGCGTCGGGCGACGTCGGCAGCCCGTAGCAGCGGGCCACCGCCGACAGGTCGAGCAGCTCGGTGGCCGACAGCGCCCGCAGGTCGGTGAGCACCTGGTCGATGGTGCGCACCCGCCGGCCGCCGTCGGGGAGGTAGTCGCGGACGAGCAGGCCGCGGTCCTCCTCGACCCCGGCCAGCATCTCGTCCAGCTGCAGCGCGAGCAGGCGGCCGTCGGTGCCGAGCTCGACGACGAAGCCCTCGATCTCGTCGGCGATCCGGCGGACCATCTCCAGCCGCTGGCTGACGCTCATCGCGTCGCGCACCGTGACCAGGTCCTCGATCTCCAGCGCGGAGAGCGTGCTGGCCACCTCGTCGAGCCGCAGCTTGTACCGCTCCAGGGCCGCCAGGGCCTGGTTGGCGCGGGCCAGGATCGTGGTGGGGTGCTCGAGGGTGTAGCGGCGCCCGGCCACGTAGACGCTGATGATGTGCATCGACTGGCTGACCGAGATCACCGGGAAGCCCGTCTGGATCGCGACCCGCTCGGCGGTGCGGTGCCGGGTGCCCGACTCCTCGGTGGGGACGGTCGGATCGGGCATGAGGTGCACACCGGCGCGGACGATCCGGGTGCCGTCGTAGGAGACGATCACCGCGCCGTCCATCTTGGCCAGCTCGCGGAGGCGGGTGGCCGAGAGCTGGACGTCCAGGGCGAACCCGCCGGTGCACAGCCCTTCGACCACGCGGTCGTACCCGAGGACGATCAGTGCCCCGGTGCGCCCGGCCAGGATCCGCTCCAGCCCGTCGCGCAGCGCGGTACCGGGAGCGATCCGGCCGAGGAGTTCGCGCAGGGCGACCTCGGGGTCCTCAACGGCGGGCACGAGCGCTCCTGACGGTCGAGTGGTACGGACGCCGAGTCTACGTGTCCGGTCCTCCGGTCACCGGGCTCGGCTGCCGGTCAGCATCCCAGATGCGAGACCGTCCCGGGTCAGAAAAGCTGCTGGAATGCCGACCTGAGGTCGGGCACCTCCACCAGGCGGATCCCCGGAGGGGGCGGGCCGGCGTCCTCCGGCACCAGCGCGACCTTGTAGCCCTGCCGGGCTGCCTCGGCCAGCCGACGTCCGGTGCCCCCCACCCGGCGGATCTCGCCGGACAGCCCGACCTCACCCAGGGCGATCATCCCGGCCGGGAGCGCACGGTCGTGCGCGGCCGAGGCGATGGCGAGGGCCAGCGCGAGGTCGGCCGCCGGTTCGGCGATGCGCACGCCGCCGACGGAGGCTGCGAAGACGTCGGCGTCGGCCAGCTTGACCCCACCACGGCGCTCGACGACGGCGTTCACCATCGCGACGCGCTGCCCGTCCAGGCCGCTCACCGCGCGCCGCGGCGAGCCACCGCCGGACGAGCTCGCCACCAGCGCCTGCACCTCGGCCAGCAGCGGCCGGCTGCCCTCCATCGTCACCGTGACGCAGCTGCCGGGCACCGGAGCCGCGCGGCGGGAGACGAACAGCGCCGAGGGGTCGGGGACGCCGACGACCCCGGAGTCCCCGATCTCGAAGCAGCCGATCTCGTCGGCGGGTCCGAAACGGTTCTTCGTGGCGCGGACCAGGCGGAGCGTCGAGTGCCGCTCGCCGTCGAAGGAGATCACCACGTCGACCAGGTGCTCGAGGGTGCGCGGACCGGCGATGGCGCCGTCCTTGGTCACGTGGCCGACCAGGATGGTGGTCATGCCGCGGCTCTTGGCGACGGCGGTCAGCGCGCTGGCCACCGCCCGGACCTGCGTGGCGCCGCCGTCGGTGCCGTCACCCGGGGAGCGCACGGTCTGGACGCTGTCGAGGACGAGCAGCGTCGGGTTCACCTGCTCGACATGGGACAGGACGGCCGACAGCTCCGTCTCCGCAGCGAGGAAGAGCCGCTCGTGCAGCGCACCGATGCGCTCGGCGCGCAGCCGGACCTGACCGGCCGACTCCTCGCCCGAGACGACCAGTGCCGGCCCGTTGCTCGCCGCGACGCGGTGGGCGACCTCGAGCAGGAGCGTGGACTTGCCGACCCCGGGCTCCCCGGCGACCAGCAGCACAGCGCCGGGCACCAGCCCGCCCCCGAGCACCCGGTCGAACTCGCCGATGCCCGTGGGCACCGCCCGGGCGCCGGCCAGCTCCACCTCGGCGATCGGGCGGGCCGGGGCGGTGACCGGGCCGGCGGACACCGCACGCAGGCCGGGGCCGGTCGAGCCGATCTCGGCGATCGTGCCCCACGCCTGGCACTCCGGGCAGCGGCCGACCCACTTGGCCGAGGCGTAGCCGCACTCGGTGCAGCGGTGGGCGGGGCGGGCGGTCTTCACTCCAGCAGGTGGCACGCGGCGACGCTAACCCCGGCCACCGACAAGTCCCGGGACGTGCTGGTACGGCCGCCCTTCAGGGACCCGCGTCGAGCGTGCGAGGCGTGGGGGGAAGGGTGGTCCTTCTTCAGTCCTCGTCGCCGATGGCGGACTCGCGCTCGCGGGCGATGTCCTCGGCGCCCTCGGCGCCCTCGCCGCCCTCTTCCTCGGAGTGGTGGAAGTCGAAGGCCTCCCCGCGCTCCTCCTCGGAGTCAGGGGTGGCGATCGTGGTGCGCACGGTGACCTCGCCGGCGTTCTCGAAGGTCAGCACGAGAGTGAGGGACTGCGCGACGGTCAGCGGGTCCGCAAGGTCGGTCAGCGTGACCGAGGCGTCCTCGTCGGGGCCGACGAAGACGGTCTCGTCCGGGGCCAGCTCGATCTCGCCGGAGTCGGCTCCCGAAGCCCCCGAGCCGCCGGAGATCTCCGCCTCGTCGAAGCCCTCGCCCTCGACGGAGACGAGCGTGTCGGGCTCGTCTCCGGTGTTGACGACGGCCATGGTCAGCTCGGCGTCGTCACCGGCCTCGTAGCTCGCGCTGCGCGGGAAAGCCAGCTGGACCTGGCGCAGCGTGATGTCGCCGACCTCGGCCATCGCGCCGACCTGGTCGCGCTGCTGGGTGGCGGTCTGCGTCACCTGACCCGCGCTGCACGCGGAGAGGGCGATGGGGGAGAACAGAGCAACGCCCACGATGGCGGCGCGCAGAGCGCGGGTCACGGCCGTCGACCTCCACACAGGTTCGGGGTAGCGGTTCCCGGGGGATCGGGACCGAGTCGCGCCCAGCGTATCGGTCACCCCACGATGATCGCCGGGAGGTGAGGTCGGTGGCGTCCAGCGCAACCGGGGCCGGCGGCGGGGACGGCGGTCGCCGCGACCCGGCTCTCGTCGACTTCCCGGCACGGGCCCCGCGCACCCGCAGGTGGTGCTTCGCCGACCAGCTGGGGCCGCACTTCCTCGACCGGCCCGACCAGCCGGTGCTGCTCGTCGAGTCCCGGGCGGTGTTCACCCGGCGCCGGTTCCACCGCCAGAAGGCGCACCTGGTCCTCTCCGCCCTCCGGCACCGCGTGGCCGAGCTGGGCGACCAGGCGGAGTTCCACCAGGTCGGCACCTACGGCGAGGCGCTCGACCGGGTGCGCGAGCCGCTGAGCGTCTGCGCGCCGACGTCCTGGGGCAGCCGCGACATGGTCCTGCGCCGTCCCGGCGTGGAGGTGCTCGCGGCCCGCGGCTTCGTGACCGGACAGCCCGACTTCGCCGCATGGGCCGCGGGCCGCAGCCGTCGGGGTGGCGGGGCGGGTGGACGGCAGAGCCGGCTGCTGATGGAGGACTTCTACCGCGACGCCCGACGGCGCCACGACGTCCTCATGGACGGCGCGCAGCCGGTCGGCGGCCGCTGGAACCTCGACGAGGAGAACCGGCAGCCGCCGCCCGCCGACGGTCGCTCCCCGGCGCCCGTCCCCTGGTGGCCCGAGGAGGACGGGATCGACGAGGAGGTCCGCGCCGATCTGGACCGCTGGGAGGCGGCCGGCGACGTGTCCTTCGTCGGGGACGACGGTCCGCGGTTGTTCCCGGTGACCCACCGCGAGGCGCTGCACCGGCTGCGCGACTTCCTCGGGAACCGCCTGGGTGCGTTCGGTCCGCACGAGGACGCGATGCTGCGCGACGAGCGGTGGCTGGCCCACTCCCTGCTGTCGCCGGCGCTCAACCTCGGGCTGCTCGATCCCGTGGACGTGGTGACGGGGGCCGAGCAGCGGTACCGAGACTCCGTCACCGACGGCGATCCGCTGCCGCTCAACAGCGTCGAGGGCTTCGTCCGCCAGGTCATGGGCTGGCGGGACTACATCTGGCACATGTACTGGCACCTCGGCCGCGACTTCCGCACGCGCAACCACCTCGGGGCCACGCAGCAGGTGCCGGGCTGGCTGGGCGGCCTCGACGACGACGCGGTCGACGCCGCCTGCCTCTCCGACGTGCTCGGCGACCTGCGCCGCGACGGCTGGGTGCACCACATCCCGCGGCTGATGGTCCTGGGCAACTACGCGCTGCAGCGCGGGATCGACCCCTCGGCCATGACCGACTGGTTCCACGAGAGCTTCGTCGACGGCTACGAGTGGGTGATGGTCGCCAACGTCGTCGGCATGAGCCAGCACGCCGACGGCGGGGTGCTCGCCACCAAGCCCTACGCCTCCGGCGGTGCCTACATCGACCGGATGAGCGACTACTGCGGCGGGTGCCGGTACGACCCGAGGAAGCGGCTCGGGGAGGATGCCTGCCCGTTCACCGCGGGCTACTGGGCCTTCCTCGACCGCACCCGCGACCGGCTGGCCGGCAACCACCGCATGCGCCGGCCGCTGCAGGGCCTCGACCGGCTGGAGGACCTCCCCGCGGTGGTCGAGCAGGAGCGGCTCCGGGGCACCGAGCCGCCGTAGTCAGGTGAGCCCGGCGCCGCTGGTCAGCAGGAGGACCACGTCCAGGACCGTGAGGAGCATGACGGCGGGGAAGGCCAGCCGGCGGAAGCGAGGGGTGCCCGCCAGGGCCGCGACGACGGCCGCGGGGACCGCGACGACCAGGCTCGCCCACCCGGCGGCCGACGGCGCACCGTCGGGGCCCAGGACCAGCACGAGCGAGGCGCCCAGCAGCAGCGCAGCGCAGGTGACCGCCGAGGCGGTGGCGCCCAGGCGGTGCGGGAGCCCGCGCACGCCGGTGGCGAGGTCCTCCTCGATGTCGGGCGCGACGTTGGCCAGGTGGGCGGCTGCGCCCAGGGCGCCGCCCGCGGCGACGAGCCACCACGGCGCCGACGGCGTGCCCGGCGCCGCGGCGACCACGCCGGCCGGCAGTGCACCGAATCCCGTCACGTAGGGCAGCACGGACGCGGCGGTGCGCTTCAGGCCGGCGTTGTAGGCCCAGCCGCTGGCCACCAGGACCAGCAGCAGCAGCCCCGGCACGACCCCGAGCAGCAGGGACAGGACGACGGCGGCGACGAGGGCCGAGAGGGCGGCGGTCCGCAGCACTCCCGGGTCCACCGCGCCCTGCACCACCGGCTTGTCGGGGCGCGCCACCGCGCGGTCGCGGTCGGCGTCCAGCCAGTCGTTGCTCCAGCCGATGGACAGCTGACCTGCGAGAACGGCGGCGAGGACGAGCGCGGTCCGGCCGGGTCCGGCGCCCGCCGCGACCGCCAGCAGCGTGCCGACGAGCGTCACCGCGACCGTGGGGCCGGGGTGCGTGGCGCGCGTCAGAGCCGCCCCGAGGCCCCTCCGCGCCCCCGGTGCACGCACATCGGACATGCCTCTGTCAACCCCTCACTGGAGGCGGACCTGCCTTCTGACCTGCACCTTTGCGGCACGGTTCGGGTCCGCCGGGTCAGTCTGCCGTGGTAGCCTGGGAACAGCGAAAGGGGTCACATTCACATGGGCTTCACTGTCGGCGAGACCGTCGTCTATCCGCATCATGGTGCCGCGCTGATCGAGGCGATCGAGCAGCGGACCATCAAGGGCGTCGAGAGGGCGTACCTCGTGCTGAAGGTCGCCCAGGGCGACCTCACCGTGCGCGTCCCGGCTGACAACGCAGAGATCGTCGGCGTGCGCGACGTCGTCGGTCAGGAAGGCCTGGACAAGGTCTTCGAGGTGCTGCGTGCACCGCACACCGAGGAGCCGACCAACTGGTCGCGCCGCTACAAGGCCAACCTCGAGAAGCTGGCCTCGGGTGACGTGAACAAGGTGGCCGAGGTCGTCCGCGACCTCTGGCGCCGCGACAAGGACCGTGGTCTGTCGGCGGGGGAGAAGCGCATGCTCTCCAAGGCCCGTCAGATCCTGGTCAGCGAGCTCGCGCTCGCCGAGGGCACGAACGAGGACAAGGCCGAGATCCTGCTCGACGAGGTCCTCGCCAGCTGAGCTCGCGTTCTCCGGGCACCCAGATAGACATCCGGACCACTCCCGTGCACGCTGCAGCGATCGTCGCAGCGGCCGGGAGTGGTTCGCGTCTGGGGGCCGGACTGCCGAAGGCGCTGGTCCCGCTCGCCGGCCGCCCGCTCGTCTGCTGGGCGGTCGACACCCTGCTCGACGGCGGGGTGTCCGAGGTGGTGGTCGTCGTCCCCGCCGCGCAGCGCGCCGAGTTCGAGGCCGTGCTGCCCCGCGGGGTCGCCGTGGTCGACGGAGGCGCTTCCCGCACGGCCTCGGTCCGCGCCGGCCTGGCCGCGATCGGCCCGGCGGCGACCGCCGTCCTGGTGCACGACGCGGCGCGCCCGCTCACCCCGGCCGCGGTCGTCGCCCGGGTGCTCGCCGCACTCGAGGCCGGCACCCCCGCGGTGATCCCGGTGCTCCCCGTCGTCGACACCACGGTGCTGGTGGACGACGACGGCCTGGTCACCGACGCCGTGCCGCGGGCGCCGCTGCGCCGGGTGCAGACCCCGCAGGGGTTCGACCGCGCGTCTCTCGTCGCCGCCTACGCCGCCCTCGACCCCGGCGCCGACCTCACCGACGATGCCGCCGTCGTCCGGCGTGCGGGCGTGCCGGTGAGCACCGTGGACGGCGACGAGCGGTGCGCGAAGGTCACCGTCGCCCACGACCTCACCCTGGCCGCACTCGCACTGACCGTCGGAGAGAGCACCCCGTGAACCAGCTGCCCCGGATCGGCGTCGGCACCGACGTGCACCCGATCGAGGCCGGCCGCACCTGCTGGATCGCCGGTCTGGAGTGGCACGGCGTCGACGGCTGCGCCGGGCACTCGGACGGGGACGTCGTCGCCCACGCCCTGACCGACGCCGTCCTGTCCGCGTCCGGCCTGGGCGACATCGGCGGGCTGCTCGGCACCGACGACCCGCGGTGGGCCGGAGCCCGGGGCGCCGACGTCCTGGCCCACGTCCGCGAGGTGCTGGCCGCCGCGGGCTGGCAGGTCGGCAACGCCTCGGTGCAGCTGATCGGGAACAGCCCCAAGATCGGGCCCCGCCGTCTCGAGGCCGAGGCGGTGCTGACGGCCGCGCTGGGCGCCCCGGTCAGCGTGACCGCGACCACCACCGACGGCCTGGGGCTGACCGGCAGAGGCGAGGGCCGGGCCGCGGTGGCCACCGCCCTCGTGGTCCGGACGGAGGAGGCCGGCTCTCCGCAGGCGTAAGGGGGTCCCGGGACTCCGTAGACTCCCACCGGTGAGCCTCCGCCTGTACGACACGGCCGCCCGTGCGGTCCGCGACTTCACGCCCCTGCGTGCCGGTCGGGCGTCGCTCTACGTCTGCGGCCTCACCGTGCAGGGCCCGCCGCACATCGGGCACATCCGGGCCGCTGTCTCCTTCGACGTGCTGCGCCGCTGGCTGGAGGCCGGCGGCCTCGAGGTCACCTACGTCCGCAACGTCACCGACATCGACGACAAGATCCTGGCGAAGGCCGCCGAGCGCGACCTCCCGTGGTGGGCCTGGGCGTACCTCAACGAGCGCGCCTGCACCCGGGCCTACGACGTCCTCGGCGTGCTGCCGCCGACCTACGAGCCGCGGGCCACCGGCCACATCCCGGAGATGGTCGAGCTGATGCAGCGGCTGATCGACCGCGGGCACGCCTACGCCGTCGACGGCGACGTGTACTTCGACGTGCGCTCGTTCCCCGCGTACGGCGCGCTCACCGGCCAGCGGCTGGAGAACCTCGAGCCCGCGGCCGACACCGACACCGACGACCGCAAGCGCGACCCGCGTGACTTCGCGCTGTGGAAGGCCAGCAAGCCCGGCGAGCCGGAGACCGCCTCGTGGGCCACGCCGTGGGGGCGGGGCCGCCCCGGCTGGCACCTGGAGTGCTCGGCTATGGCCGGCAAGTACCTCGGGGAGGCCTTCGACATCCACGGCGGCGGCCTGGATCTGCGCTTCCCCCACCACGAGAACGAGCAGGCGCAGTCGTGCGCGGCCGGTGAGCGGTTCGCGCAGTACTGGATGCACAACGGCTGGGTCACGCTCGGCGGCGAGAAGATGAGCAAGTCGCTGGGCAACACCGCGCTGGTCGAGGAGGTCGTGCAGCGGGTCCGCCCGGTCGAGCTGCGCTACTACCTGGTCGCGCCGCACTACCGCTCCATGATCGAGTTCACCGACGCGGCGCTGGGCGAGGCGGCCGCGGGCTACCGGCGGATCGAGTCCTTCGTGAAGCGGGCCGCGGAGCGGGTGGGGGCCGACGCCGGGTCGGCGGTGTTCTGCGCGGACTTCAGCAACGCGATGGACGACGACCTCGGCACCCCCGCCGCCGTGGCCGCGATCCACGAGATGGTCCGCGAGGGCAACACCGCGCTGGCCGACGGGAACGACGGTGCCGTCGCGGGCACGCTCGGTTCCGTGCGGGCCATGCTCGGCGTCCTGGGACTGGACCCGCTGGATCCGCAGTGGGCCACCGGCTCGGACGACCGCCTCGCGGCGGCCACCGACGGGCTGGTGGCGCTCGCGCTCGAGCAGCGGCAGGCCGCCCGTGCGCGCAAGGACTTCGCCGCCGCAGACGCGATCCGGAACCAGTTGACCACCCTCGGCGTCTCCGTCGAGGACACCCCTGATGGACCCCGATGGGAGCTGAGCCGCTGATGGCCGGCAACAGCCAGCGCCGAGGCCGTAGCGACGGCGCAGGCAAGAAGCGGGCGACCGCGGGGACCGGCGGCAAGAACCGTCGTTCACTCGTCGGCCGTGGCGCGACGCCTCCGGCGGAGGCCCGCCCGGGCCACCCCGCGCAGCGCAAGGCCGCCGCGGTGGCCCATGCCCGTTCCGAGCGCGCCCGCGCACGCGCGCGTTCCGAGGAGACCCCCGAGCTCCTGCTCGGCCGCAACCCGGTCGTCGAGGCACTGCGTGCGCGGATCCCCGCGACCGCGCTGTACGTGGTCACCGGTGACGTGGGGTCGGGTAGGGCGGGTGCCAAGACAGCCACCGACGAGCGGATCACCGAGGCGCTGGGGCTGGCTGCCGACCGCGGGCTGCCGCTGCTCGAGGTGGGCAAGGCCGAGTTCGACCGGATGTCCCAGGGCGCCCTGCACCAGGGCATCGGCCTCCAGGTGCCGCCCTACGACTACGCGCACCCGGACGACCTGATCGACCTGGCCCGGAACTCGGGGCGCCCGCCGCTGCTGGTGGCGCTCGACGGCGTGACCGACCCGCGCAACCTCGGCGCCGTCGTCCGCTCGGCGGCCGCGTTCGACGCGCACGGCGTCGTCGTCCCGCAGCGCCGGGCCGTGGGCATGACGGCGTCGGCCTGGCGCACCAGCGCCGGTGCGGCTGCGCGGATCCCGGTGGCCCGGGCGGTGAACCTGGCCCGCACGCTGGGCTCCTACCAGGACGCCGGGCTGCAGACCGTGGGCCTGGCCGGTGACGGCGACGTCGACCTGCACGAGTACGACGGCTTCGCCGACCCCGTGGCGCTGGTCGTCGGCGCCGAGGGCACGGGGCTGTCCCGGCTGGTCCGGGAGAAGTGCGACGTCGTCGTGCGCATCCCGATCGACCGCGACACCGAGTCCCTCAACGTCAGCGTCGCCGCCGGCATCGCGTTGTACGCGGCCGGGATGGCCCGCCGCTGATCCTGCGCGGCGGTGCGGGCGCACACCGTTGCCCCCGGGGCGGGAGGAGGTGCACACTCCCGGCACCGCTCCGAGGAGGCATCTGTGCAGATCAGCCAACTGCTCCGCCACAAGGGCCGTGAGGTCGCCACCATCGACGGGTCGGACAGCGTCCGATCCGCCCTCGCGCTGCTGGCGGAGAAGGGCATCGGCGCGCTGGTGGTCTCCTCCGACGGCAGCCGCGTCGACGGCATCGTGTCCGAGCGCGACGTCGCGCGCGGGCTCCACGACCGCGGCCCCGACCTGCTCGCCGAGCCCGTGTCCAGCGTGATGACGGCCCAGGTGCACGTCTGCCCGCCCGATGCCAGCGTGGAGGGCCTCGCACGGACGATGACCGACCACCGGGTCCGGCACGTCCCCGTCGTCGCCGACGGTGTCCTGGTCGGCATCGTCTCCATCGGCGACGTCGTCAAGGCGCGGCTGGACGAGCTGGAGGAGGAGCGCCGCCAGCTCGTCGACTACATCCAGACCTGATGGCGGCGGATCAGCCGATCAGCTGGGCCACGCTGTAGATGACCAACCCGGCGAGGCCGCCGACGACGGTGCCGTTGACCCGGATCCACTGCAGGTCGCGGCCCACCTGGAGCTCGATCCGCCGGCTGGTCTCGTCGGTGTCCCACCGCGCGACGGTGCTGCTCACCAGGTCGGCGACGTCGCCGGAGAACCGCTCGGCCAGGTACCCGGCGACGGTGCCCGAGTGGCGCTGCACCAGCTCGCGCACGGTCGGGTCGGACTCGAGCAGCCGCGCGCCCTCGAGGATCAGGGCGGTCGCGCGGGCGCGCAGCTCCGAGTCGGGATCGGCGGCCGCGCCGAGGACGGCGGTCTTGGCGTTCGACCAGAGCGACCCGGACCAGGTGCGCACGGCCGGGTGCTCCAGCACTTCCTTCTTCAGCGCCTCGACACGGGCCGCCGCGTCCGGGTCCGTGCGCAGCGACTCCACGTAGACCCGCAGGCGGGCGTCGTAGGCCCGGCGCAGGTCGTGCCGGGGGTCGGAGCCGACCTCGTCGAAGAAGCGTTGGATGCCGGCGAAGGCGCGGTCGAAGACCCGATCGTCCACCCAGTCGGGGACCCAGGCCGGGGAGGCGTCGCCGAGCTGCGCGCGGAAGACCAGCCGGTTGTCCTCGAGGAAGCGGGAGAGCAGCCGCATGGCCGCCGAGAGCACCTCCTGGTGCCGGTCGCCGTCGACGACCAGCTCCAGGACCCGGGCCAGCGCCGGCGCGGCCGGCGTCTCGTCGAGCTTGCGCTGCACCAGCGCGGCGACGGCGGGCTCGAGGTCCTCGTCGCGGAGCAGCTCGGTCAGCGCGCCGAGCGCCGCGGCCGCGTCCCCGGAGAGGCGTTCCGCGCGGCCGGGGGAGGCCAGGAAGGCGCCGAGCCGGCCGGGCACGTCGATGGTGCCGAGCTTCTCCTCGATGATCGGGCGGGTCAGGAAGTTCTCCTGGACGAAGGTGCCCAGGCTCTCGCCGATCTGGTCCTTCTTGCGCGGGATGATCGCGGTGTGCGGGATCGGCAGCCGCAGCGGGTGCCGGAAGAGCGCGGTGACGGCGAACCAGTCGGCCAGCGCGCCGACCATGGAGGCCTCCGCGGTGGCGCGGACGTACCCCACCCAGGCGCCCTGCTCCTCGCCGAGCAGCACGCAGACGAGGAAGACGGCGGCGGCGAGCAGGAACAGCCCGGTCGCGAACCGCTTCATCCAGGCCAGGTCGCGGGCCCTTTCCGGATCGTCGAGGGAGCCGGTGAGCGGGAGGGGCGGTCGGGATTCCGGCACGTGCCGAGCCTAGGGACCCCGACCGCCTCGCCGCTCGGGATTCAGCCGGTCGAACCCAGGGTGACCTCGATCGTCCGCTCGCCGTTCCCGCGGCGGACGGTGAGCTCCGCCGTCGCGCCCGGGGCCTCGCTGCGCACCGCGGCGGTCAGCTCGGTGGAGGAGGTGATGGGGCGGTCGCCCACCGCGGTGACGACGTCGCCGGCGGCGATGCCGGCGTCGGCCGCCGCGCTGTCCGGCTCCACGGTGACGACCTCCGCGCCCGTGCCGATCTCGGCGTTCGGGCCCGCGGCCGCGGTCCGGGTGCTGACGCCGAGGAAGGCCCGGGTCGCCTTGCCCGTCTCCCGGATCTCGTCGCCGATCCGCTTGGCCGTGTTGCTCGGGATGGCGAAGCCGACGCCGATGTTGCCGCTCTGCGCCTCGCCGCCGAAGCCACCCGACGCGACCGTCGCGATCGCGGTGTTGATCCCGATGACCTCACCGGCGCCGTTGACCAGCGCGCCCCCGGAGTTGCCCGGGTTGATCGCCGCGTCGGTCTGGATCGCGTCGATGACGGTGGCCTCGTCCTGCGAGGAGCCGGTCTGCACCGCGCGCCCGGTGGCGCTGATGATGCCGTCGGTGACGGTGTTGGACAGGCCCAGCGGGGCACCGATGGCGACGGCCACGTCACCCACCTGGACGCCGTCGGAGTCGGCGAAGGTGGCCGCGGTCAGGTTCGCGGCATCCTCGAGCCGGACCACGGCGAGGTCGGCGGACGGGTCGGTGCCCACCACCTCGGCGTCGTAGAGGGTGCCGTCGGCGGTGCGCACCTGCACGGCGTTCCCCTCGCCCGCGACGACGTGGTTGTTCGTGAGGACGAAGCCGTCCTCGGTCAGGATCACGCCCGACCCGCTGCCGCCACCTTGCCGGCCGGTCACGTAGACGGTGACCACGCTGGGTGCGGCCTTGGCGGCGGCCGCGGTGGCGGTCGTGGCGGACTCGGGGTTCTCGATGACGACGTTCTGCGCCGCGACGGGCGAGCTGCCCGACCGGCCGCCGTCGTCGTCGAGCGTGGCGACCCCGGCGCCGGCGGCGCCACCGATGAGGGCACCCGCGACCAGCCCGACCAGGCCCGTCCGCACCCGCCCGTTCCGTCGGGCAGGAGGAACCTGCCCGACGGGCGCGCCCGGTCCGGGGATCGGCGGCAGGCCGCCGTAGCCGGCGGCGGGGGACGGGGTGGTCGGCATGCGCGGTGGCCCCCAGTACGGCTGCCC
Source organism: Blastococcus goldschmidtiae (assembly GCF_031845325.1). Taxonomy (NCBI): domain Bacteria; kingdom Bacillati; phylum Actinomycetota; class Actinomycetes; order Geodermatophilales; family Geodermatophilaceae; genus Blastococcus; species Blastococcus goldschmidtiae. The sequence goes on along the minus strand of NZ_JAVREI010000003.1, from coordinate 223,000 downwards.
CGCTGCCGGCGACTGCCCCGGCGGGGGCGGCGGCGCGTAGGGCGGCTGCCCGTAGGACTGCCCGTACGGGCGGCCGTACGGAGGCTGCGTGCCGTAGGGCTGCTGGTTCGAGCCGGCCTGCCCGTACGACGGCTGGGGAGCGGTCGGCGCGCGGTCCGGCCCCCCCGGCTGCACGCCGGAATCCTGCGTGGGGTCGGCCGGGCCGGTGTGACCCGACGATCCGTGTTCGCTCACTGGTCGTCTCCTCCCTTCGCGCAGCCATCCGGCCGGCGCGACGGTCCCACTGTCCTGCCGCGCACTGGCGCGCGGCTGGAGGCTCCCTGTGAGATCCCTGAACGGCTCAACGCGGGATGTCCTCCAGCAATGCCCCACGACCGACGAGTTCAGTGACGGCCCAGACGGCGAGCATCTCGGCGGCGAGCAAGCCGATGAGTACGAGCAGTTGCGCGGCCCCTGCCTCGAGCGGGGTCCCGCCGCCGAGCAGCACACCGACGAAGGCGCCCGGCAGGGTCACCAGGCCGACGGTGCGGGTCTGGTCCAGCGGGGGGATCAGGGCCGAGGCCGCTGCGGGCCGCACCACGAACAGGACGGCGTCGCGGGGGAGGAACCCCATCGCGAGCGCCGCCTCGACCTCGCCGCGTCGCTGGTCCAGCTCCTCGCGCAGCCGGCGCCCGGCCAGCGACGTCGCCGTCATGGCGCCCCCGATGAGGATGCCGGCGATCGGGATGACCGACTCGCCCCGGAAGGGGACCGCCCCGCTGGCCAGCACGAGCGCGACGACTGGGGCGGCGCCGCCCGCGATCGGCAGCGCGGTGGACAGCAGCCGGTCCCGCGCGCCCGGGGAGCGCAGCGGCCGGCCGGTCACCCGCTCGGCGGCGGTGACCGACGCGATGGCGGTCATGAGGACGACGAACGCCGCGGAGAGGGGCAGCGACTCCACCACCGCGAGCAGGACGACGGAGACAACGGCCAGCTGCACCGTCGCGCGGGTGGCGGCGACGAGCATCGGCCGGTGCTCGCCCAGGCCGGAGAGCCGGCCGGCCGTCGCGGCCAGCCCGGTGAGGACGAGCAGGACGATGCCCAGCCGGAGATCCGGGTCGACGACGGAGGAGCCCACGGACGTGGATACTGCCGGGTACCGCGGGCGGCCAGGCGGACGGCCGCCGACGTCGCGCAACCAGCAGGAGGACGCCCGTGCCCGGTCTCTCCGGACGGCCCGCACTGGTTCTCGCTGCACCGTTCGCGGCCGTGCTGGCCGTCGCCGGCGGGCTCGCCCTGGACGGCTCGGCGGTCTTCGGCCTGGGCGTCGTCACCGGCCTGGTGGGTGCCGCCTGGGCAGGAGCGGCGTGGGAAGGGTCACGGGACGGTGAGGTGGCCCTGGTCACGGGGGCGCTGGCGGCGGCACGGACCGGAGGCGGTCTGCTCGTCGTCTGCGGTGCCGCGGTGCTCGTCGGGACCGCGGTGACCCTGCTCGTCGGTGCGTTGCTCGCTGCAGCAGCGGTGCTGCTCCACCGGCCCGACCCGAGCCGCGCCGCACCGGCGCTCCCGGACGAGCCGGAGGGCCCCGTCGTCCTCTCCCCGCTGCACCCCGCGGCTCCGACATTCCGCATCGGTTCGGTCGGCAGCGTGCGGGCGGCCCTCCCGCCGGTCCGCGCCCTCAGCGCCCGGTCGCTCGGGGAGGAGTGGCTGCGCACGACGGCAGTGCTGGACGCCTCGCCGGAGCCGGGCACCCGCGAAGCGGTCGCGGCCCGCAGGCAGTCGGTCCTCGACGAGCTGGAGCGGCGCGATCCGGCAGGGTTCGCGCGCTGGCTGGCCCACGGGACGGATCGCAGCAGCAACCCGGCGGACTTCGTGCACGAGGAGCCCCGGGCCGGCGACGGCGCCGGCTGAGGACTGCTGCAGGGGAAAGCGGTCGAGCCGCTCGCCCCGGGCTGGCAGCCTGACCGGTGTGACGCCCGAGCCCGTGGTGCTCCGCCCTGCCCGGCCCGACGACGGACCGGCGGTCGCCGACGTCTGGCTCCGCTCCTTCGACGCCGCGCTGCCGACGGTGCGCCGGGCGCATCCGGACGACGAGGTCCGCCGGTGGATCCGGGACGTCGTCGTCCCCGGGGAGGACACCTGGGTGGCCGAGGCCGGGGGCGCCGTGGTCGGTGTCCTGGCGCTGTCCAGCGGGTGGATCGACCAGCTCTACCTCGACCCGGGCGCGCGCGGACGGGGGATCGGCGACCGGTTCGTCGCGCTGGCGCAGCAGCGTTCCCCCTCCGGACTGCAGCTGTGGACGTTCCAGGTGAACGGGCCGGCGCAGCGCTTCTACGAACGCCACGGGTTCGTCGCCGTCGAACGCACCGACGGCGTGGGGAACGAGGAACGCGAGCCCGACGTCCGCTACCGGTGGCCGTTAATGTCGGAGCCCGCGCACGCCGCGCACCACGAGGGAGAGTTCGATCCGCAGGCCGTTGTGGACGTCGCGCTGCACTGGCAGCAGTGGCGCCTGCGCTCGGGCACGCTGGACCGGGGGCGCGAGGTCGTGCTCGCGGCAGCGCACCGGGAACTCGGCCGGGCGGGGTAGTCCCTATCCTGTGGCCGGGACGGGTTCCCGTGTCCCGCCGACGTGGCGCAATTGGTAGCGCACCCGACTTGTAATCGGGCGGTTAGGGGTTCAAGTCCCCTCGTCGGCTCAGTCGAAGCTGCCCGCGCCGTCCCGGCGGTAGCGCGAGCGGCGCTCCACCCGCCGCCGCTCGGCCCGCTCGGCGCGCAGTCGGGCGGCGGTCCCCGGGGGGAAGCCGGCCTTGACCACCCGGTGCTCGATCGTCTCGGTCATGTAGGCCATCGAGATCAGCAGCCCGAGCACGAGCCCGCCGACGGCTGCGGACACCCGGTAGGACAGGGGCACCGGCGGGACCACCAGGCAGAGCACCACCACGGGGGAGACCTGCACCACCGCGCGTGCCAGGTGGCGGGCCACCCACGTGGGCCCGGTCGTGTCGGCCAGCACCCACGGGGAGAGCCGCCGGGGGAGTCCGCCGCCGAGGGCGTACCAGAGCCACTGCACCGGATTGGGCCGCTCACGCACGCCTCCGAAGGTAGGCCGCATCCGGGCGTACGGTGACCCCCCGTGGACGAGCGTCGCCTGGGGGTCGTCTCCGGGCTGGCCGCCTACTCCATGTGGGGCCTGTTCCCCCTGTACTTCCCGCTCCTGGAGCCCGCCGGCGGCGTGGAGATCGTCGCCCACCGGGTCGTCTGGTCGCTGCTCTTCATCGCCCTGCTCCTGACCGCCGTCCGCCGCTGGGGGCACGTCCGCGCTGCCGTGGCCGACCGGCGCACCGTGCTCGTGCTCACCGGCGCGGCGCTGCTCATCGCCACCAACTGGCTGATCTTCGTCTACGGCGTGAACTCCGGGCACGTCGTCGAGACCTCCCTCGGCTACTTCATCAACCCGCTGGTGAGCGTCCTGCTCGGGGTGGTCGTCTTCGGCGAGCGGCTGCGCCGGCTCCAGTGGGTGGCCGTGGCCATCGCCGCGGTCGCGGTCGCCGTGCTCACCGTGGACTACGGCCGGCCGCCGTGGATCGCGCTCGGGCTGGCGGCAAGCTTCGGGCTCTACGGGCTGATGAAGAAGCTGGTGCGCGTGGAGGCCGCCCCGGGCCTGCTCGTCGAGACGGCGCTGGTGACGGTGCCGGCGATCGCGCTCCTGACCGTCCTGCACGCGGACGGCACGGGGACGTTCGGCAACGCCGGGACGGGCCACGCGCTGCTGCTGGTGAGTTCCGGGATCGCCACCGCCGTCCCGTTGCTGCTGTTCGCCGCGGCCGCCCGGCGGATCCCGCTGTCGACCGTCGGGCTGCTGCAGTACCTCACCCCGCTCATGCAGCTCTCCGTCGGCGTCTTCGTCTACGGCGAACCGATGCCCCCGGCCCGGCTGGCCGGCTTCGCCATCGTCTGGGTCGCGCTCGCCGTCTTCACGGCGGACACCCTGCGACACGCCCGCGCAGGGACACGCCGGTCGATTCCGGACGTCGTGCCGGCCGGACTGTGACGTGCACCGTCGTCCGGAGCGGCCCTGAGCGCCGCCTCGTCATGTCGTCCGAAACTGTCGGACGGCCCCTCTACGGTTCCTCCCGAGTCGCCCTCACCAGGGGTCGGCAGAAGAGGGAGCGAGCATGAGCACCGACCTCGTCCCGGCCGTCGAGGCGTCCGGGAGCGACGCCTCCGCGGACGCGATCGCGGTGGCATCCACGCAGGTCGCAGCGCCGGGACTGGCTCCGCGGGAGCGGGCGATGCTCGCCTTCGAGCGGCAGTGGTGGCGGGCGGCAGGTGCCAAGGAGACCGCCATCCGGAACCGCTTCGAGCTCAGCCCGACCCGCTACTACCAGGTGCTCAACGCCCTGGTCGACCGACCGGAGGCGCTGGCGGCCGACCCGCTGCTCGTCCGGCGGCTGCGACGGGTCCGTGCGGCACGGCAACGGACGCGTCCGTCCCGAGGTCCTGGGCAATGAGAGTTACAACCATTAGATTTGGTGACCGTGGGCAGGCACGCGGGATCAGGCAGTGACGGAACGGGTTCTCCGGTGGTCGGTGGCCGCCGTCGGACGGACGCTCCGGATGCGCTGTGGCGCGGAGTCCCCGACGCCGGGCTGAGCGACCACCCGACCGCGCCCGGACGCGACCGCGGCCGGATCGAGGCTGCGCCGTCGCGCCGTCCGACCGCGGCTGCCGTGGCCAACCGGCCGGCCGACGCGACCCCGCCGTCCCGCTCGCGCCTGCCGCTGCCGCCGGTGCCTGCGTCCGGGCGCCCCGCGTCCGCCGCCCGCGCGGAGCGCGGCGGTCCGCTCGCCGAGAGCCTCCGCGCCGCCGAGGCCGCCGCCGCCCGTCGGAAGCGCGTCTGGGCCGACGACGGCGCCGAGCTGCTGGGCACCGGGCCGACCGGGATCCGCACCGACGCCCCCGCGCCGCGCGTGCCGCGCCAGACCAGCGGTGCCTCCGACTCCCGCTACGGGGACTGGACCAAGCCCTCGCACAACCCCGACCTGCCGTCGGAGGAGGAGATGCTGGCGGCGCTGGCCCCCTCCACCACCGCGATCCCCGAGCGGTCGGTGACCCACCGCGACGAGGACCTGCCGGACATCGAGGGCCTCGTCGACGACGTCCCGGCGCCGCGTGCCGACCGCGCGTCGTCCCGGCCTCCCGTCGGCGGCCGCGCCGCCCTGCGTGCCGAGCGGACGGCCGCGGAGGCCGCCCGCCGGAAGGCCGCGAAGGACAGCGGCATCGACCTCCTCGACGAGGAGCCCCGCCGGGCCCCGCGTCGGATGGCCAAGGGCCTGGTGGCCATGGGCGTCGTCGCCCTCGGTGTGCTGGGCGTCTACCAGGTGACGTCCCCGAAGACCGACGAGGCCGCCGCCACCACCCGGAACGCGCCCGCGACGGCCCCGGCGGTCTCCCCGTTCGTCCCCCCGCCGCTCCCGGAGCTGAACACCGAGACCGAGCCGGTCGAGCCGGTGGCGAGCACCCCGGTCCGGGCGCCCGTCGTCGTGCTCAACGCCACCAACGTCACCGGTCTCGCTGCGAAGATCGCCGGAACCGTGACCGAGGGCGGCTGGGAGTCGCCGGGGGTCGGCGCCTACGAGGGCGACGACGTGCCCGCCTCGACCGTCTTCTACACCGAGGGCGACGAGACCCAGCGTCAGGCGGCCGTCCAGCTGGTCGACCAGTTCCCCCAGCTGCAGGGCCCGGCGCCGCGCTTCTTCGAGCTGCCGGCCGAGATCACCGTCCCGAGCCTGGTCATCGTCGCGACCGCCGACTGGCAGCCCTGACCCACCGCCGCTGACGGACGGCGCGCGGAACACCCACCGTTCGCCGTCCGTTGGCCGGTTCGTGCGTCGCTCCCGCGGGCCCGTGCGTCCGCGCTCCGGCGCCTGGCGTGCGCTCGCCGTCCTCCTGCCCCTGCTCGTCGCCGGCGTGCTCTCCGGTGCGGCTCCGGCCGCGGCCGCCGACGACGTCCGCACCGAGGAAGCGCGCATCCCGGCCGGCTCCGGTGCCGACGCCGTGGAGCTGGACTCGACGCTGTACCTGCCGGCCGCCGAGGAGCTGCCGGCGCCCGCCGTGGTCCTGGCGCACGGCTTCGGTGGCAGCAAGGACTCGGTGGCCGACGACGCGCGCGCCCTCGCCGGGCGCGGCTACGTCGTCCTCACCTTCTCGGCCCGCGGGGTCGGCGGCAGCACCGGCCAGATCGGGCTCAATGACCCTCGCTTCGAGATCGCCGACCTCTCCGCGCTGATCGACGTCCTGGCCGAGCGGGACGACGTCGTCCAGGACGCCGACGGCGACCCGCGCGTCGGCGTCGCCGGGGCCTCCTACGGCGGTGCGCTGGCCCTGCTCGGCGCGGCCTACGACGAGCGCATCGACGCGATCGCCCCGCAGATCACCTGGCACTCGCTCACCAGTGCCTTCTTCCCGGACCACACCGGCGACCTGGACACGGGCACCCCGGCCGCGGTTCCGCCGACGTCGGACGGCGGCGTCTTCAAGTCTCTGTGGGCAGGGCTCTTCTTCGGCATCGGGTCCGCTCCGGCAGATCTCCTCGCTGCCTTCGGCGACGGCGACGGCGGGGCTCCGGACGGCGGGATGCCGGTGGCGCTGCCCGACGAGCTGCTCGCGCAGGCCGCCGAGAACCCGGAGGCCACCGAGCGCCTGCTGACCTGCGGGCGCTTCACGGCCGAGGTCTGCGCCGCGTACCAGACGGCGGCGTCGACGGGCGAGCTCACGCCCGAGGTGGCCGCGATCCTCGACCGCAGCAGCCCCGCGGCCGTCGTGGACCGGATCGACGCGCCGACCCTGCTCATCCAGGGCACCCAGGACTCGCTGTTCGGTCTCGGCCAGGCCGACGCCAACGCCCGGGGCATCGCCGCCGACGGGACGCCGGTGAAGGTGGTCTGGTTCGCCGGCGGGCACGACGCCCCCGCGTCCGGCGGGCAGGCGGACGAGCTGCGGGAGGAGGTCGCCGGCTGGTTCGACTGGTACCTCCGCTCTGCCGATGACCCCTCCCGAGGCCCGGAGCCGGGCACCGGGTTCGAGTTCCCGGCTCCGACCGGCCTGGGCGCGACGCTGGGCCGTGTCCAGGGCGGCGGCCGGACGGTGGTGGCACCGGTCTACCCCGGCCTCGACGGAGCCGAGCCGGCCGAACGCCGCGCGGTGCCGGTCGAGGGCCCCCTGCAGCCCGTGGTCACCCCGGCCGGAGGGACGCCCGCCGCGCTCACCACCGTTCCCGGCCTGGGCTCGTTCGCGGCCGCGCTCGGTGGCGCGGCCGTCGAGATCCCCGGCCAGTTCGCCGCCTTCGACAGCGAGCCCCTGGACGCGCCGGTGGAGGTCGTCGGTGCCAGCACGGTGGATCTCGCGCTGTCGTCGGCCAGCGGCTCGGCGACGCTGTTCGCCAAGCTCTACGACGTCGCACCCGACGGGACGATGACGCTGCCCGGGGGGCTCGTGGCGCCGCTGGAGGTCACCGACGTCTCCACCGACCCGACCGACCCGACCCGGGTGGGCATCACGCTCCCGGCGATCGTGCACCGGTTCGAGACCGGTCACACCATGCGCCTGGTGGTCTCCTCCACCGACCAGGCGTACGCGCTCCCCGCCGAGGCGGCCGTCTACTCGGTCGGGCTCGCCGCGGCGGAGGCGACCGACGGTGCGGCCGCCGGGGCCACGCAGCTCTCGGCTCCCGTGGTCGACGGCCGGAGCGAGGCCGCAGCCGGTGCCTCGCGCTGGTGGCTGCTGCTCGCCGCGGTCCTGGGCCTGGGGCTGCTCGGCTGGCTGGCCTCCCTCTGGTGGGGCCGCCGCCGGCAGGTCGGCGTCGTCGAGCCCGACGGCGAGGACGTGCCGCTGCGCTTCGAGGGCGTGACCAAGGCCTACAAGGACGGCTTCGTCGCCGTCCGGGACCTGTCGTTCGAGGTGCGCCGCGGCCAGGTGCTCGGGCTGCTCGGTCCCAACGGGGCGGGCAAGACGACCTCCCTGCGCATGCTCATGGGCCTGATCCGGCCCACCGAGGGGCGGATCAGCGTCTTCGGGCACGCCGCCCGCCCGGGGGCGCCCGTGCTGTCCCGGCTGGGCTCGTTCGTCGAGGGGACCGGACTGCTGCCGCACCTGTCCGGCCGGCAGAACCTGCGGCTGTACTGGGCGGCGACCGGCCGCCCAGCGGAGGACGCGCACCTGGAGGAGGCGATCGAGGTCGCCGGCCTCGGTGCGGCGCTGGACCGGCCGGTCCGGCGCTACAGCCAGGGGATGCGGCAGCGGGTCGCGATCGCCCAGGCGATGCTCGGCCTGCCCGATCTCCTGGTCCTCGACGAGCCGACCAACGGGCTGGACCCGCCGCAGATCCACGCCATGCGCGAGGTGCTGCGGTCCTACGCCGCGACCGGCCGCACGGTCATCGTCTCCAGCCACCTGCTCAGCGAGATCGAGCAGACGTGCAGCCACGTCGTCGTCATGGCCAAGGGGCAGAAGATCGCGCAGGGCACGGTCGAGGAGATCGTGGGCGCGGGCGGCGCAGTGCTCGTCGGGGTGGCCGAGGCCGACACCGACCGGGCCATCGCGGTCCTGGAGGAGCTGCCGGGCGTGACCGCCGGGCGCACCGACGACGGGCTGGTGGCCGAGCTCGGTGGCGTGCCGCGCGACAGGGCGCTGCGTGCGCTGGTGGAGGAGGGGATCGCCGTGGACCAGTTCACGCCGCGGCGTCGGCTCGAGGACGCCTTCCTGGCGCTGGTGGGGGAGTCATGACCGGTATCCGGACCACCGGCGCGGCCGCCGGCTACCGGCCGTCGCGCACGCTGCGGCTGGCCGTGGAGCTGCGGCGGCAGTTCGCCCGCCGCCGCACCCTCGGCGTCGTCGCGCTCATGGTGGCGCTCCCGCTGCTGCTGATCGCCGCGCTGCAGCTGGGCGCGAGCGAGGACGCCGGCGAGAACAACCGGATCAACCTGGTCGACGTCGCCACCGCCAGCGGCCTGAACTTCACCCTGTTCGTGCTCTTCGCGACGACGGGCTTCTTCCTGGTGGTCGTGTACGCGCTGTTCTTCGGCGACACCGTGGCCAGCGAGGCCCAGTGGGGCGCCCTGCGGTACACCCTCGCGACCCCGGTGCCGCGGATGCGGCTGCTCCGCCAGAAGTGGCTGGCCGCCCTGGTGCTCTCGGTCGGCGCGCTGCTGACGCTGACCGCCGTCTCGGTGCTGGCCGGCTCGATCGCCTTCGGGTTCGGCCCCATCGAGACGCCCGTGGGCGTGACGCTGTCCCAGGGCGAGGGCTTCCTGCGGCTGGCCGGGATGCTCGGCTACCTGGCCGTCCACCTGCTCGTCGTGGGCACCTTGGCGTTCTGGCTCTCGACGGTGACCGACGCGCCGCTGGCCGCGGTCGGCGGGGCCGTGTTCACGATGTTCGTCTTCGCGATCCTCGACCAGGTCGAGCAGCTCGGGTCGCTGCGGGACTGGTTCCCGACCGCGGAGGAGTTCGCCTGGACCGACCTGCTTCAGACGCCGGTGCAGGACGGCGACCTGTTCCGCGGCGTCATCCAGTCGCTGGTCTACGCCGCCGTCTTCACCGCGCTGGGCTTCCGCCACTTCGCCCGCCGCGACGTGACGAGCTAGGGAGCGGCCCGCTCGGCGCCGGCGGGCGCGGGTCGGGCGGGAGATCGTGGGTAGGGCGGGAAGATGTTCGATCCGGCGGTCAGCGATCAGTGGTGGAAGAACGCCGTCGTCTACTCGGTGGACGTCGAGACGTTCATGGATTCCGACGGCGACGGGATCGGTGACTTCCGTGGCCTGACCCGGCGGCTGCCCTACCTCTCGGGGCTCGGCGTCACATGCCTGTGGCTGCTGCCGTTCTATCCCACGCCGGGACGGGACGACGGCTACGACGTCAGCGACTACTACACCGTGGACCCCCGGCTCGGCACGCTGGGCGAGTTCGTCGAGTTCGTCCGCACCGCTCGGGATCTCGGGATCCGGGTGGTGATCGACCTCGTGGTGAACCACACCTCCAGCGAGCACCCGTGGTTCCAGCAAGCGCGTCGCAACCGGGACTCCCGGTACCGGAACTGGTACGTGTGGGCCGACGAGAAGCCGGAGGACGAGGACAAGGTCATCTTCCCGGACAAGGAGGACAGCAACTGGGAGTGGGACGAGGAGGCAGGGCAGTTCTACCTGCACCGGTTCTACACGTCGGAGCCCGACCTCAACATCGCCAACCCCGACGTCCGTGACGAGATCCACCGGATCATGGGCTTCTGGCTCGAACTCGGGGTCTCCGGCTTCCGGGTGGATGCGGCGCCCTACCTCATCGGCGCTGCCGGGATCGAGAACGAGATGCCGCAGGACCCGCACCTGATCCTCCAGGACATGCGCGGCTTCCTCTCCCGCCGGCGTGGGGACGCCGTGCTGTTCGGCGAGGTCAACCTCGACCCCGGTGACCGCGAGACCTTCTTCGGTGATGACGGCGACGAGATGACCGGGCTGTTCAACTTCATCCTCTCCGGAGCCGTGTACAGCGCGCTGGCCCGCGGCGAGGCCACCCCGCTGGCCGAGCACCTGCGACGGACGCCGTCCCCGCCCCGGACCTCCCAGTGGCTGAACTTCCTGCGCAACCACGACGAGCTGAACCTCTCCCGGCTCCCGGCCGACGAGAAGGACGACGTCATGGCCGCCTTCGCGCCGGACGAGGACATGCGGATCTACGGCCGCGGCATCCGGCGGCGGCTGCCACCGATGCTCGACGGCGACCGCCGGCGCATCGAACTGGCGTTCAGCCTGCTCCTCACCCTCCCCGGGACCCCGGTCCTGCTCTACGGGGAGGAGATCGGGATGGGCGACGACCTGGCGATCGAGGGGCGCAAGAGCGTCCGCACGGTGATGCAGTGGACCGACGGGCCGAACGGCGGCTTCTCCAGCGGCAGCGAACTCGTGGCCCCCGTCGTCGACGACGGCCCGTTCTCCTACCAGGAGGTGAACGTCGCTGACCAGCGGCGGCGCGAGGACTCCCTGCTCAACCGGGTGGAGCGGGCGATCCGCGTGCGGAAGGAGTCCCCGGAGTTCGGCTGGGGCGCCTGGACGGTCCTCCACTCCGGTGACCCGCGCGTGCTCGCGCACCGGTGCGACTGGCTGGACGGCACGGTCCTCGCCCTGCACAACCTGTCGGGGGACACGGTCGAGACCCGGCTCGAGCTGTCCGACGGCCAGCGGCTCGAGGAGGTGGGCGACATCTTCGGCGACGACCGGTACGACCCGCTCGACCCGGACGACCCCCGCGTGACCATGGGTCCCTACGGATACCGGTGGCTGCGCGGGAGGCGGCCGGGTAGCGGGACCGCGCTGTGACCGGCCGCGACCCCGCCCCCTGGTGGCGCAGCGGCGTGGTCTACCAGATCTACCCCCGCTCGTTCGCCGACGCGTCCGGGGACGGCATCGGTGACCTGGAGGGGATCCGCAGCCGGCTGGACCACCTGAGCTGGCTGGGCGTGGACGTGCTGTGGCTCTCGCCGATCTATCGCTCGCCCATGGCCGACGCCGGGTACGACATCGCCGATCACTGCGACATCGACCCACTGTTCGGCGACCTGGTGGCCTTCGACCGGCTCCTGGCCGACGTCCACGACCGGGGCATGCGGCTGATGCTGGACTGGGTGCCCAACCACACCAGCGACCAGCACCCGTGGTTCCTCGACTCCCGCAGCTCGCGCACGTCGGCCCGCCGGAACTGGTACCTGTGGCGGGACGGCGACCCCGGCAGGCCGCCGAACAACTGGCTGGCGCAGTTCACGGGTGGCCCGGCCTGGACGTGGGACGAGGTCACCGCCCAGTGGTACCTGCACCTCTTCCTCGCCCAGCAGCCGGATCTCAACTGGGCCGAGCCGGCGGTGCAGGAGGCGATGCACGAGGTCCTCCGGTTCTGGCTGCGTCGCGGGGTGGACGGCTTCCGCGCGGACGTCGTCCACCTGATCGGCAAGGACCCCGACCTCCCCGACCACCCGCCGGAGCTGGTCGGCGCCAACATCGTGCACACCCACGACCTGCCCACCACGCATGAACTGCTGCGCGGCATCCGGGCGGTGCTCGACGAGTTCCCCGGGGAGCCGGCCATGGTCGGCGAGGTCAACCTGCGTTCACCGTCCCTGATCGCCCCCTACTACGGCGCGGGCGACGAGCTCCACCTCGCCTTCAACTTCGTCCCCCTGTCCGGGCCCTGGGACGCGTCCTTCTGGCGCTCGGTGGTCGAGGAGACGCTGGCGGCGCTGCAGCCCAGCGAGGCCTGGCCGACCTGGGTCCTGTCCAACCACGACAACCCCCGCCACCGCACCCGCTACGGCGGGTCCGCGGCCCGGGCGCGCGCCGCCGCGGTGCTGCTGCTGACCCTCCCGGGCACGCCCTTCCTGTACGCGGGCGAGGAGCTGGGGCTCCAGGACGCCGTCGTCCCACCGGACCGGCAGGTCGATCCGGGCGGCCGCGACGGCTGCCGGGCACCCATCCCCTGGACGGCGGAGGACGGGCACGGCTGGCCGCCGCAACCCTGGCTGCCCTTCCCCCCGGAGGCCGCAGCGTCCAGTGCCGCCGTCCAGCGCGAGGACCCGGCCTCGATCCTGCACCTCTACCGGCGGCTGCTGGCGGTCCGCCGTGGCTCGCCGGCCCTCGCGCTCGGTGCCTGGAGGACGCTGCCGGCTCCGGAGGGCGTCCTCGCCTACGAGCGGCACGCCCCAGGAGACCGACGGGTCGTCGCGGTGAATTTCACCGGCCTGCCGGTCCCCTTCCCACTGGGCGAGCCCGCGGACGTGCAGCTCTCGTCGGCGGGCCGTCCCGAGGGCGTCCCCTGGACCGGATCCCTGGAGCCCGACGAAGCCGTGCTGCTGATCCCGGGGACACCTCCCGGCTGAACGGCTGCGGTCAATGCACCGGGAGGACGGCACGCACGGCCTGGGCCCAGCCCTCGCCCATCGCGGCGTCCGTGACGGTGGCGTTGGGGACGGCGGCGATCCGGTCGGCCATCCCGTCGACGCCGGCCCCGTTCGCGGTGATCCACAACCGGCCGACCGCGGGCGCCATGTCCAGGTCGCTCACGCTGTCGCCGATCGCCACCGCATCGGCGGGGTCGATCCCGCGGCGCTCCAGGTCCCAGGCGATCGCCGCGCCCTTGGAGATCCCGCGCGGCATCAGGTGGTAGACCCGCGGCGGCGCCGGGTCGGGGTCCAGCGTCATCCGGGAGGTGGCCGGGATGGCGCCGTTGTCCTTGAGGGTCAACCAGCCCACGCCCTGCTCGGCCAGCCACGCATCGACGGCGACGGGGTCCACCCGCCCGCGCAGCAGCGCGTCGGTGTCGTGCGTGGTGTGCCAGGGCGCGTGCCACTCCAGCCGGCCCGGATGGGCGGCGACGAGCTGCTCGACGACGCCGAGCGAGGCCATGACCTCCATCGGCGTCCGGCCGGCGTGCTCGGCGGGCAGCTCACCGGTGAACCGGTGCGTCCCCCTGCCGCCGTCCCAGGCGAGCACCGCGCCGAGCTCGGCGATCGCGCCGTCGGCGGCGAAGATCCGCGCGGCCTCCACGACCTGCTCGAACGTCCGCCCGCTGACCAGCACCAACGGCACCCCGGCCCGGTGCAGCTCGAGCAGCGCCGTCGCCGGGTCGGCCGTCAGATCCCGTGCGGCGGTGTGCCAGAAGGACCCACGCGGTCCCACCATCGTGCCGTCGAGGTCGGTGTAGACGATCCGCGCTGCCACGCCCCCCATCCTGTCCGCCGCCGCACCGGCAGCGGAGGGTGGGTAGAGTTGCCGGCGTTCACTCATCCAGAGGGGCAGAGGGACACGGCCCGATGAAGCCCCGGCAACCGCCGCTCATGCGACCCCGCACCCCGGTGCGGCCAGCGTCTGCGGGGAGGTGCCAATTCCGTCCCGCACGGCTCGACGGCCCGACGCGGGGAAGATGAGGAGGTAGTCGTCGCATGACTCTGACCGCTCCCGGTTCCGCCCAGGCCGACTCCAGCGCCGGTGGCCCCGTGCCGCCGTGTCCCGCCCGCGGGCTGATCTGCCGCAACTGCGGTGCAACCTTCGGCCTCGTCGCCGAGCACGCCTGCGCCGAGTGCTTCGGCCCGCTCGAGGTCGACTACGACCCCGAGCTCATGCGCGCGGTCACCCGCGAGCAGATCGAGGCCGGCCCGCAGAACATCTGGCGCTACGTAGCCCTGCTGCCCGTGGGCCAGGACCCGGCCTCCCGCGTCTCGCTCGACCCGGGCATGACGCCCCTGGTCCGCGCCGACCGCCTCGCCCAGGAACTGGGCATGACCGGGGGCCTGTGGGTCAAGGACGACTCCGCCAACCCGACGCACTCGTTCAAGGACCGCGTGGTCAGCCTCGCCGCCACGGCGGCCAAGGGGCTGGGGTACACGAAGATCGCGGCCGCCTCCACGGGCAACCTGGCCAACTCCGTCGCCGCGCACGCCGCCCGCATGGGGCTGCCGTCGTTCGTCTTCGTCCCCTCCGACCTGGAGCCCGGGAAGATCGTCCAGTCGGCGGTCTACGGGCAGACGCTGGTCGCCGTCGACGGCTCCTACGACGACGTCAACCGGCTGACCAGCGAGCTCGCCGAGACCGACGAGTTCGAGGACACCGCCTTCGTCAACCAGAACGTGCGGCCCTACTACGCCGAGGGCTCCAAGACGATGGGCTACGAGCTCGCCGAGCAGCTCGGCTGGCGCATCCCGGCCCAGGTCGTCATCCCCATGGCGTCGGGCTCGCTGCTGACCAAGGTGGACAAGGCGTTCCGCGAGCTCACCGCCGCGGGCATCGTCGAGGCCACCGAGTGGGCGATCTTCGGAGCGCAGTCGGCCGGCTGCGACCCGATCGCCACCGCCTTCGACAACGGCTGGGACGTCGTCAAGCCGGTGAAGCCCACCGGCATCGCGAAGTCGCTGAACATCGGCAACCCGGCCGACGGCCCGTACGCGCTCGACGCGATCCGCCGCACCGGTGGCGCGGTCGGCCGGGTCGGGGACGACGAGATCGTGCAGGGCATCCGTGACCTCGCCCGGACCACCGGCGTGTTCGCCGAGACCGCGGGTGGCGTGACCGTCGCCGTCCTCCGCCAGCTGGTGGGGAACGGGCGGCTGGACCCGGCCAAGGAGACCGTCGTCCTCAACACCGGTGAGGGGCTCAAGACGCTGGACCCGCTGATGCCGGTCGTCGGCCCGACGCACCAGGTGGAGCCGTCGCTGAAGTCGGCCCGCGCCGCAGGCCTCATCGGCTGACTCCGCGTCACCGGATCGGTGGATCCGGGAACGCGCCGTGCCTGATGTCTGTGTAACCCACGTCACTCTGTTGTAGGTTCTCGCGCGGTTCACTCCTTCTCGTTCGTGTCCGCGGGCGGAAGAGCGAGACCTCGCCCCACCACCCGCGGTGGGGTGACCGCACGCAGAACGTGGGAGCACACGTGGCACAGGGCACCGTGAAGTGGTTCAACGCCGAGAAGGGCTTCGGCTTCATCGCCGTGGACGGCGGCCAGGACGTCTTCGTCCACTACTCGGCCATCCAGATGGACGGGTACAAGTCCCTCGACGAGGGCCAGCGCGTCGAGTTCGAGGTCGTCCAGGGCGCCAAGGGTCCCCAGGCCGACGCGGTGCGCAGCGCCTGACCGAACGTCCGGCGAGGCCCGGTTCCCCGCGAGGGGGGCCGGGCCTCCGTCATTCGCGGTGGGGCCCGATCGCCGGGGGCGGCTGGGTGCTGGAGTGGACCGGTCGCGGGGCCCGGAGGGTCCCCCGCCGGGACATGGGCAACGGCTCAGCGCCGGTCGGGGACGGCTCCTCGCCGCGATGTCGCCCGGAGGGTGACGATGTATTTGCACTCGCAGGGGTCGAGTGCCAAACTCGTTTCTGGCACTCGGGGCTCCCGAGTGCCAATCAGGTCGGAACGGTGAGGCACCGGATGGTGGGCCGACGGAGCGCCCATGTCATCGGTGTCGTCCGTCGCGGGCACCCACCCGGCCGTGCAGCGATCCATGCTCGGAGGACATCACCACATGGCCAAGATGATCGCGTTCAACGAAGAGGCGCGCCGCGGCCTCGAGCGAGGGATGAACACCCTCGCCGACGCCGTCAAGGTGACCCTCGGCCCCCGTGGCCGGAACGTCGTTCTTGAGAAGAAGTGGGGCGCGCCCACCATCACCAACGATGGTGTGAGCATCGCCAAGGAGATCGAGCTCGAGGACCCGTGGGAGAAGATCGGGGCCGAGCTCGTCAAGGAGGTCGCCAAGAAGACCGACGACGTCGCCGGTGACGGCACCACCACCGCCACCGTGCTGGCCCAGGCGCTCGTGCGCGAGGGTCTGCGCAACGTCGCCGCCGGCGCCAACCCGATGGCCCTGAAGAAGGGCATCGAGGCCGCCGTCGCAGCGGTCAGCGAGTACCTGCTCTCCACCGCCAAGGACGTGGAGACCAAGGAGCAGATCGCGGCCACCGCCTCGATCTCCGCCGCTGACCCCGCCATCGGCGAACTCATCGCCGAGGCGATGGACAAGGTCGGCAAGGAAGGCGTCATCACCGTCGAGGAGAGCAACACCTTCGGGCTCGAGCTCGAGCTCACCGAGGGCATGCGCTTCGACAAGGGCTACATCTCGCCCTACTTCGTCACCGACACCGAGCGCATGGAGGCCGTCCTCGACGACCCGTACGTGCTCGTCGTCAACTCGAAGATCAGCACCGTCAAGGACCTGCTCCCGCTGCTGGAGAAGGTCATGCAGTCGGGCAAGCCGCTGGCCATCATCTCCGAGGACGTCGAGGGCGAGGCCCTCGCGACCCTGGTCGTGAACAAGATCCGTGGCACCTTCAAGTCCGTCGCCGTCAAGGCCCCGGGCTTCGGTGACCGCCGCAAGGCCATGCTGACCGACATCGCCATCCTCACCGGTGGTCAGGTCATCAGCGAGGAGGTCGGCCTCAAGCTCGACAACGCCGACCTCGAGCTGCTCGGCCGCGCCCGCAAGGTCGTCGTCACCAAGGACGAGACGACCATCGTCGAGGGCTCGGGCGACACCGACCAGATCCAGGGCCGGGTCAACCAGATCCGCGCCGAGATCGACAAGTCGGACAGCGACTACGACCGCGAGAAGCTGCAGGAGCGCCTGGCCAAGCTGGCCGGCGGTGTTGCGGTCATCAAGGCCGGCGCCGCGACCGAGGTCGAGCTCAAGGAGCGCAAGCACCGCATCGAGGACGCGGTGCGCAACGCCAAGGCCGCCGTCGAGGAGGGCATCGTCGCCGGTGGTGGCGTCGCTCTCGCGCAGGCCACGGCCGTCGCGTTCGACAAGCTCGAGCTCACGGGTGACGAGGCCACCGGTGCCAACATCGTGCGCGTCGCGCTCGAGGCGCCGCTGAAGCAGATCGCGATCAACGCCGGCCTCGAGGGTGGCGTCGTCGCGGAGAAGGTCCGCAACTCGAAGACCGGCTGGGGCCTCAACGCCGCCACCGGCGAGTACGTGGACCTCATCGCCGCCGGGATCATCGACCCCGCCAAGGTGACCCGCTCGGCGCTGCAGAACGCCGCTTCCATCGCGGCGCTCTTCCTCACCACCGAGGCCGTCATCGCCGACAAGCCGGAGAAGAACGCTCCGGCTGCCGGCGGCGGCGACATGGGTGGCATGGGCGGCATGGACTTCTGAGTCCAGCCCCCTCGTAACACTGCACTGCCCGGCAGGGGCGGTCCGCTTCCGAGCGGGCCGCCCCTGTCGGCGTCTCCGACCCACCCGGGTCGGGCAGCGACTGCGGGGCAGCCGGCCCCGGACCGGAGCTTCGGCCCTGCTTCGCGGAAGTCGCCCGCCGTCATGCCCCTGGGTGGAGGAGGCGCTGGGGGACGGTGAGCTCGCTCCGCCCGCGGTAGAGCGCGGTCGCTGCGGGCAGGTCCTCGGCTACGAGAGCCGCCGCCACAGCGTCGAGGAGTTCGTCGTAGTCGGGCCCGGTCTCATAGGCGTAGGCCTCGGTCATGCGACCCCACTCGTCCCACGGGAGCATCTCCGTCTTGTTGACCGAGGCGAGGTCCCTCACCAGGTTGCCGCGGATCTCCGCTGGACCGAAGTTCTCCGTGCCGTGCACGCCGAAGACAGTGGCATCGACGTCGCCCCGCCGGTAGGCGCGCCATGCCTCCGCAGCGTCGAGGAATTCGCCCGGTCGCAGATCGTCCGGGTGCTCCAGTACGTCCCCGCCGAGGATCTCTGGATCAATCCTGACCCATCGGCCGCGGTCGCCGTCCTGGTACTCCACGATCCAGTGGTCGAGAGCCTGCCCCGGTTGGAAGTAGGTCGCGAAGCCGCAGCGGACCCGGCTGGGGATGCCGCGCGAACGAAGCAGCGCGCAGGCGAGCACCGCGAAGTGGCGACAGGTGCCGACGACTCGGAACTCGGCCCGGCGGGGTTCGACCAGGGGTGCTCGGTCCAACGACAGGAGGATCTCGACCAGCCGTCCGGCCGGCCGGATCTGGTTCTCGGTGAAGCGCTTGGCAGGCAATGGCAGGGAAGCGGCCTCTGTTGGCTGCAGGACCAGGTGGCGCACTGGAGAGCAGATGCCGACCGGATCAGCCGGCAGCCGGATGACAGCTCTCGGCGGGACGCCGCCCAGCCCCGTGAGCACCCCCGGTGTCCTGAACTCGAGTCCCATACCTGAAGAGCATGCATCCGACAGCGGACAGGACCGGGAGTGCTCGGCACGCCCGCCAGGGCCTCCTGCGGGGAAGTCGGCCCCTGAGACGCCCCGCAGACCCCTTCTTCCCTGCAACAGGGTCCGGCACGCCGGGAGGCAGCGGTCGGAGACTCAGTCCTCCGGAGCGAAGACGCAGAACTCGTTGCCCTCGGGGTCGGCGAGGATGCTCCAGTCGATCTCGTCGTCCTGCTCCCGCACCATCCGTGCGCCGGCAGCGATCAGCGGCCAGGTCTCGCCGACGACGTCGAAGTGCATGCGGTTCTTGATCGTCTTCCGCTCGGGCACCGGGACGATCCACATCAGCGGGCCCTCGCCGGCCGGGTCGACGATCGGGATCGGCCAGTCGTGCGGGCGGGGCTCGTCCTCCTCGGGCGTCGCGGCGTCCTCGAGGGTGTCGCGTCGCACGTAGCCGATGGCGGCGCACCACCAGTCGGCCAGCGCGTGGTGGTCGTTCGCGTCCAGGCAGAGGTCCTTGAAGCGTGCGGGTGCGGTCACCCGATCAGCTCAGCACGACAGGCAGGCCCCGCGCATCCGGGGAACGATCATGGGCGTGGCGGTGATCATCGGGACGTCGGGCTGGCAGTACCGCGACTGGCGCGGTGCCTTCTACCCGCCGAAGCTCGCCCAGCGGCTGTGGCTGGAGCACTACCGGGAGCACTTCGCCACCGTCGAGAGCAACAACGCCTTCTACCGGCTGCCCGAGCGCGAGACGTTCGAGAAGTGGCGGGACCGGACCCCACCGGACTTCCGCTGGGCGGTCAAGGCGAGCCGGTTCCTGACCCACATCAAGCGGCTGCGCGAGCCGGAGGAGCCGGTCGCCCGCCTGATGGACCGCGCCGCCGGGCTGGGCCCGAAGCTCGACGCGATCCTGCTGCAGCTACCGCCCACGCTGAAAGCCGACCCCGACCTGCTCCGCGAGTGCCTGGCGCAGTTCCCGGTGGGCACGCGCGTGGCGGTCGAGCCGCGGCACGATTCGTGGTGGACCGACGAGATCCGCGCGCTGCTCGAGCGTTACGGGGCCGCGCTGTGCTGGGCCGACCGGGACGAGCAGCCGATCGCACCGCTGTGGCGCACCGCCGAGTGGGGCTATCTGCGCTTCCACCACGGCTTCGAGGGGTGGGGTTACCGCGCCGAGACCCTGCAGCTGTGGGCCGACCGGCTCGTGGCCACCTACGGCGACGCCGACGTCCTCGTCTACTTCAACAACGACCCGGGCTGCAACGCGGTCATCGATGCGGTGCGCTTCGCCGACGCCGTCCGCCGCGCCGGGGGCACGCCGACCCGCGTGCCCACCGCCGACCAGGCGACCGGACTGGCCTGGATGCCGGCCTGACGACCGACGGCGGCCGGGGTCCCGTGCGGGGGCCCCGGCCTCGCGGCGGTCAGTCGTCCTCGGCGTCGTCCTCTGCGTCCTCGGCGGCGCGCTCGGCGGCCTCGCGGGCCTGCTCCTCGGCCTCCTCGGCGGCCTCGCGGGCCTGCTCCTCGGCCTCCTCGGCGGCCTCGCGGGCCTGCTCCTCGGCCTCCTCGGCGGCCTCGCGGGCCTCCTCCTCGGCCTCCTCGGCGGCCTCGCGGGCGGCCTTCTCGGCGTCGCGGGCGGCCCGCTCCTGCTCCTTCGCGGCGTCCCGGGCGGCCTTCTCGGCTTCCCTGGCGGCCTCGCGGGCGTCCTTCTCCGCATCGTGTGCCGCCTGGCGCTCCTGCGCGTCCAGCAGCGACTCCTGGGCGTGCTCGTCCGCGTGCTCGCGGGCGTTGTCCAGGCCGGAGTCGTCGGAGTCCTCGGTGCCGTCCTCGGTGGGCTCTTCGGTGGGCTCCTCGGTGGGCTCCTCGGCGCCGTCGCCGGGGCCGTCGGTGCCCGAGTCGTCGGTTTCCGTCACGTCGTCGGAGGACGAGTCGTCGGAGTCGGGGAGGTCGAACGGGGACACCGTCTCCACGGTGCTCGCGACGACCTCCTGGACCGGCTCCGGCAAGGCGCCGGCCGCACCGGCACCGGTCACGCCGGCCGCGGCGATGCCCAGCCCCGTTGCCACCTGCGCGGCGGTGCTCGCGCCGGCGATCTTCGCGACCACGATGGCCACACCCTCGAGAAGTGCCATGGGACTGTTCCCCTCCGAACGTCGGCCGCGGACGCGGCTCCTGACTCGGACATCGGCCCCCGGGCGGGTCCGCTGGAGTCCGGGGTCCGGAAATCACCCGCTCAGGCGACGTCGACCGCCTCGGCGTGCCGCACACCGAGCTGCTCGGCCGCCTGTCCCAGCACGTCCTGGACGGCGAGGGTGTCCGCAAGTGGCATGACCGCGCTCTCGGTGCCCCCGGCGCGCAGGCACTCGGTGACCTCGATCAGCTCGTGCGCGTAGCCGACGCCGAGCTGCGGCCGCCGGATCCTCTCGGACTCGGCGCCGGCGCGGTGCAGCACGATCGTGTCCGGATGGTGGAACCGGGGGAGGACGTCGATCCAGCCGGTCGTGCCGAACACGCGGGCCTGCCCGGGCAACGCCTGGCGCAGCGACGCGAGCAGCGTGGCGGCCCGGCCGTCGTCGTACCCCAGCAGGAGCGCCGCCTCGGCATCGACACCGGTGGGGAACAGCGACCCGGTGGCGACGACGCGCTGCGGCGTCCCGAGCAGCATCTGGGCGAAGGAGACGACGTAGACGCCGAGATCGAGCAGCGCGCCGCCGCCGAGCGCGAGGGCGAACAGCCGGTCCACCGGGTCGTACACGCGGGAGACGCCCAGATCGGCCTGCACCGACCGCACCTCACCGATCGCGCCGTCGGCGACGAGCTCGCGGAGCGCGACGACCGCCGGCTGGAAGCGGGTCCACATCGCCTCCATGGTGAAGACGCCGGTCTCCCGGGCGGCGGCGACGACCTCCGCGGCTCCGGCGGTCGTGGCGGTGAACGCCTTCTCCACCAGCAGCGCCTTGCCGGCCCGCAGGGCGGCCAGGGCGAAGCCATGGTGCTGGGCGTGCGGGGTGGCGACGTAGAGGACGTCGACGTCCGGATCGGTCAGGATGTCGGCGTAGGAACCGTGGGCGCGGTCCAGCCCGTGCCGGGCGGCGAACGCGTCGGCCCTCTCCTGCGACCGCGAGGCGACGGCGACGACGCGGGCGTGCGGGACGTGGGCGAAGTCGGGCAGCACGCTCTCCGCGATGCGGCCCGGCCCGACGACGCCCCAGCGGATCTCTGCGCTCACCGCTGGGACGGTAGTGGCGAACCGAAGCGCAGCAGGTTGCCGTCCGGGTCGATGTGCGCGCCCTCGCGCAAGCCGTAGTCGGTGTCGACCGGGGCGCTGGTCCGCCCGACACCGGCCCATCGCGCGGCAAGGTCATCGGCGTCGGGCACGTGCAGGTAGGCCGCGGCCGCCGTGCGGAGCGGATCATGCCCCTCGGTGACCACGAGGTGCAGCTCGATCCCGGCCATGGCTGCGAACCCGTAGCCCTCGTCGTGGGCCGCCACCGCGCAGCCCAGGGCGGCGTAGTGGTCGAGCGCCCGCTGGAGGTCGGTGACCGGGAAGATCGGGGAGATGCGGACCTGCGGGTGCTCCTGGGGCATGGCGGGCACACTGCCACCGTGACGGTGCTCATCGACACCCCTGTGTGGCCGTGGCGGGGGCGGTTGTGGTCGCACCTGGTCAGCGACGTCTCCTACGACGAGCTGCACGCGTTCGTCTCCGCGGAGCTGGGCATCCCGCGCCGGGCGTTCCAGGGGGACCACTACGACGTCCCGGAGGACCTCTACGACGTCGCGGTCGCCGCCGGGGCGCAGCCGGTGGACTGCCGGGAGCTGCTCAGCCGGCTCCTGGCGGCCGGGCTCCGTTCGCGGAAGCCCCGCCGCCCGGAGCCGCGCGGCTCCGCAGCAGGCTGAGCTCGGCGGCCATGTTCGCCCGCGCCCGCGGCTCCCACGTCTCCGCCACGGCGGGCAGCCGGTAGAGCCGGGGCAGGCCCAGCAGCTGCTCCAGGACGGCGATCCGCCCGGCGGTGAACGCCTCGTCGGGGACGTGGCCGTACTCCTCGCGCACGGCCGAGGCGTAGGCGGCGTACGACTCCGCGGGGGAGGCGAGCACCGCCAGGTCGGCGTCGCAGAGGACCGCGCCGTTGGCATCGCCGGGCTCGACCGCGTGCCCGGCGGTCAGCAGCACCAGCCGCTCCACCTCGGCGATCCGCTCGTCGGGGACCAGCCCGCGCAGCCCGGCCCGGGCCCGTCCGGCGCTCACCGCCTCGCTGTCGTTGCGCTGCGGGTCGTAGACGACGTCGTGGTACCAGGCAGCCAGCCGCACCGCGTCGGGGTCGGCGGCGTCGGCGGCCAGCCGGTCGGCGATCCCCAGCACGGCCGCCAGGTGCGCGAGGTCGTGGTACCGGCGGTGCGGCTCGCTCCACGCCCGGACGACGGCGGCCCACTCGGTGCGTGAGGTGGGGGAGTCGCCGGCCAGCGCCGCCCACGCCTCGAACCCGACCAGGTCACCCACCCGGAGAGTCTGGCACGGGAGGCACCGGACCAGGGCCGGGCCGGCACTACCGTGACCGCCGTGACGCAGCCGCCGCCCCCTCCGGGCTGGTACCCCGACCCCGCCGGCAGCCCCGGCGCCCGCTGGTGGGACGGCCAGGGCTGGACCGAGCACGTCCAGCACCCCGCCCCGCCGGCTCCGGGGCCACCCGCGCCCGTGCCGCACGGGACCGGACCCTCGCTGTACGAACAGCCCGTCCTGCTGGTCAACCAGAAGACGAAGCTGATCGAGCTGACCAACGAGTACGCGGTGCTCGACGGCAACGGCCGGCAGATCGGCGCCGTCGTCCAGGTCGGGCAGAGCGCGGTGAAGAAGGCGGTCCGGCTGTTCAGCCAGCTCGACCAGTTCCTCACCCACCGGCTCGAGGTGCGCGACGCCCGCGGGCCGGTGCTGGTGCTCACCCGTCCGGCGAAGCTGATGAGGTCCCGGGTGCTCGTGCAACGCCCGGACGGCGCGCCGGTCGGCGAGATCGTCCAGGCGAACGTCTTCGGGAGGATCCGCTTCGACCTGGTGGCCGGTGGCCAGGTGGTCGGTGCGATCCAGGCCGAGAACTGGCGGGCCTGGGACTTCGCGATCACCGACGCGGCCGGGACGGAGGTCGCCCGCATCACGAAGAAGTGGGAGGGCCTGGCCCGCACCATGTTCACCACGGCAGACCGATACGTCGTCCTCGTGCACGTCCGGCTGCCCGAGCCGCTGGCCAGCCTGGTGATCGCGTCCGCCCTCACCGTGGACACCGCGCTCAAGCAGGACGACCGCGGCTTCAACTGAAGCCTTGGCGATCCTCCGGATCGCACCGCGGCCACGTGCCGTCCCGGCCTGCGTGGAGCCCACCGTCACGCCTGCGCGGACCCTTCGGCCCCGCTCGGCGCGACATGATCTCGGTTCCGGCGGGTAGCCTCGTGGACGTCCGGACCGGGTGCCACGTGCCCCCGGGTGCCATTTGGTTACGCCTTCACGGACTACCGCCCCGGCCTCGGTCGGGGGCCTGGAGCCGTGTTGTGCTTTTCGCCGCGAGGCGGCCGTCACCCGGTCCGGACCTCGTCCCCGCGAAGGGCCCCGTCCGAACGGACGGGGGCCCTTCGCCGTGCGGAGCGGGGTCGCTCGGTAGGTCTCCTCGGTGGTGCTCCGGCGCACCGGACCGCCGGCCGGTTCGGCGTGACCGTCCGTCGCGCGTGTGACGCGGCGCTGGCGCGGACCCCGGACGGCGAGCTCCAGGACGATGTCGGTTCCGAGCCTCCTCACGTACCGCCTCAGGTCCCGAGGTCCCACGAACGGGGTGGTCTGAGGCCTCTCAGGCCGCCCCGGGCGCCGAGAACCGCGTGACCTACCGATGCCCGGACCCCGGCCTCAGGACGAACGTCGCCGTCATCCGCAGAGGCACGACGAGAGGCACGACGATGACGCTCCACTACAGCAGCCCGGCCCTGGATTCCGAGCTCGCCTACCGGCGGGAGATGCTGATGGCCTCCGGCCGCGGCACCCGGACCCGGCACACCCCCTGGTTCCGCGGCCGCAGGCGTCGGCGCTGACCGGCTCGGCCCGTAGCGAAAGGGTTCGGGCTCCGTCGGAGGCCCGTGCCACGATCAGCGCCGTGCCACGCTGGGACGACGCGCCGATGGTGGGACGGGCCTCCGAGCTCGCCGCCCTCCTGGCGTGCGTCGACCGTGCCGCAGCGGGCCGGTCGAGCACCGTGCTGCTGTCGGGCGACGCCGGGGTGGGCAAGACCCGGCTGCTCGGCGAGGTCACGGCACGGGCGGTGGACCGCGGGGTCCGGGTGTTGACCGGCCACTGCGTCGATCTCGGCGACGTCGGCCTGCCGTACCTCCCCTTCGTCGACCTCCTCCGACCGGTCGCGGCGGAGCCGGGCATGGCGCCCGGGTCGACGGCCGACCCCGTCCTGGCCCCGCTGTTCGCCGGGCGTCCGGGCCCACCCCAGCCGGTGCCCGAGGGACGTGACCTGAGCCGCCCGCTGCCGCACCGGGCCGCGCCCCCACCGGTCGACGACGGGCGGCTGCAGCTCTTCGAGGCGGTGGCGGCCCTCGTGTGCGAGCTGGCCGGTGCCGCGCCGCTCCTCCTCGTGCTGGAGGACGTGCACTGGGCCGACCGGTCCAGTCGGGACCTGCTCCGCTACCTGCTGGCGCGGCTGGCCGACGAGCCCGTCGCGGTGATCGCCTCCTACCGCGCCGACGACCTGCACCGGCGTCATCCGCTGCGGCCCCTGCTCGCCGAGCTGGTGCGACTGCCGGGTGTGGAACGGCTGGAGCTCAGCCCGCTGCCGGACGCGGAGGTCGGGGCGCTGGTGCGCCGGCTGGGGTCGGAGGCCGGCCCGCTGCCCGAGTCGGTCGTCGAGGACGTCGTCACCCGGGCGGAGGGCAATGCCTTCTACGCCGAGGAGCTGCTGGCGGCCGGGCGGCACGGGGAGGCGCTGCCCCTGGCCCTGACCGACGTCCTCCTGGCCCGGGTCGAGCAGCGCTCGCCGGAGGCCCAGCAGGTGCTGCGCGTCGCCGCCGTGGCCGGCCGCCGGGTGCGCCACGAGCTGGTGGCCACCGTGAGCGGGCTCGCCGACGGCGACCTGGAGACGGCGTTGGCGGAGGTCGTGCACCACTACCTCCTGGTGGTCTCCGACGACGGCCGCTACCGCTTCCGGCACGCACTCCTCCGGGAGGCGGTGCTCGCCGATCTGCTGCCGGGCGAGCGGGTGCGGCTGCACGCGGCGATCGCGTCCTACCTGGCTCGCGTTCCGGATGCCGGGACGGCGGCCGAGCGGGCGCACCACGCCCGGGCGAGCAACGACCTGCCGGGAGCGTTCAGCGCGTCCCTGGTGGCGGCGAGCGCCGCGGGTGGCGTGGGCGCCCCCGCCGAGCAGCTCCAGCACCTGGAGGCGGCGCTGGCCCTGTGGTCGGCGGTGCCCGAGGCCGCGGAACGGGCCGGCCGCGACCAGGCGGCGCTGCTGGTGGAGACCGCCGCGGCGGCGCGTTCGGTGGGGGAGCCGGCCCGCGCGGTGGCGCTGCTGCGCTCGGCGCTGGAGGTGCTCCCGGCCGACGCGGCTCCGGAGATCCGCGCCCGCGTCCACTACACGCTCGCGCAGGCGATGGTGCGGGTGGAGGACGACGCCGGCGCCTACCGGGAGAGCTCGGCCGCGATGGCCCTGGTGCCGGCGGACCCGCCGTCGAAGGCGCGCACCTGGGCGGCCGCGACGCACGCCCGGATGAGCTACTCGGTCGGGCGGTTCGACGAGGCGGACGCCGCGGTCGACGAGGCGCTGGCGGCCGCGGACGCGCTCGGGTTCGACGGGGCCTGGGCCGACATCGCCGTCACCCAGGCGCGGGCCCGGCCCGGTGCCGACCCCGCGGCGGTGCTCGCCCGGCTCGACGAGGCACTGATCCGCGCCCGGCGGTCCGGCAACGTCGAGGTCGAGATGCGGGTGCTGTTCAACCTCGCCACCGTCACCTTCGAGGCCGGGCGGATCCAGGACGCGCTGGACTGGACGCGGCGGGGCACCCGGCGGGCGCGTGACCTCGGCGTCGAGTGGTCGTACTACCCCGCGGAGCTGCGGCACCTGCACGTCACCGCCCTGTACATGACCGGCGACTGGGACGGCAGCCTGGCCGAGGCCGACGTGCTGGCGCGTGTGCCGGACATGTCGGCGCACGTGCGCGCCGACGGGCTGCTCGTGCTGGTCGGCCGGGGTGACCCCGGCGCGCGGGCCCGCATCGACTGGGCGCGGAGCCTGGTGCCCCGCCTGGGGTCGCACGTCCTGCTCGACTTCGTGACGGCCGGCTCGGAGATCGACCTGGCCACCTGGGAAGGCCGCCCGCAGCAGGCCGTGGACGTGGCGCTGGCGACGTACCGACGGCTCCAGCGCGAATGGGACGACGACCACATCGGCATGCTCCGGCTGGCGGGTAGCGCCCTGACCGCCGTCGCCGACGCGGCCGCGGTCGCCCGCCGGGCCGCCGATGCCGACCACTGGATGCGGGCGGGGGACGACCTGGCCGCGGCTGCACGCGCATCGGTGGAGACGTACCGGGAGACCTACGGCGACACGCTGGGTGTCGAGGCGCACGCCTGGCTGGCCCGCATCGCCGCGGAGACCGCCCGCGTCCGCGGGGAGGTCGCCCCCGAGCTGTGGCGGGCAGCGGTGGACGCGTTCGGGTTCGGGCACGTCTACGAGGAGGCGCGGTCGCGCCTGCGGCTGGCCGAGGCGCTGCTCGCCACCGGCGACCGGGCCGGGGCGGCGGCGGAAGCCGCGCTCGCCCACGAGGTCGCCGTCCGGTTGGGGGCCGCACCCCTGCGGACGGCGCTCGAGGGCCTGATCCGCCGCGGACGGCTGGAGGTCGCCGGCGTGCGCACGGTGGAGGTCGGCGCCGTCCTGACCCCGCGGGAGACCGAGGTGCTGCGGCTCCTCGCGGCCGGGCGCACCAACCGGCAGATCGGCGCGGAGCTCTACATCAGCGAGAAGACCGCCAGCGTGCACGTGAGCAACATCCTGGCCAAGCTCGGCGCGAACGGCCGCACCGAGGCCGTCGCGATCGCCGCCGCGCGGGGGCTGCTGACCGGTTCCGCCTGACCTGGTCGCCCCTACAGTGCCGCCGGTGTCCGCCTTCCACGTGACCTCCGTGCTCAACCGCAGGTCGATCGAGGCGCACGGACTGGACTGGCGGCGCATGGGGGCGGCGCCGGGCATCGCCGGGAGCAGCCGTCCCGAGCAGGATGGCTGCTTCCTCACGCTGAGCGAGTTCGAGTGCGAGTTCTTCGTCCGGATGAACAACACCGGCGGCCCCGTGGACGTGTGGGCGGTCGACGGCGTCGACGAGGCGCAGCTCGAGGAGTCGCCAGAGGTTTCCTCTACCTGCCCGCGGTCATCCCGCCCGAGCGCCTGCGCCTCGTCCGGAGGGATGTGCCACCCGAGCCGTGGTGACCCGCACCGCGTGCCGGGCAGACGTCAGAGCATCGTTCGGAGACGCTCCCGGCGGGCGCGGAGGACGTCGACCGACGCCGACGCCGACGGCGGGCCGGGCACCGACTGGCGCAGCTGCGTGTGCACCACCGCCTGCGGCTGCGCGGTGCGTGCCGCCACCCGGTTCACCAGCTTGTTGATCTCGCGGCGCAGCTCGGCGGCGTCGCGCCAGGAGCGGCCGGCGTCGTCCTCATCGGGGTGGTCCTCGACGACCATGAAGTCCTCGGCGTGCTCCCGGTGGCTCTGCGCGATGCGCAGCCGCAGCTCGTCGTCCCGCTTCGACAGCAGCTCCGCGGTCTGCGCGGGCGTGAGCAGCCCGGGGATGCCGAGGAACTCCTCGTCGCCCTCGGCGACGACGACCGCCGGGCCGGACCCCTCGCCGGTGTGCGCGGTTCCGCTGTGCAGCACGTGGGCGAAGCGGGCGTCGGCCTCCAGGGCCTCCCACTGCTTCATCTCGCCCTCCTTGGGCTCCCGCGGCGGCAGGTCGAGCGCCTCGAGCTCCTCCTCGGGCTGGCTGCGGGGTGGCGGCATGACGTGGTTGCGCTGCTCTTCCATGGCGGCTGCCAGCGACAGCAGCGGGCGCACCGCGGGGAGGAACACCGTCGCCGACTCGTGCGGCGACCGGGAACGGACCACGCGGCCCACGGCCTGGGCGAAGAACAGCGGCGTCCGGTACGAGGTCATCCAGGCCAGGACGGCGGCACGCGGGACGTCGACGCCCTCGGAGATCATCCGCACGCAGACCGCGATGCGGGCCGA
The DNA here is from genome assembly GCF_031845325.1 of Blastococcus goldschmidtiae. NCBI lineage: Bacteria > Bacillati > Actinomycetota > Actinomycetes > Geodermatophilales > Geodermatophilaceae > Blastococcus > Blastococcus goldschmidtiae. The sequence goes on along the minus strand of NZ_JAVREI010000003.1, from coordinate 194,083 downwards.
CCCGGTGGCGAAGCGCTCGATCTTCTTCGACGCCTTCGGGTCGTCGGACAGGATCAGCTCGGCGGCCTTGCCGGTCACCCGGCGGACGATCTTGGCGTAGGCGCGGGCGTCGTCCTGGTCGCTGGCGAGGATCAGCCCGGCGGCGTCGGGCATGCCGGTCTCGCGCAGGTGGGTGATCCGGTCGTCCATCGCGGCGATGACGTGCGGCACCCACTGCCCCTTGGGATCCAGGGCGGTGCGCCAGGCCTGCATCTCCACCGACCGGGTGCCGGCCTCCGAGAGCGAGGCGGCGACCACCTCGCCCGCGGAGTTCCGCCAGCGGGACGTGCCGGTGTAGGCGGCGAAGACGACGGGGCGGACGACGTTGTCCGCGAGCGCCTCCTTGTAGCCGTAGGTGTAGTCGGCGCGGCTGACCAGCCCGATGCCGCTCGACTCCTCGCCCCCGCCCGACCCACCCACGTCACCTTCGAAGCTGTCCTCCTCGTACCGGACGAAGGGGATGCGCTCGTCGGGCTTGGTGCGGAACGGCGTCCCGGTCAGGCAGAGCCGGCGGGCGGACATGCCGAACGCCTCCTCGGCCGCCTCGCCCCAGGAGAGGCCGTCACCGGCGTGGTGCACCTCGTCCAGGATCACCAGCGTCTTGACCGAGGTGGACCGCGCGGCGTGCAGCATCGGCTTGCCCGCCACCTGCGCGTAGGTGGTCACGTAGCCCTGCGTCCCGGCGCGCACCGGGCCGACGGCGTTGGTCAGGCCCGGGTCCAGCACGATGCCCATCGCGTCGGCGGCGTCGGCCCACTGCATGCGCAGGTGGTCGGTCGGGCAGACGACGACGACCCGCGCCACCTCGCGCCGGGCGAGCAGCCGTGCGGCCAGGGTGAGCGCGAACGTGGTCTTGCCGGCGCCGGGCGTCGCGGTGACCAGGAAGTCCTTGGGGGACTGCTCCTCGTACTGGCTGAGCGCGGCCTGCTGCCACGCTCGGAGCGGCCGGCTGGTCGTCTGCGGGCTCAACGTCTCCGCTCGTGCTGCGCTCCCCATGTCGGGGTCCATCTTGGCTGCCGGAGAGGCAACACGCCCAACCCGGGTCCTGCCGCGCGCCTCGCCCCGAGCGACGTATAGGGATCCTCGACGAGCCGCTGACCTGGGGCGATGCCATCGCGTCGGCGAGTTCTGTGGGGATTGCCATCGTGTGAGGGACGGATACGTCACGCCCCGCCGGTCACGACGTTCCCAGCCGCCCCGCGGCGCGCTGCGAGACTCCCTCCGTGAGCGATCCGTCCGGTCCGTCCCTGGGTTGGTCGACCGATCCGGCGCAGGTGTCGGCCCTCCTGCGCGCGGAGCTCACGGCCTGCTGGCGAGACGTCGTCAACGCCGGCGGGGCGGTCGGCTTCGCGGAGGAGGCTCCGGTGTCGGACGCCGTCGTCGCCCCGGTGGTCGAGCAGGTGGTCGCCCGCCTGGATGCGCGGCTCGGCCGGCTGCTGGTGGCCACGCGTGGCGACGAGGTCCTCGGCTGGCTCGTGCTCACCGGTAACGCCGATCCGGTGACGGCGCACTGGGCTCGCGTGACGCACGTCCAGACCCGGCCGTCGGAGCGAGGGACCGGGGTCGCGCGGGCGCTGCTCACCGAGCTGCAGCGGTCGGCGAGGGACGATCTCGGCTTGGAGCACCTCCGCCTGGAGGTGCGTGGCGGGATGGGCCTGGAGGATTTCTACGGGCGGTTCGGCTGGACGGTGGTGGGTTCCTGGCCCCGTGCGCTGCGGTTCACCCGGCACGGTGTTCGTGACGAGGTGCTCATGGGACTGGATCTCGGAACAGGCACCGCCGGTTCCTGACCGGGCGGCCGGAGGCGCCCCTGCGGGTTCTCGTGCGCGGTGCCGGAAATGTCGGACGTCGAACATACGATCGAGCACATGGCGGACGGCGCGACGAACAGCGGCCCCACGGCGGGCTGGGCGTCGGGTGCGCTGGGAGTGGTGCAGGGCGCGGATCGGGAGATCGCCCGGCAGACCGCCGTGCGCGCCCGGGCGGTGGCCGCCTTCGCCGCCACGCGGCCCGCGTCCGCCGATCGCCCGGCAGGCCAGCCGGGAGCCATGAGCGAGGAGCGGCGAGCCACCCGGCCCGCTGTGCTGGCGGACGTGAGCGAGTGGGCGGTCCAGGAGCTGGCGCTCGCCCTCGAGATCAGCAGCGAGGCGGCGGACACGCTCCTGGAACGCTCGCTCACCCTCGTGCACCGGCTGCCGCGCACCCTCGAGGCGCTGGAGTCGGGCACGCTGCACGTCGGCCACCTGTTCCCGATGCTGGAGCGGGTGGCTCCCCTGGCCGACGAGAAGCGGGCCGAGGTCGAGGCGACGCTGCTGAGCTGGGCGGCGGGCCGGGTGACGACGCCGGCGCAGCTGGCCGCCAAGGCCCGTCGGCTGGGGCTGCTGGTCGACGCCCGTGACAGCGTGAGCCGGCTGGCCGAGGCGGTGCGCCGCCGCGGGGTGCATGTCCGGCCGGACTTCGAGGAGGGCATGGCACACGTGATGGCGCTGCTGACCGTGCCCGAAGCCGCAGCGCTGGTCGATGCCCTCGGCCGGTACGCCGATGCCCTGGACGACCCCGGTGACGAGCGCACCCGCGGCCAGAAGATGGCCGACTGCCTGATGGACCTGGTGCTGCGCCGGGGAGAGACCGGCCTGCCGCCGGTGCAGGCACACCTCACCGTGGTGGCGTCCGCGTCGACGCTCGCCGGCGGGGACGAGCCGGGCGAGATCGCCGGTCAGGTCGTCCCGGCCGAGCTGGTGCGGGCACTGGCGCGGGCCCTCGGCCTGCTGCCTGATGCGGGAGGTCAGGCTCCACCGCATGACGCGGCTCCACCGCATGACGCGGCTCCACCGGACGGCGCGGCTCCGCCGGCCGGCGCCGCTCGGCTGCACGACGCCACCCTGGCTGCCGCCTTCTCCACGCCTCCGGAGCGGTCCCTCATAGAGGGTGCACTGGAGGAGTGGTGGAGCGAGATCGAGCGCCGCGCTGTCGCGGAGGACTGGGGCGACAGCGGGGCGCAGCCGTCCGATCCGGGGCAGTCGCCCGGTGGTGTCCCGTCACAGGCGCCCGTGCAGTCCTCCCGGCCCCCGCCGTGGCTGGAGCTGGCGCCCTTGAGCGAGCGACTCGCCCTGCACCGGTCCGGCCGGGAGTCTTGGGAGGAGTCCGCCGCCGGCTCGGCGATGGTCACCGGGCGGGCGGAGGTCCTGCCGTCACGGCACGCCGCCGCGGAGGAGGCGGTCACCGCTGCGGGGCTCGCCCTGCTCGAGTCCGACCGAGCCGTCAGGCGGGCCGGTGCCGCGGTACGCCGGGCAGAGATCGCGGCCGCCGACGATGAGGCCGCGTGGCAGGAGTCGCCGGCCGGGCGGATGTCCGCCGCAGCCGACACGATGGCGGCGCTGCGCGAGACCGGCGACGAGCAGCGTGCTGCCCTGGCCCGGCTGCTGGACGCGACGGCCGGTGGCGCGCTCGCCGAGCGTCCCCGCATCGCGGTCGTCGATGCGCTCACCGGTGCCCTGCTCGCGCTGACCGACAGCCGGGAACTCCGACGCGCCGCGACCTGCGGGCGGCCCGCCTGCCGGCGACGGCCGGCCCGGTGCACCCACGACCTGAGCCGACGCCCTGGACTGGGTCCGCCGGATGCGACCGGCGGATACCGGCCGGGCGCCGCGCTCGACCGCTACCTCCGGGCGCGGGACAAGCGGTGCCGCTTCCCCGGGTGCCGCCGGCAGGTTCCGCGTGGTGGGCAGCTGGACCACGACCGCCCCTGGCCGGAAGGCCCGACCAGCGCGGCCAACCTGGTCGGTTACTGCACGGCGCATCACCGCGGCAAGCACCAGGCGCCCGGTTGGCGTTCTTCGCTGGCCCCCGACGGCACGCTGACCGTGACCACGCCGACCGGCCTGGTGGCCGTGACCACGCCGCCCCCGTACTGACGTGGCAGGGGGCAGCCGGTCAGGACTTGGCGCTGCGGTCCTCCAGGATCCGCTCGGCGAAGCGCCAACCGGACTCCGTCCGCACGTACCGGTCCACGTAGCGTGGAGCGGCGGCAACGACCCACGAGCCCTCGACGGCGGCGAGCAGCACCATGTCCGCCGTTCCGTGCGCCTCGGCGTCGGAGTCCACGACGACGTGGTGCCCGCCCATGATGTGCCGCAGCGTGGGGCCCGCGAGGACGCCGGTGATCCACTCGACCAGCGCCGGACGGCCCTCCAGCGGCATGGCCCAGGCCTCCATCCGGCCGTCCTCGACGAACAGCTCGCTCCACGGCTGGACCTGTGCGTCGTCCACCAGGTGCGCGTACCGCGCGACCAGGTTGCGAATCTCGTTCTGGGCGACCAGCTGCTGGATCTCGTCCACGGTGTGCCTCTCGGGTGCGACCGGACCGGTTCCCGGCAACCTACGGCCCGGGCAGGTGCGCGAGTGGTGGGGGTCTCACCAGTCCAGGAGCCCCGTCACCCCGTCCGCTCCCGAGTCGCGCCTCGGTGGCACCTTGCCGGTACACGCGAGATGACGGCGCGCCCGTCCGACCCGGAGCACACGCGCCACCCCGAAGGGAGCCGCCACAGCCAGGAGCAACGACGGGATCAGCAGCCACCCGGTCCACGTCGGCCCGTACAGGGCGTCGTCGATGATGAAGCGGTCCGGTGCCACGGGGTCGTACACGACGTCGACCACGTCGCCTGCCACGTAGTCATCCGCATAGCCGCCGAGCGTCACGTCCCGTGCGCGCGTCACCCCGTCCACGGTGAAGCGCACCGACGCCGACCCTGCATCGATCCCCGTGTCGGGTTCCACCTCCACCACCGTGCCCACGGTGGTGACGCCGACCGCCCGCAGGTCGGCGTCGGCCTCGATCTCCACGATCATGACGGTGAGGACGAGGCCGACACCGAGAGCGCCCACGCCGGTGACCAACCAGGCCCAGCGTCGCTCCCGGTCCAGCGCCCGGACCGTGCGCTCGTCCGCCACCTCCTCGCCGCGGGCATGCAGCGCCGTCGACGTCCCGTCGTGCAGCTCCTGTCGTCGCCGCCGTGCCAGCTGCAGCAGCCGGCCGCTGCCCAGGAGGAACGGTGGCAGGCCGACGACCAGCCCGATGCCGACGTAGGTCTCGACGAGCGTGGGCTCACCGGCAGCCGGCCAGCCGGAGACCCGCACCTCGAAGCGGCTGCCGGCGGGTTCGTCGTAGCAGTCGGACTCGCCCCTGCGCGGCTGTCCGGCCGGGTCCTCCCAGACGATGTCGCAGAATCCGTCGCCCGCCCCGCCGGTGACGGTCACCGTCGTCCAGTAGCCGGTGAGGAACAGGCATCCGACCGCCAGCATCCAGAGACCGCCCAGCGCCACGGCGCCGATCGCCCCCCAACTCCGTGGGACGCGCACGTCGGTGACCGGCTGATCCACGGCCGTCGGCAGCGCGACTCCCGTGAGGCCGCGCTCCACAGCTGCCGCGTCCGGTCCGGACACCCGCAGCACCGCGGTCGAGCGGTCCGGCAGGGCCAGGGTCAGTGCCACGTCCCCGTCGCGATCACCCGTCCGCGAGGACAGGACGCGCGCTCCGGTCAGGCCGACCCGCCGCAGCCCCAGCCGGCTCCGCCAGCGCACGGCGGACGGCGACGTGATGACCGTCCCCGTCCGCCCGGTCGCCCCGCTGGGCGTCAGGCGGGCGCGACCGCGCACGGAGTCCACGGACTCTGTTCGGCTGCCGTGGCCGGACGTGCAGCCCAACGACTCGGCCGTCTCAGTCGGCGGACTCGTCCACCCAGTCGGGACCGTTGACCTCGCCCGGGCCGGCCAGATCGGCGGCGTCGACGATCGTGTACGCGTACCCCTGCTCGGCGAGGAAGCGCTGCCGGTGCGCGGCGTACTCGCTGTCGAGGGTGTCCCGGCTGACGACGCTGTAGAAGTGCGCCTGACGCCCGTCCGCCTTGGGCCGCAGCAGCCGGCCGAGCCGCTGCGCCTCCTCCTGCCGCGACCCGAAGGTCCCGGACACCTGGACGGCGACGGCCGCCTCGGGCAGGTCGATGGAGAAGTTCGCGACCTTGGAGACCACCAGCGTGCGGACCTCACCGGTGCGGAACGCCTGGAACAGCCGCTCCCGCTCCTTGTTCGTCGTCGACCCCTGGATCACCGGGGCGTCCAGCGCGGCACCGAGTTCCTCGAGCTGGTCGAGGTAGGCGCCGATCACCAGCGACGGCTCGTCGGGGTGCCGCTCGAGAACCCGCCGGATCACCGGCAGCTTCGACTGGGCGGTGGCCGCGATCCGGTACCGCTCCTCGGGCTCGGCGACGGCGTAGGTCATCCGCTCCTCGTCGTCGAGCGATACCCGCACCTCGATGCACTCGGCCGGCGCGATGTAGCCCTGCGCCTCGATGTCCCGCCACGGGGCGTCGTACCGCTTCGGGCCGATGAGGGAGAAGACGTCGTCCTCGCGGCCGTCCTCGCGCACCAGCGTCGCGGTGAGCCCGAGCCTGCGGCGGGACTGCAGGTCCGCAGTCAGCCGGAAGATCGGGGCCGGCAGCAGGTGCACCTCGTCGTAGACGATCAGGCCCCAGTCCTGGGCGTCGAACAGATCCAGGTGGATGTACTCGCCCTTCCGGCGCGTGGTGATCACCTGGTAGGTCGCGATGGTGACCGGGCGGATCTCCTTGCGTTCGCCGGAGTACTCGCCGATCTCCTCCTCGGTGAGCGTGGTGCGCGCGATGAGCTCGCGCTTCCACTGCCGCCCGGCGACGGTGTTGGTCACCAGGATCAACGTGGTCGCCTTCGCCTCGGCCATCGCCGCCGCGCCGACCAGCGTCTTGCCCGCGCCACAGGGAAGGACGACGACGCCCGAGCCGCCGGCCCAGAAGCCGTCGACGGCCTCCTGCTGGTAGTCGCGCAGGTGCCAGTCGGCCTGGTCGAGCTCGATCGGGTGGGCGGTGCCGTCGACGTAACCGGCGAGGTCCTCGGCCGGCCAGCCGATCTTCAGCAGCGCCTGCTTGAGGCGGCCGCGCTCCGCGGCGTGCACGATCACGCTGTCGGAGTCGATGCGGGCGCCGAGCATGGGGGCGACCTTCTTCGAGCGCACCACCTCCTCGAGCACCGCGCGGTCCGAGGAGGTGAGCACCAGCCCGTGCACCGGGTTCTGCGCCAGGGTGAGCCGGCCGAACCGGTCCATCGTGTCGGCGACGTCGACCAGCAGCGCGTGCGGCACGGGGTAGCGCGAGTAGCGGACCAGCGCGTCGACGACCTGCTCGGCGTCGTGCCCGGCGGCGCGCGCGTTCCACAGCGCCAGGGGCGTGACCCGGTAGGTGTGCACGTGCTCGGGGGAGCGCTCCAGCTCGGCGAACGGCGCGATCGCCGTCCGGCACTCCTTGGCCTGCGGGTGGTCGACCTCGAGCAGCAGCGTCTTGTCGGACTGGACGATCAGGGGGCCGTCAGACACGCGTCAGCGTCCTTCGTTCGAGGGCTTCGGCACGGACGTGCGCGCCGGACTGACCACGGTAACGCCGCCGGACGACAGCCCCTTCCCCTCAGCTCCGCGGGCGCCAGCGCTTCCAGTGGGCGACCGCCGTGGCCCGGGGCCTGCCGTCCCAGTGCAGCTGCACGTCCACCGTCATCTGGGCGTCGTCGCCGTCGGTGACCACCGCGAACAGCGACACCGGCTCGGTCAGCGGGGCCGGCCGGAGGTACCGGACGTCCAGCCCGGCGGTCACGTACGGCAGCGCGGCCCCGGCCAGCGGCTCGAAGCCGCGGAGGTCGGCCTCGTGCAGCACCGCCGCCGCGCTGTGGCAGTCCAGCAGCGTGGAGATGATCCCGCCGTTGAGGTACCCCAGCCCGTTGTCGTGCTCGGGCCACGGCACGAAGGTCGCGACGACGCCGTCGGGGCGGGGGTGGCTGCGCAGCCGGAGCCCGCGGTCGTTGGCCGGCCCGCAGCCGAAGCACGTCAGCTGCGGGACCAGGCGTTCCTGGATGCTCACGGGATCAGCCATCCCGGCAGCATGCCTCAGCCCGGGACGGGGGCGTCGTCCTGCTCGACCAGCGCCACCGAGGTGATGCGGTGGACGGCGAAGGTCCGGCTCTCGCCCCGCCGCTCGTCGAACCCTTGCAGGAAGCCGCCGACCAGTGACACCGGCTGGACCACCCGCTGGCTGCCGCTGCCCTGCGCGTCGACGTACCCCAGCCACACCGGCGTCCCCTCGCGCACGGCCCGCGAGAGCAGCTCGAGCGTCGACGCCGTCGTCACCCCGGGCACCTGCCGCACCGCCTCGCCGCGGCGGGCGGCGACCGCGGCGTCCCCGGCGCGGATCTCCCGCACGGTGGCGGCCACCTCGTCGGCGGTCAGCGGCCGCGGAGCGGCCGGGGCCTCGGTCCCGCCCGTCCGGCGGCCGGCGGCGCGGGGCCGGCCCGGTGGGCGGGTGAGGACGGCGCCGCCGGGGTTCTCGCCGGCGGGGGCGTACCCCGCGTCGCGCAGCACCGTGAGCACCTCGTCGGCGGCCAGCCCGCTCACCAGCACGCCCGGGGCGAGCCGGCGCAGCTCGGCCGCCGCGGTCCGCCGGTCGCCGAGCACCTGCGCGAGCAGGCCGTGGTCGTCGGAGCGCACGTAGCTCTCGATGGCGCCGACCCGCAGCCGGCCGTGCTGGCGCGCGACGTCGTCGACCAGGTAGTCCAGCGCCTGGGGCACCGGGGTGCGCGACGCCCGGGTGAAGAAGTCGTGCAGGTCCGACGCCGACCAGCCGGCGTCCAGGGCCCGGCGGACGCTGGCCTCGGAGACGCGGAAGACCGTGGCGCCACCGGAGGACTCGACGTCGGCGACGACCGCGAGGGTGTCGGCGAGCTCGGCCACCAGCGGCCCGGGCGCGATCAGCGAGAGGTCGGGCTGGGCGAGGACGTGGTAGACCGGCTCGGGCAGCAGGCCGCGCATGTGCACGGCAGCGCCGTCCTCGCCGGCGGTGAGCAGCCCGCGCCCGCCGGAGGAGAGGACGCCCTGCACCAGGACGCCCAGCCGCGCGGCCTCGGCCAGCATGCCGGGCACCGGTGCCAGCCGGTCCGCGCGACGCGGGGTGCGCCACCGCAGCAGCGCCACCAGGTCATCGGCGGCCAGGCCCGAGCCGGCGGGGTGAGCGGCCAGCGCCGTCAGCGCCGCGCGGCGGATCGCCGGTGCGGTGTGCCGCACCAGGTCGGGGGAGAGGGCGTTGGCCGACTTGCCCGCCACGTCCCGCTGACCGACCAGTGCCGGCAACCGGATGCCGGCGAGCCAGCCCGCGGCCAGCACCGCCCAGCGGTCGGCGAGGTCCTGCTCCCGCCAGACGTCGTAGCCGCGGGTGGGCAGCCACTCGTCGCGGTGCGGCCCGCCCACGTCCAGCAGCCCGGCGGCGAAGGCCAGCTCCAGCAGCCAGGCGGCCTCGGGCTCGGCGACGTGCAGCTCGCGGGCCAGGCGCTTCTGGTCGCGGACGGCGACCCCGCCGCTGCGCAGCAGCCCGGCCGGCTCGTCCTCCAGCAGGGCGAGCAGCTCGCCGACCCGGCCGACGGATTCGAGTGCCGCACCGGCGGCCCGGCGGTCCACCGCCTTCGGGTCGGCGGCGAGGAGCTCCGGCTCCGGGCGCAGGCGCGGGGGGCCGTAGGGCCGGTCGCCCCGCAGGTGCAGCCCGATCTCGCGGGGCAGTTCGACGTTCAGCGCGTCGATGCGTGCCAGCAGCCCGCGCTGCAGCAGCCGGCGGGCCGGCGAGTCCGTTCCGCCGGCGCTCTCCGGCAGGTGGCCGACGGGGCGCTCGCCGGCGAGCCGCTCCAGCACCGAGCGCTCCTCGTCGGACAGCGCGGCCAGCGTCGCGGGCAGGTCGCCCGGCAGCTGCACCCGCAGGTCGACGGCCCGGCGGCCCAGCCCGGCCGGGTGCCGCACCGCGCGGCGCACCGGATCGGACGCCCGCAGGACCTCGTCCCCCCACAGCAGCGCGCGGTCGGTCAGCGCGGTGAGCGCCGCGTCGAGTACGTCGCCGGGCACCTCGGGCAGGGCGGCGACGAGCTCGTCGGGCGCCAGCCCGTCGGTGGACGCGAGCAGCACCACGTCGAGCACCTGCAGCGTCCCGGCATCGAGGTCGTCCAGGGCGCGGTCCACCGACACGGGCACCGCCAGCCGGCCGGCGAGGGCGACGACGTCCGTGGGCGCCGGGCGCGCGACGTCGGGCCGGGCGGCCAGCAGGGCACCCAGCTGGGCGTCGTCGCGCGTGCGCAGCCAGGCGGCGAGCGTCGGCGGAGGGGCGGTGGCCATCCGGTCCACGTTACGACGGGGGGTGCGCGGGGTGCCGGGGACGCCGCCCGTACGGGTGGCCACCGGCACCTCCGGGCGCGTCGGGGGAGCGGTGCCGTGCGGAGCGGGCACCGGGTCGGCGAAGATGGGCACCATGTCCAAGCGCAACGCGAAGAACGCTCACCTGGTCGAGCCCACCTGGGGCGAGTCGGAGGACGGCGGCCCGCCGCTCACCGAGCTCTCGGCGTCCGTGGCCGGGGGGCTCTCGCCGTTCGGTCAGGACCACGGCTTCCCGATGCCGGTGGAGCACGTCCGCTACGCCCACCCGACGGACAAGCCCAACCGCGCCGGCGTGCAGCTGCCCGAGAACCGCTGAGCCGGTCCGGCGCCCGCCTCAGGCCTTCGCGGTCGAGGTGGGCGCCAGCCGGACGATCAGCTTCGAGACCAGGTTGCCGGCGACCACCGAGATCAGGGCGGCCAGTGCGTCGTTGATCGTCTCGCCGATCTTCGGGTCCGACGGCTGGAACAGGTCCTCGGTGAACCAGCCGAAGCTGTCACGGATCCCGGCGGTGAACTCGACCAGCGGGTTCGCCGGGTTCGCCTCGAAGAATACGAACACCGCGTGGGCGACGATCAGCGCGGCGATCACCGACGCGACCACGCGGACCACGGTGGCGAGCAGGGTGAAGATGCGCGTCGTGTCGGTGCGTGACATGGCGACATGATCTACCGGGCCGCACCGCGGCGCGACCTGCGCCGCAGGTCAGCCCATCGCGCAGGGGACCACGAGCGCACGGTGGTCCGACAGCGGCAGCGCCATCGCCTCCGTCGGTCCCGTGGCGTGCAGCGGGCCCCGCGCCAGGACGTGGTCGAGCTGCCGCACCGGCCGTCCCGCCGGGAAGGTGGGCGCCACCGCGATCGGGACCAGGCCGCTGGCGCGGGCCGCCTTCCGGCGCTGCATGTTCAGGTCGCCCATCAGCACCAGCGGCTCCCGGGTGCGCTCCAGCGACCGCACCAGCTGGCGCAGCTGCGCGGTGTTCCACCCCGGGATGAACGACAGGTGCGTGTTGCAGACGGTGAACTGCCCCGACGGCCCGTCCAGCACCGCGGCCACCGCCACCCTGGGCTCGTCGCGTGCGAGGAAGGGCCGGTTGGTCTGCGGCGACCACAGGGGAACGCTCGCCCGCAGCGGCGGCAACCGGACCACCCGCCAGGAGATGACCGGGTAGCGCGACAGCAGCGCGATCCCGTAGCTGGCCGACCCCGGCTGCTCCTCACCCGTCGCGGCCATCCAGGTGCCGCCCGGGGTTCCCGACAGGGCGGCGACGAACCGGGAGTCGGCGGCACCCATGGCCTCGGCGGCGACGGCGGTGAGGTCGGCGCCCAGCGAGCGGGGTTGGTCCCGGTCGACCTCTTGCAGGCCGAGCACGTCGGCGTCCAGGGTCTTCACCGCCGATGCCAGCCGGTCGACGTCGACCCGTCCGTCGTCGAGGGAGCGGCCGTGCAGGATGTTGAAACTGGCGATGCGCACGGGTGGTGCAGTGCCCCGACCACGGCGGATCTACCGTGCGTATCCCGCCGGGAACGGGTAGCAGGCAGCCCGTGCCGAGCCCTGCCGTCGACGACCTCCGCGAGAACGTCCGTGACCTCCTCAAGCGCACGGCGGTCGCGCTGAAGGAGGGCGGTGTGCCCTTCGCCCTCTGCGGCGGCTACGCCGCCTGGGTGCGCGGAGCTCCCGAGCCCGACCACGACGCCGACTTCCTGGTCCCCGCGGCCGAGGCCGAGCGTGCGGCCAAGGTGCTGGCCGACGCGGGCCTCCACGTGGTCGACCCGGCCGAGGACTGGCTGCTGAAGGTGGTGCGGGACGACGTGTTCGTCGACGTGCTGTGGCGCACCTGCGGGGAGCCCGTCGAGACGGCCCTGATCGCCCGCGCCGACGTCCTGCCCGTCCTGTCGGTGCAGATGCCGGTGCTGGCCGCCACCGACATCCTGGTCACCAAGCTGATGACCCTGGACGAGCACTACTGCGACTTCGCCCGCATGCTGCCCGTCGCCCGGGCCCTCCGCGAGCAGGTGGACTGGCCCCTCGTGGCACGGCGGGTCGCCGGCAACGACTTCGCGGTGGTGTTCCTGCAGCTGCTCGGCCGCCTGGGCGTCGTCCCCGAGGACGCCACGGCACTAACCTGAGGCCGAGCCTGTCCTGCCAGCGAGGAACCGAGGATCTGACGTGCCCACCGGGAAAGTGAAGTGGTTCAACCCTGAGAAGGGTTTCGGCTTCCTCGCGCGCGAGGACGGCCCCGACGTCTTCGTGCACAAGGACGCCCTCCCGGCCGGCACCGAGGAGCTCAAGCCGGGCCAGCGCGTGGAGTTCGGCATCGTCGCGGGCAAGCGGGGTGACCAGGCGCTGCAGGTGCGCGTCCTGGACCCGCTGCCGTCGGTGGCCGCCACCGTCGCCGCGAAGAGCCGGAAGAAGCCCGACGAGCTCGTCCCGATCATCGAGGACCTGATCAAGCTGCTCGACGACGTGGGCGAGGGGTTGCGCCACGGCCGGCACCCCGACCGCGCCGAGTCCCGCAAGATCGGCTCCGTGCTGCGCGCCGTCGCCGCGGACCTGGAGAACTAGCCCTCCGGTGGCGCCTCGGAGGACGAGGCGCCACCCAGGTCGCCGCCGGCCCGGATGAAGCCGATCGGCCACGCGCGCGACCACACCCCGCAGTCACCGCCCTTGTCCTCCACGACGAGCAGGTAGAACGCCGGCGGGATGACGTCGGAGCTGTTGATGCCGGCGAACCTGTCCTCGCCCGCGGGCACCTCGACGGTGCCCAGGCGCTCCTCCAGCCGCTCGTCGAAGACCTGGACGCCCCAGCCGCGCTCGGCGACCGACTCGGACACGGTGAGGGTGATGTCGGCGTCGGGGGAGACCTCGATGATCGGCGGGGTCGTGTCGTAGCGGACCTCCTCGCCGTCCTCGCAGCCTTGGACGGCCTGGGCGGTGACGTCCTGGGCTCCGGCCTGCACGCGCACCTGCCCCGGCCCCTCGTCCGCGGAGGCGCAGCCGGCGAGCAGCAGCACCAGGGCGGGCAGCACGCCGGCCGCCGCCGTCCGTCTCAGGTCCACTGCGGTCCCACCGGGGTGGTCGGGGCGTCGGCGGGGGAGGGGCGGCCGGCGACGAGGCTCCAGAGCACCAGGCCGACAGCGAGCACCAGCAGCGACGCGGCGACGGTGAAGCCGATCCAGCCGGTCGTCGGAAGGGCGATGGCCAGCGCGCCGCCGGCGACCCACGCCAACTGGAGGAACGTCTCGGAGCGGGCGAAGGCCGAGGCGCGCAGGTTCTCGGGCACCTCCCGCTGGATGATGGCGTCCAGGGAGACCTTGCCCAGGGCGTTGGTGACCGCGGCGACGCCGGCGACGAGCACCGCCATCCCGAAGCCGTAGAAGATCGCCGCCAGCACGGTGACGGCCGCCGCCGTGCCCGCCGCGACCAGCACCACCCGGTCGGGTGCGGTGGCGCCCAGCCGCGACCCGGCGGCCGTCCCGAGGAAGCTGCCGGCGCCCGCGGCCAGGGCCACCCCGCCCAGCGCCAGCGTCGCGGTCCAGCCGTCGGCGAACTCGGCCTGGACGAGGAACGCCAGGAAGATCGTGAGGAAGCCGGTGAGACCGCGCAGGGCCGCCGTGGCACGCAGCGCCAGGACGACGTGCGGGCTCACCCGGCGGCGCCGGCGCCCGGTCACCGGGAGCTCCGCGGTGCTCAGCACGTCCGCCGGCAGCTCGCCGGCCGGGACGTCGACGTGCCGGGGCAGCCGTGCGGCCAGCGCCCCGGCGACGGCGAAGACGGCGGCGGTCACCCACAGCTCCGGGGGGAACCCGAAGGCCCACGCCACCCCGGCGCCGAACGCGCCGGCCACCCCCGAGGTGGCCAGGCCGAACACCGACAGCCGCGCGTTGGCCGACGTCAGCGACAGCGCCGGCGGCAGGACGCGGGGGACGACGGCGGCGCGCAGCACGTTGTGCGCCTTCGACAGGACCAGGATGCCCAGCGCCGCCGGGTACAGCAGCAGGTCGTCGTAGTGCGCCGCCATGAACAGGGCCAGCGCCGCCCGGCCGAGCGAGCTGGCGGCCATCGCCCACCGCCGGCCGCGCTGCAGCCTGTCCAGCAGCGGGCCGATGACGGGGGCGAGCACCGCGAACGGCGCCATGGTGACCAGCAGGTACAGCGCCACGTTGCCGCGCTGGGCGTCGGTGGTGGCCGCGAAGAACAGCGTGCCGGCCAGCGAGACGGCGACCATCGCATCCCCGGCCATGTGCAGGGCGTTCACCCAGAGCAGCCGGCTGAGCCCGCTGGCCTCGGCGCCGTCGGCCCGGCTGGCGGCCTGCACCCGGCGGGCGGCCGCGCGCGAGAGCTCGCGGCTGCGGGAGATCGCCACCCGGGTGACGGTGACGCGCGGCGGGGCCTCCCCGGGGGGCGGCACGGCGGCGGGCATCGGCGTCGTCGGCGGCCGGTGCAGGGGGGTGGTGTCGGCCCGGTCCGGTGGGGGCGGCCCCGTCCGGCGGGTCAGGGCTGTCCGCCGACGCGCACCGGGGGGACGGCGGGAGGCGGACACGCTTCCCATGGTGCCGCACCCGGCGGCTGCGACGGTCCGCTGCCTCGCGGAGGGTCCGGCTCCCACCGGCCGGCGTCCTCTGGGACCATGGCGGTCGTGTCCGATCCCTTCTCCTCCCCCCGGCCCGGAACGACCCTCCCCGGCTCGCTCACGGAAGTGGCCGCGGTCGAGCAGGCCCGCGCGGCGGCGGAGGAGACGGCCGGTGACCCCGGCCTGGTGGGCGAGCACCTCGCGGTGGAGCCGGAGATCGACCCCCCGGTCACCGGGCAGGTGGCGGCCGAGGCGCTCGGCGCGACCGCGACCCACACCTTCGCCAGCCGGCAGCCGGGCTACGTGGGGTGGCACTGGGCTGTGACGCTCGCGACCGTGCCCGGCGAGGACACGGTCACCGTCGACGAGGTCGTGCTCCTGCCCGGCGAGTCGGCGCTGCTGGCGCCGGCGTGGGTGCCGTGGCACGAGCGGCTGCGTCCCGGCGACCTCTCCGTGGGCGACGTGCTGCCCTCGACGGAGGACGACCACCGGCTGGTGCCGGCCTACACCGCCGACGACGACTCCGCCGAGGACCCCGAGGGCCGGGTCGTGGCATCCGAGCTGGGCCTGGGCCGGGAGCGCGTCATGTCCGCCGAGGGCCGGGCCGAGGCGGTCACCCGCTGGGGCGACGGCGACTTCGGCCCGGGCTCCGCGATGGCGCGCTCGGCTCCCGGTCCGTGCGCCACGTGCGGCTTCTACCTCCCGCTGGCCGGATCGCTCCGGCAGCGCGTGGGCGCCTGCGGCAACGCCTACGCCCCCGCCGACGGGCGGGTCGTCACCGCCGACTACGGCTGCGGCGCGCACAGCCAGGCGACGCTCGTGCCGGCCGACGACACCGAGGTGGTCCACACCGCCCGCTACGACACCGGCACCTACGACGTGTTGAGCGACTAGTCGCCTGTCGCGCCGAGTGGGCCCCGGAGGGGTCCGCGCAGGCTCGACGGATGGGCTCAGCGCGAGTCGGGGACGTCACCTGGCCGCGGGTGTCGTCCGGAGGACGACGGTGTGAGCTGGCCTTGCCAGCGCATGATCGCCAGGCCCAGCAGTGCCAGGCCGATCGCGGCCAGGCAGGTCCAGGTCCACATCCGGTCCACCCGGTCGCCGAGCAGCAGGACGACGACGAGGGCCACGGCCCAGACCCCGATGCCGACGAGGACCACCCGCGCGGTGTCCACCTGCAGCGGGGGAGGGGCCTGCTTGGTCGGGCTCGGCACGGGGTGACCCTAGGGCACGCGGGGCCGGGGAGGTGTCGGGTCGGTCACGGAGTCGGCCGGATCCGGGCGGGCTGTGGCACTCTGTCGCCGCTCGATGCCCACCACGTCCCGGGAGCACGCCTTGTCCGACACGTCCCACCCCTCCTCCGGCGCCCGGGCCGCCGCCACCACAGGGGACACGCCGGCCGACGTGTCCGCGGGCACCCCGCCCACCACGCCGCGCCGCAGCGAGGGTCCGCGCATCAAGCCGAAGAACGGCCTGGACCGCTACTTCGAGATCACCGCCCGGCGCTCCACGGTCACCCGCGAGGTCCGCGGCGGGCTCACGACGTTCTTCACGATGGCCTACATCGTGGTGCTCAACCCCATCATCCTGACCAGCATCGCGGGCCCCGGCGGCGTCCCGGGTGCCGACGTCGACGGCACGGTGCTGCCGTTCGGCTCGAT
The DNA here is from genome assembly GCF_031845325.1 of Blastococcus goldschmidtiae. NCBI lineage: Bacteria > Bacillati > Actinomycetota > Actinomycetes > Geodermatophilales > Geodermatophilaceae > Blastococcus > Blastococcus goldschmidtiae. The sequence continues at coordinate 177,548 of NZ_JAVREI010000003.1, read as the reverse complement.
CGCCGCGGTCACCGCCCTGCTGGCCGGCGCGCTGACGATCCTCATGGGCGTCGTCGGCCGCTACCCCTTCGCACTGGCCACCGGGCTGGGGATCAACGCCATCGTCGCGGTCTTCGCGGCGACCCAGCTGTCCTGGCCCGAGATCATGGGCCTGGTCGTGCTCGAGGGCCTGCTCATCACGGTGCTGGTGCTCACCGGCTTCCGCCGCGCGGTGTTCGAGGCGATCCCGCCGCAGCTGAAGACCGCGATCGCGGTGGGCATCGGCTTCTTCCTCACCATCATCGGCCTGGCCGACGCCGGCATCATCCGGCCGGGCAACCCGCTCATCAGCTTCGGCGTCGGCGGTCAGCTGGCCGGCTGGCCGACGCTGGTGTTCGTCGTCGGCCTGCTGCTCATGGCCGTGCTCGTCGTCCGCAAGGTCAAAGGCGCGCTGCTGATCGGCATCGTCGCGACCACCGTGCTGGCGATCGTCGTGGAGGCGATCGCGGACATCGGCCCGCGGTTCGGCGACGCCGGTGAGAACGCGCGCGGCTGGTGGCTCCAGACGCCCGAGCTGCCCGACGACGTCGTCAGCAGCCCCGACCTCTCCCTGCTGGGCAACTTCTCGCTGTTCGGCGGGTTCGAGCGCATCGGCATCCTCGCCGCGCTGCTCATCGTCTTCTCGATCATGATCGCCGACTTCTTCGACACCGTCGGCACGGTCACCGCCGTCGGCGCGGAGGGCGACCTGCTGGACGAGAAGCGGAACCTGCCGAAGTCGCAGCCGGTCCTGCTCGTCGACTCCATCGCGGCCGCCGCCGGTGGTGCGGGCAGCGTCTCGTCCAACACCACCTACATCGAGAGCACCGCCGGCGTGGCCGACGGCGCACGAACCGGCCTGGCCAGCGTGGTCACCGGTCTGCTCTTCCTGGTGGCGGTGTTCTTCACCCCGCTGGTGGCGGTCGTCCCCGCGGAGGCGGCCGCCCCCGCCCTGGTCATCGTCGGTGCGCTCATGGTCACCCAGATCCGGTACCTGGCCTGGGACGACATGTCCCTGGTCATCCCGGCGTTCCTCACCATCGCGCTGATGCCGTTCACGTACTCGATCACCAACGGCATCGGTGCCGGCGTGATCAGCTTCGTGCTGCTGCGCCTGGTCATCGGGCGGCGCAAGGACATCCACCCGCTGATGTGGATCATCGCGGCCATGTTCCTGGTCTACTTCGCGCTCGAGCCCCTCCAGCAGATCGTCTGAGCCGTTAGTGAGCTAAGCTAACTATGTGACCCGGACGACGCTGGACACCGCGGCGCTGGCGCACGACCTCCGACTGGCGGTCATGCGATTCTCGCGCCGGCTGCGGTCCCAGCGGCTGGACACCTCGGTGACGCTGACCCAGGTCTCGGCGCTGTCCACGCTCAAGCGGCACGGGCCCATGAGCCCGGGGGAGCTGGCCGCCCACGAGCGCGTCCAGCCGCCGTCGATGACGAGGGTCGTCGTCGCGCTGGAGGGCAAGGGGCTGGTCACCCGCACCCCGCACCCCACCGACGGGCGGCAGGTGGTCATCGGTCTCACCCGCGCGGCCGAGGACATGCTGGCGACCGAGGCGCGGGCCCGGGAGGCGTGGCTGTCCGGGCAGCTGCAGCAGCTCGACCCCGAGGAGCGGGCCGTGCTCCGCGAGGCGGCCGGGATCATCGACAAGCTGGCCGGCGGGTGACCGCGACCAGCACCGACCGGAGCACCGCGGAGCAGCCGGCGGGTGGGGGCATGTTCCGCGCACTGCGGGTGCGCAACTACCGGCGGTACGCCTCGGCCAACCTGGTCAGCCAGACCGGCACGTGGATGCAGCGCATCGGCCAGGACTGGCTGGTGCTGCAGCTCACCGACGACAGCGGCGTCGCCCTCGGGCTCATCACCGCCCTGCAGTTCGCCCCCACGGTGCTGCTGAGCCCGTACGGGGGGCTGCTCGCCGACCGCTACCCCAAGCGCCGGCTGCTCCAGATCTCCCAGGCCTGCATGGGCATGCTGGCGCTGGTGCTGGCCCTGCTGGTGGCCACCGACGCGGTGGCCCTCTGGCACGTGTTCGTGCTGGCCAGCGGGCTGGGCGCCGCCGCGGCGATCGACGCCCCCGTCCGGCAGTCCTTCGTCTCGGAGATGGTCGGACCGGAGCTGCTCACCAATGCCGTGAGCCTCAACTCGACGATCTTCAACGGCGCGCGGCTCGTCGGCCCGTCGGTCGCCGGGCTGCTCATCGGCCTGTCCTCGGGCAACACCGCCCCCGCCTTCTTCGTCAACGCGGCCAGCTTCGCGTTCACCATCCTGGCGCTGGGCTCCATGCGGGCCGACGAGCTGCGCCCCAGTGACCGGGTGGCGCGCGGCAAGGGGCAGCTGCGCGCGGGGGCGGCCTACGCCTGGGCGCACCGCGACCTGGTGCTGGCCATGGGCCTGGCGTTCGTCGTCGGCACCTTCGGCTTCAACTACCAGATCACCATCGCCCTGATGGCGCGTGCCGAGTTCGGGCTGGGCGCCGAGGCCTTCGGTCTGCTCGCCACGGTGTTCGCCGTCGGCTCGCTGAGCGGAGCCCTGCTCTCCACCCGGCGCAGCCGCCGGCCGAGGCAGCGCTTCCTGATCGGGTCCGCGCTGGTCTTCGGCGTGCTCACCGTGGTCACCGGCCTGATGCCGGGGTACTTCTGGTTCGGCGTGCTGCTGGTGCCCACGGGTGCTGCGGCACTGGTGTTCAGCGTCGCCAACAACAGCTTCGTGCAGCTGGGCGTGGACCCGCAGATGCGCGGCCGGGTCATGGCGCTGTACTTCATGTGCTTCATGGGCGGGACGCCGCTCGGGGCTCCGCTGATCGGCGTCATCGCCGAGCACCTCGGCCCGCGGTGGGGCCTGATCCTCGGCGGGGGAGTCGTGGTGCTGGCTGCCGCGCTGGCCGGGGTCGTCCTCGCCCGCGGCCGGTCGGTGCGGCTGCAGGCCGGCCGGCAGCCGCCCTGGGTGCGGCTGCGCGTGGGCCAGCGGGCCGTCCTGCCGCCGGACGCGCGTGCCGCACGGGAGGCGACCGCGGCCGAGGTGCCCGGCGTGCAGTCCACCCCTCCGGCCGGCTGATCGCCGCCCGGAAGGGCGCGACGCCGGGTACCGTCGGGAGGGTCCGTCCGACACGGCCCGGAGATGCCATGACCGGCTCGCTCCTTCTGCTCGGGATCCCCTTCGCCGCGCTCTGCGCCGTCGTGGTCGGGTTCGGCCCGACCGAGCGCTGGCTGGCCGAGCGCGCCGCCCGTCGCCGGGCACGCAGCGCAGGACCCCTGGACCGGCGCCCGCTCCAGGCGGTGGCCGCCGACGTCCGCCGGCTGCGCCGTCAGCTGGCGCTCGTCCCGGCCGGTGCGCCGATGGCGCGGCGGCGTGGCCTGCAGGCGGCCTGCGACGACGTGCTGATGGAGGCCGCGACGATGCTCGGCGTGCCGCACACGCTGCCCGCCGAACCGCCGGGGCGGGCGCGGGACGCCGAGCGGCTCCGGCTGCTCGCCGCGCTGGAGGCGGCCGGCCTGGCGGTGGGCGGCTGAACCCCGCCCGCCCGGCCCGGCTCTTCTTCGCCGTCGATCCGCCGGCGGCGGCGCGCACGCACCTGCAGGCCGCGCTGGAACCGGTGCACGCCCTGCCCGGGGCGCCGCGCTGGACCGATCCGGCGCGCTGGCATCTCACCCTGCTCTTCCTCGGGGCCGTACCCCGCGACGTGCTGCCCGACCTGGCCGCGCGTGCGGCGCCCGCGGTCGCCGCGACGCCACCGATGCGGCTGCGGCTGGCGCACGCCGGACGCTTCGGCCCGGTCCGCCGTCCCTCCGTGGCCTGGGCCGGGCTGGACGGCGACGTCGCCCCGCTGACCGAGCTGGCCGCCCGGCTCGGCGAGGTCGCCCGCGGGCTGGAGCTGCCGGTCGAGGACCGTCCGTTCCGGCCGCACCTCACCCTGGGCCGGTGGCGCCCCGGGCAGCCGGCGGACGGCACCCTGACCGACCGGCTGGCGGGCTACCGCGGGCCCGCCTGGCCGGTCGGCGAGGTGCTACTGCTCGAGAGCCGGCTGGGCGCCCCCCTCTACGGGCGGCTGACGACCTGGTCACTCGCCTGACCGGCCCCCTGCAGGGGCCCGCCGCGAGCCTGCGAGCGGTGGGGGGCAGGGGGTCCTCTTACCAGGCGTACTCCATCGGGGCGGCACGGTAGCCGGGGAAGATCTCGTCGAGCCGGCCCAGCTGGTCGTCGGTCAGCTGGAGCTGCAGGGCCGCCAGGGCGCCCTCGAACTGCTCCATCGTCCGCGGCCCGATGATCGGGGCGGTGACCCCCTTCTGGTGCAGCAGCCAGGCGACGCCGACGTCGGCCGGCGCAGCGCCGATCTCGCGGCAGAACGCCTCGTACTGCTCGAGCTGGGGCCGCAGCTTCTCGACCCGCTTCTGGGTGCGCTCGTCGTTGCGGCGCCCGCCTTCCGTCTTCTCCAGGACACCGGCCAGCAGGCCGCCGGCCAGCGGGCTCCACGGGATGATGCCGACGCCGTAGTGCGACGCGGCCGGTAGCACCTCGAGCTCGACGTGCCGGGTGAGCAGGTTGTAGTGCGACTGCTCGCTCACCAGGCCCTGGAAGTGCCGCCGGGCCGCGGCCTCGTTGGCCGCGGCGATCTGCCACGCGGCGTGGTTCGACGAGCCGACGTAGAGCACCTTGCCCTGCGCCACCAGCGTCTCGCAGGCCTGCCAGATCTCCTCCCACGGCGAGCGGAGGTCGACGTGGTGGAACTGGTAGAGGTCGATCCAGTCGGTCTGCAGCCGGCGCAGCGAGGCGTCGCACGCGCGCACGATGTTGCGGGCGGAGAGGAACGTGTCGTTGGGCCAGTCGGTCATGTTGCCGTAGACCTTGGTGGCCAGGACCGTCTTCTCGCGGCGCTCCCCGTCCTGGGCGAACCAGCTGCCCACGACCTCCTCCGTGCGGCCCTTGCCGGCCTCGCCGCCGTACACGTTGGCGGTGTCGAAGAAGTTCACGCCTTCGGCCAGGGCCCGGTCCATGATCTCGTGCGAGGCGGATTCCTCGGTCCGCGAGCCGAAGTTCATCGTGCCGAGGCACAGGCGGGAGACCGTCAGGCCGCTGCGGCCGAGGTGCTTGTAGTCCATGCCGGCCACCCTGGCACTCTGTGATGCGTGCCGCAGACTGACGACGCCCAGCCGACCTACGACTTCGACACCGCGACCGCGGTGCGACGGGGCGAGGGCGGTGCGCTGCTCGCCGAGCTCGACCAGACCTGGCAGGTCGGCGGCGGCATCCTGAACGGCGGCTACCTGCTGTCGGTGGCCGCCCGGGCCGCGGTGTCCGAGAGCCCCCACCCGCACCCCGTCGCGGTGGCGGCCAGCTACATCCGCCCCACCCCGGCCGGCACCGCCACCCTCGAGGTGACCCCGGGCGCCGCCGGGCGCACGCTCGCGCACTCCGTCGTGACGCTCTCCGGCGAGGGCGCCGGTCCCTCGATCGTCGTCCAGGCCACCACGGCCACCCTCGGGGACGAGACCCCGGAGTACGTGAACGCGCCGATGCCGGTCATCCCGCCGCCGGACGAATGCGTGGACCTGTCCGCCCGCCTGAACCCCGACCCCGGCAAGCGGCCCGGCCTGAGCCGGCACGTCGACAGCCGGCTCGACCCCGCCACGGCCGGGTGGACGGTCGGCGAGCCCTCGGACGAGCCCGTGCTGCGCGCCTGGATCCGGTTCGTCGACGGCCGGCCCGCCGACCCGCTGGGTCTGCTCACCTTCGCCGACGTCCTGCCGCCGCTGGGCTTCGCGATCGGCCAGCGCGGCTGGGCACCGACGGTGCAGCTGCAGGTGCTGGTCCGCGCGATGCCGGCGCCGGGCTGGTGCCTCGCCGAGGCGCGGGCCAGCCAGATCGCCGGCGGCTGGATCGACGAGGACTGCACCATCTGGGACTCCGAGGGCCGGCTGGTCGTCCAGGCCCGCCAGATCGCCCGGCTCTCCCGCGGCCGCTGACCCGGGGTCACGCGGGCAGCGCCACCTCCCCGGTGAGGTAGCGCTGCACGGTGGGGCCGAGGGCCGCCACCAGGGCCTCGGGGTCGCTGGTGGCCAGCGGCTCGATCTGCAGCACGTAGCGACCCATCACCAGACCGATGAGCTGCGAGGCGACGAGCGCTCCGCGGACCTCCGCCTCGCGCGGCGGCAGGTCCAGCGCGCCCACGACGCGGCGCAGCACCTGGGTCACCAGGAACTCGCGCAGCAGCTTCGCCCCCCACTCGTTCCCGACCGCCGAGCGGACCAGGGCCAGGCCGGCGGGCTGCATCGGCCCGTCCCACACGGTGAGGAGCAGGCGGACCACGCCCTCGCCGAGCTGGTCCTGCCCTCCGGCCAGCAGCTGGGGGAGCAGGTCGGCCGGGTCGGCGGGGGCCTCGATCGCGGCGAGGAAGAGCTGGTCCTTGCTGCCGAAGTAGTGGTGCACCAGCGCCGGGTCCACGCCCGCCTCGCCGGCGATGCCGCGGATCGTGGCGCCGTCGAACCCGCGCTCCGCGAACGCGGATCGGGCCGCGGCGAGCACCGCCTCGCGGGTGGCGGGGTTGCCGGGGCGCCGTCCGGACCGCCGGGTACCGCCAGTGCCGGGCGCGCTGCTCAGCTGGTCCTCCTCCGCAGGGTGCCGGCTGCCAGCGCGAGGGCCAGCACGGCCGCTCCCGCCACGACGGCGACGTCGACCCACATGGTGCCGGTCGGCTCGGTCGAGCGTCCCACCTCCTGCAGCGCGTCCACCGCGTAGGTCAGCGGGAGGGCGTCGCTGACCGCCTGCAGCCACCCGGCCATCTGCTCGCGCGGCACGAGGAGACCGCAGAGGAAGAACTGGGGCAGCACGATCACCGGCATGAACTGCACCGCCTGGAACTCGCTGCGGGCGAAGGCGCTGGCCAGCAGTCCCAGCGCCACCCCCAGGACGGCGGTGACCACCGCGATGAGCACGACGAGGGCGAGCGACCCGGCCACCTCCAGGTCGTAGACCGTCGTCGCCACCCCGACGGTGACCAGGGCCTGGACGGCGGCGGCCAGGCCGAAGGCGCAGCCGTACCCGGCGAGCAGCGCCGGCCGCGACAGGGGAGTGGTGAGCAGCCGTTCCAGCGTGCCCGAGGTGCGCTCCCGCAGCATGGCGATGCTGGTCACCAGGAACATGACCACGAACGGGAAGATCCCGAGCATGGTCAGGCCGACCCGGTCGAACGTGCTGACCTGGCCGGGTGGCGTCGGCAGGTCCTGCCACAGCAGGTACAGCAGGCCGAGCAGCAGGCTCGGCACGACCAGGAGCATGGCGATCGTGCGCGGGTCGTGGCGCAGCTGGCGGAGCACCCGGAGTGCCGTCGCGGTGGTCATGCCCGGACTCCCTCCGAGACGCGGACCAGGGTCAAGAAGGCCTGCTCCAGGTCGTCGGAGCGGCCGTCGGCGCGCAGCCGGGCCGGGGTGGTGTCGGCGAGCAGGTCGCCGTCGCGGAGCAGGAGCAGGCGGTCGCAGCGGGCGGCCTCGTCCATCACGTGGCTGGAGACGACCAGGGTGGTGCCGCCGGCGGCCAGCGCCGCGAACCGCTCCCACAGCTCCACGCGGAGCACCGGGTCGAGCCCGACGGTCGGCTCGTCGAGCACCAGCAGTTCCGGCTCGCCGACCAGTGCGCACGCCAGTGAGGCCCGGCCGCGCTGGCCGCCGGACAGGTCGGCGACCAGCTGGTGCGACGCGTCGGCGAGCCCGACGTCGGCCACCGCGGCGTCGGCGGCCCGGGCCCCGCGGCCGTACAGCGCGGCGAAGTAGCGGGCGTTCTCCCGCACGGTGAGGTCGGCGTAGACGCTGGGCGCCTGGGTGACGTACCCGACGCGGGTCCGCAGTCCCGGCGAGCCGGCCGGCTCCCCGAGCACGGTGACCTCGCCGGCGCGGACGCGCTGCACCCCGACCAGCGCCCGCATCAGCGTGCTCTTGCCGCTCCCGCTCGGTCCGAGCAGGCCGGTGACCTGACCCGGCGGAACGCTGAACACCAGCCCGTGCAGCACGCGGCGGCGGCCGCGGTCGACCACCAGATCCCGGACGACGACGGCGTCCATGACGGCTCCTCAATTCAACGGCTGATGAACTCAACGCTAGATGAGTTCGATCGCCGTCGTCAACGGGGCGTCGGGATCCGGTTCTCCCGGGCGTCGGCGTCCGCGTCGTAGACCTCGACCCCGCTCCGCCTGCCCTTGGCGGTGTACATGGCGACGTCGGCCTGGCGCAGCAGCGAGTCGACGTCGGCCGGGCCCGTCCCGGAGATCGCGACACCGATGCTGCCGTCCACGGCGAGGGTCAGCTCGTCGACCAGGAACGGTTCGCGAACGGCCGCGCGGACCCGTTCCGCCGCAGCCCGGGCGCCCTCGGCGGTCGTGTCGGGGAGCAGGAGGAGGAATTCGTCGCCGCCCAGGCGGGCGACGATGTCCACGTCCCGCACCTGCGGCCGCAGCCGGGGACCGACCTGGGCGAGCAGCCGATCGCCGAAGGCGTGTCCCAGCGTGTCGTTGACCTCCTTGAAGCCGTCGAGGTCGAGCAGGAGCACGGCGACCCGCTCCGACCCGCGCCGGTCGGCGAGCAGCTCGGCTCCACGGGCCAGCACCGCGGCCCGGTTGGGGAGGGCGGTCAACTCGTCGTGGGTGGCCTGGTAGGCCAGGCGTTCCTGCAGCTCGATCCGGTCGGTGACGTCGCGGGCGGTCAGCAGCAGGCCACCGATCACCGGGTCGCTGCGCCGGTCGGAGGTCGTCATCTCCAGGTGCCGCCAGCTGCCGTCGCCGTGGCGCACGCGGACGACGAAGGCGCCCGGGATCCTCCGGTCCGCGCCGGCCGGGCCGGGCGCGATGGGGGCGATGTCGTCGGGGTGGGCCAGATGCCGCGCTCCGGCGCCCACGAGCTCTGCCGGGCGCCGGCCGAGCAGGCCCTCGACGGAGTCGGAGACGAAGGAGACCTGGCCGCCGTCGTCGATCAGGAAGATGGTGTCGCTCGTCCCGTGCACGACCGACCGGAACCGGCGTTCCCGGTCGAGGGCGCCGAGCATGGCGTTGAAGGCGGCGGCCGTGCGGCCCAGGTCGTCCGGAGCGCCCGGGGGCAGCGTGAGGTCCGCGTCGGTCGGGCCGGCCACCCCGTTCGTGCCCAGGGGAGTGCCCACGGCATCGGCGACGTCGGTCAGCCGGGTCGCGAGCAGCTGGAGCCGTCGCCCGATGACGTGCCGGGCGAGCAGCCAGTTGGCTGCGCCCAGGGCGATGCCCGCGCCCAGGCAGGCGAGGCGGAAGGTGGTGGCGCGCGAGTACTCGGTCGGCACGGCGAGCAGCTCGGCGAACCAGGGGAACACCGCTCCCACGGCGATGCCCAGCGCGGTCATGCCGAGGGCCAGACGCGTGAACACGCCCCATCGGGGACGTCCGGCTGCGGCACCGGCGTCCGCTCTCTGGGTCACGCCCGCTCCATCGGCACGGGCTCACGGCTGCTGGACGGCGGCCTCCCTCGCACGGGTGGCCGGACGCCCCGGGGGTCATGGGGACAGCGCACGGCCGAGCGCGGTGCCCGACCGCCAGGCGTTCTCCACCTTGGCCGGTGCGTGCCAGCCGTCCCCGCACAGACCGATGCCGTCGACCAGGCCGAAGGGCTCCTCCCGTGGCGCGGCCGGCCGGGCGAAGGTCCAGCGCTGCACCTCGGTCCATGCGGGCTCCTCGTCGATGCCCAGGGCGGACCGGACCGCCGCCACCACCGCCGGCACCGCCGCGGCCGGGTCCTCGAGGTGCTCGGTGGCCAGGCCGGCCGTCGTGTGCGCGACCAGCACCGGAGCGGAGTCACCGCGTCGGTCGCCGTCGTCGGCGATCCACTCCACCGCGGGGTCGTCGTGCACGAAGGCGCCGTGCAGGTCGGCCGGCCACCGCCGCTCCGCCCAGCCGAGGACCACCGCCAGCGCCGGGTGCCAGGTCTCCGTGACGGCCAGGCCGCCCGCCTGGCCGGCCGGGTCCAGCAGCCGCGCCGCCTGTGGTCCCGGCATGGCCAGGGCGACAGCCGGCACCGGCCGACCGTCCACGGCAGGTCCAGCGGTCACCTCGCGCACGGTGGTGCCCGGCCGGACGGTCAGGCCGGTGGCGAGATCGGCCGCCAGGCTGCGCGATCCGCCGGGAGTGCCGTAGCGCAGCGGCCCGGATTTCCACTCGCGGAATCCTTCCGGCCCGACCAGCGCGAAGGTGTCCGTCCAGGGGCGCGCCAGCCCGCGGTCGACCCAGTCGGCCACCACGTCGGCGAAGGGAGACCCCTCACCGGCCGTCAGGTACGAGGCGCCGAGGTCGACCGGGCGTCCTCGCACGGTGCGCGAGGACAGCCGCCCTCCGGGGGCGCGCCCGCGGTCCAGCACCTCGACGTCGCGGCCTGCGTCCTGGAGGGCGCGGGCGCAGGCCAGGCCGGCGATGCCGGCACCCACGACGGTCAGGGGTGCGCGCGGGAGACCCATGGGCCCGATCCTGGGGGCTGCGGCTCGTCGGCGCCCACCCGGCAGAATCCTCCGGGTGCCCGTGACCATCACCGATCCCGGCGACCCGCGGGTGGCCGACTTCCGCGACCTCAAGGCGGGGGACCGCCCCGCCGGGACACCGCGGGGCACCGGCCCGGTCATCGTCGAGGGCACCGCGGCGGTCGAGCGGTTGCTGCTCTCGCCGTACCCCCTGCGTGCGGTGTTCGGGGTGCCAGGCCGGGTCGAGGACCTCGACCTGCCCGACGACGTCGCCGTCTACGTGGCCGACAAGTGGGTGCTGTCGGAGGTCATCGGCTTCCGCTTGACCCGCGGAGCGCTGGCGTCGGCCGACCGCCTGCCGCCGGCGGACCTCGACGCGCTGCTGAGGGGCGCCGACCCCGCGGCGCCCCGCCGGCTGGCCATCCTGGAGGGGCTCAACGACCACGAGAACCTGGGCTCGATCGCCCGGTCGGCCGTGGCGCTGGGCATCGAGGGGCTGCTGCTGGACCCCCGGTGCGCCGACCCGCTCTACCGGCGGTCGGTGCGCGTCTCCATGGGGCACGTGCTGACGCTGCCGTTCGCCGTGCTGCCCGACTGGCCCGCGGGGCTGGACCGGCTGCACGACGCGGGTTACCTCACCGTGGCCCTGACCCCGGCCGACGACGCGGTGGACCTGACCGAGGTCGACCCCCGGGAGCACACGCGGACCGCGGTCCTGCTCGGCGCGGAGGGCCCCGGGCTCACCCCGGAGGCACAGCGGGCCGCCCGGGTGCGCGCACGCATCCCGATGCGGTCCGGTGTCGACTCCCTCGGCGTGGCCGCCGCCGCTGCCGTCGCCTTCGCCACGCTGCGGTGACGGCCCCCTCGCAGGGCCCCGCCGTCGGCCCCGTCCCGGGTCCCGCCCTGAGCTTGCGAAGGGTGGGGAGGACGGGGTCCTTCTAGAAGCGGAGGGCGAACCTCGCGAGGACCTCGCGGGCCTGCTCGGCGTGGGCGGGCTGGCACATCACGTCGTAGCGCCCGGCGACGATGGTGCTCGTGCTGGTGAAGTCACGCTTGCCCTGGGTGGCCGCGTAGCCCATCCAGCCGAAGAGCGCACCGAACGCCAGACCCACCAGCAGACCGGTGAGCACCGACCCGATCCAGCCGGTGCCGTCGACGCTGAAGATGCCGAGCAGCAGCCCGACGAACAGACCCCACCAGGCGCCGCCGGCCGCTCCGGCGGCGATCGCCCGGCCGGTCGTCATCCGGCCGAGCACCTTCTCCACCTGCCGCAGGTCCGACCCGATGATCGTGACGTTCTCGACGGGGAACTTCTCGTCGGAGAGGTGATCGACGGCGGCCTGTGCGCGCTCGTAGCTGTCATAGGAACCGACCTGGACGCCGCCCAGCGGCATCGACACAGAAGCACTCATACCGGGTCAACTACCCACCCGGCGGGGCTGTTCCCCTCAGACCAGGCTGTCGGCCCAGGCCTGGTGCAGCGCGGCGAAGCGGCCGGTGCCGCCCACGAGCTCGGCTGGGGCCCCGTCCTCCACGATCCGCCCGCCCTCCATGACCAGCACCCGGTCGGCGATCTCGACGGTGGATAGCCGGTGGGCGATGATCAACGCGGTCCGGTCCGCGAGCAGGGTGCGCAGGGCGTGCTGCACCAGCCGTTCGCTGGGGACGTCCAGCGAGCTGGTGGCCTCGTCCAGGATCAGCACGGCGGGGTCGGCCAGGAAGGCCCGGGCGAAGCTGACCAGCTGCCGCTGCCCGGCCGACAGCCGGCCCCCGCGCTTGTTCACCTCGGTGTCGTAGCCCTCGGGCAGGGCGGCGATGAAGGGGTGCGCCCCGATGGCCCGAGCGGCGGTCTCGATCTCCGTGCGGTCGGCACCCGGCCGGCCGAAGGCGATGTTGTCGGCGATGCTGCCGGAGAACAGGAAGCTCTCCTGCGTCACCATCACGACGGCCCGCCGCAGGTCCGCGTCGCCCAGCCGGTCCAGCGGTACGCCGTCCAGCCGGATCTCGCCGTCGTCCGGGTCGTAGAAGCGGGCCGCCAGGCGGGCGAGGGTGGACTTGCCCGCGCCGGTGGTGCCGACCAGCGCGACGGTCTGGCCGGGCGGGAGCTCGAGGTCGAGCCCGGGCAGCACGGTGGTGTCGCCGTACCCGAACCGGACACCGTCGAAGGTCAGCCCGCCCGCGGAGGCCGGCAGCGGCACCGGATCGGTGGGCTCGGGCACGCTGGGACGCTCCTCGAGCACCCCGGAGAGCTTCTCGAGCGCGGCGGTGGCCGACTGGTAGCTGTTGTAGAACATCGCGATGTCCTGCAGCGGGTCGAAGAAGCGCCGCAGGTAGAGCAGGAAGGACACCAGCGTCCCGACCGCCAGTGCGCCGTCCATCACGCGCAGCGCTCCGTAGCCCAGGACGGCGGCGGTGACCAGGTTCCCGATCAAGGTCACCGCTGGGACGAAGACGGCGATCAGCCAGAAGGCCCGGTGGTGCGCCTGCCGGTTGTCGTCGTTGAGGGCGGCGTACAGCTCGTCGTTGCGCGGCTCGCGGCGGAAGGCCTGCACCGCCCGGATCCCACCGAAGGTCTCGGTGAACTGGACGATCAGCGCGGCGATCGTCTCGCGGGTGCGCCGGTAGGCCGCGGTGGAGTTGCGCTGGAACCAGCGGGCCACCCAGAACAGTGCCGGGAACCCGAGCAGCGCGGTCAGGCCCAGCGGCACGTCGAGGACCACCAGCACGATCCCGATGGACAGCACGCTGAACAGCGCGGTGAGCAGCCCGTCCAGACCCTCGTCGAGGAGTTCGGCCAGCGCCTCGACGTCGCTGGTCAGCCGGCTGATCGTCTTGCCGGAGGTGTACCGCTCGTGGAAGGACAGCGGCAGCACCTGCACGTGGGTGAACACCCGCCGCCGCAGGGTCAGCAGCACCTCCTGGCCGACCCGCCCGGAGCGGGTGAGGAAGACGAACCGCAGCACGGTGTCGAGCACGGCCGCGACCAGCATCGCCGCGGTGATCCAGATCAGCGGCTCCGCGTCGCCGTCGATCAGCGCCGGGACGGCGACGTCGATGCCCAGGCCGACGAGCAGCGGCCCGGCGAGCCAGGCGGCGTTCTGCCCGACGATCGTCGCGAGCAGCCACCACAGCGACCGGCGGTGCGGCCGGAGCAGTGCGCCCAGCAGCCGCCGGGAGCGGGCGCGCAGGAACAGCCCGGCGCCGGCGGACAGCTCGTCGGACTCCTCGGTGGCGACCCCCCGCCAGGCCTGGTCGGGGATCGCCTGGTCGGGGACCGTCTGGTCGGCGGTCACGACAGGGTCTCCAGCAGGTCGCTCTCCTGCGCCAGCAGGTCGCGGTAGGTCGGCTCGGAGGCCAGCAGCTCCGAATGCGTGCCGACGGCGGCGATCCGGCCCCCGGCCAGCAGCGCCACCCGGTCGGCCAGCAGCACGGTGGAGGGGCGGTGCGCCACGACCAGCGCGGTGGTGCCCACCAGCACGTCGCGCAGCGCACGCTCGACGAGTGCCTCGGTGTGCACGTCGAGGGCCGACAGGGGGTCGTCGAGCACCAGGACCGACGGGCGTCCCAGCACGGCCCGGGCCAGCGCCAGCCGCTGCCGCTGGCCGCCGGACAGCGACAGGCCCTGCTCGCCGATGCGGGTGTCCAGGCCCCAGGGCAGGTCGTGCACGAACTCCGCCTGGGCCACCCGCACGGCCTCGTCGAGGTCGGCGTCGGTGGTGTCGGGCCGCCCGAGCGTCAGGTTCTCCCGGACGCTCATCGAGAACAGCGTCGCCTCCTCGAAGGCGGTGGCGACGATGCCGCGCAGCTGGGCCAGCGGTAGGTCGCGCACGTCGATGCCGTCGAGGGTGACGCGTCCGGCGCTGACGTCCTGCAGACGTGCGACCAGCGAGCTGAGCGTGGTCTTGCCGGATCCGGTGGCCCCCACCAGCGCGAGGGTCTCGCCCGGCTCCAGGGTGAGGTGGACGCCCGAGAGGATCGGGGTGCTGGAGCCGGGATGGGTGAAGCCGACGCCCTCGAAGGCCAGCCGGGCCGGTGAGCCCACGGTCTGCGGCGTCACCCCGGGCCGGTCGGTGACGGTGAGCGGCTCGTCCAGCAGCTCGCCGATGCGGTCGCAGGCGCTGGCGGTCTCCTGGGCGAAGGCGAAGAGGAAGCCCAGCGACAGGATCGGCCAGAGCAGCACGGTGAACAGGGCCACGAACGCGACCAGCCCGCCGATGGTGAGGGCGCCGCTGCCCACCGCGAGCGCCCCGCCGACCAGGATCAGCGCCAGCGTCACCTGCGGGTGCAGCTCGAAGACGCACCACAGCAGCGCGAGCGTGCGGACCTTGTCCAGTTCCAGCCGCCGCAGCCGGCGCGCCTTCGCGTCGTACCGGTCGAACACCAGCCTGCCCCGGCCCAGCGACTTGACCACGCGGATGCCCTGCACGGACTCCTCGACCTCGGTCGCCAGCTCGCCCTGCTCGTCCTGCACCCGGCGGGACTGGACGTTGTAGCGCCGTTCCCAGCGCTGCCCCAGCACGGTCAGCGGCACCGTGGTGAGCAGCACCGCGAGGCCCAGCGGCCAGTACGTGACCAGCAGCAGGACCGCGACGATCACGCAGGTGATCAGGTTGACGACCAGGAACACCGCGGCGAAGCCCACGAAGCGGCGGACGGTGGACATGTCGCTGGTCGCGCGGGACAGCAGCTGCCCCGAGGCCCACCGGTCGTGGAAGGCCACCGGCAGCCGCTGCAGGCGCTGGTACAGGGCATCGCGCAGGTCGCGCTCGATCTGCAGGCAGCTGCGGTTCATCGCCCAGCGGCGGACGAAGAAGAACGCCGCCTCGGCGATGCCGAAGAGGAGCGCCAGGCCCACCAGCGGCACCAGTCCCGCGCGGTCGCCCTCGGCGATGGGCCCGTCCACGACGGCGGCGAAGATCAGCGGGACGGCCAGCTGGGTGAGGGTGGCGAGCAGCGCTGCGGCGAACGTGGCCGCGATCAGGCCCCGGTAGGGCCGGGCGTAGGGCCACAGCCGGAGCAGCGCGGAGAGCCGGCCCCGGTCCTCGGGTGCGGGGGCAGCGGCGTCGTCCATGGCGGATCGAGGCTAGGCCGGGCCACCGACAGGAGCGACCGACTTTCGCCCTCGGTCAGCGGTTGCGCCGCACCCCGAAGACGATGTCCTCCCACGCCGGGATGCGGGCGCGGGGGTCGTCCGAGTCGAGGTCCTCACCGGGGCGGCCGAGGACGACCGTGTCGTGGTCGGCGATCTCGTCGAGGAGGAGGTCCACCGAGCGGGTGTCGTCCGGGGAGCCGCTGGCCGGGTGGACGTCGCGCACGGGGAGGTCGTCGTGCGCGACGGGCGGCTCGGGTGCCGGGGCCGGCCGGGGTTCCTCGCGCACGACGGACACCGGCCGCGCGGGCTGGACCGGTGCCGGCGGCGGCCCGGTGGGCACGTCGGGGACGACGCGGACCAGGCGGGTCCCCTCGGCGAAGTCGGTCGTGACGGCGTCGAGCGGGGCGACGGTGCGCGAGGGCAGGTCGAAGGTCCAGCGGGCGGTGCCGGACTTGTCGCCGGCCCGCCACTCACCGCACACCACCCAGGCGCCGGTGTCACTGCGGTAGGCGTCCCAGGTGACGGCCTCGATGTCGGCGTCGATCAGCCGCAGGCGCTCGGTCATGAACTGCTGCAGCGTGGTGCCCGGGGTGCTCTCGGTGAGCCGCACCCGTGCCTCGCGGGCCTGCTCGGCGACCCGCTCGCGTTCCTGCAGCACGGGATGGGCGAAGCGCATGATCCGCTCCACGCGCGTCCCGGAGGCGGCGGCGACCTGCTCGGGTGTCTCGCCGGCCCGGATGCGGGACTGGATCACCCGCGGCGGCAGCTCGGTGCCCAGGTCGACGTCGATCTGGGTGAGCCGGCGGGAGTCCCCGCGGGCGGCGGCGCGGACGCGGTCGTCCACCGGCAGCGAGAACCGTTCCTCGCCGTCCTCGGTGTCCGCGACCAGCAGCAGTCTCGAGCCGTCGTCGGAGAGCCCCACGAGGCGCAGCGTGCGCACGGGCGACCTCCTGGAAGGCGTGAGCGGTCGGGGTCCGGAGAGAGACGGGGCCGAGGTTATCGGCGCCCGCCCCCGGCGCCCCGCAGGCGCGCCCGGAGCGGCGCGTCCCGATCGCCCACGTGGAGACATCTCCTGGAAACACGTGCTCGGCACAGTGGGGCGCGCCCTGTGACGGAAGGGGCGGCTGGGAGGCGTGGCGGCGGCGCGCAGCCCGTCCGGCACCGGGAGGGCCGGGGCGGGCGGACGGCGTGGAATCCTGCCGCTCGCGTTCCGCCCAGGAATGCACGAACGAGAGCCGAGGAGGTGCGATGGCCAGCCCCATGACCGATCTGGTGCCCGCCGCGCCCGCGAGGTTCCAGGACGCGGCCGCACAGGCAGCTCCGCCCCTGCCCGTGGAGCTGCGGTCCACCGTCGAACAGATCGCCGGTGCCGCCGGCGCCTGGTGCCCGGCGCTGTCGCCGGACGGCCGGCACGTCGCCTACGTGACCGATCGCTCGGGGACCCCGCGTCTCGAGGTGGCCGCCGTCGACGGCGGGGCGCCGCCCCGGGTCCTGTCGCAGCCGGCGCAGGAGGTGGTGTCGGTCGCCTGGTCACCCGACGGCGCCTGGCTCGCCTACCTGGTCAGCCCGGGCGGCTCCATCTGCGCCGAGCTGCACGTCGTGCGGCCCGACGGCAGCGACGCCCGCCTCGTGGCGGGGGAGGACCCCCGCGCGACGGTGTTCGCCGGGTTCTGGGCGAGCCCCGGCCGCTACGTCTGCTCGATCGCCGACGGCGCCGGGCCGGGTGCCGACGTGGTCCTCGTCGACGTCGCGACCGGCATGCTCCGGACGCTGGCCCGCGGCGGCTTCCTCTCCGTCACCGCGCTCTCCGCGGACGGCCGGACCCTGCTGGCCCGCCGCGGCGCGCGCGGGTACCGCCACGTGGTCGCCGTCGACGTCGCCACGGGCGTGCAGCGACCCGTCCTCCGGCCCGACGCCCCCGGCGGCGTCGCCTCCGAGGACGGCCGCTTCGCCGTGGACGGGTGCTCGGTCTACCTCCGCGCCTCGCTGCCCGGGCCGCTGCTGGCCGACCGGGCCGGCCTCGTCGAGGTCCCGCTGGGCCCCGAGGGTCCGTTGGGTCGGGGGCGGACGGTGCTGTACCGCGCCGACGCCGACCTCGACGGCTACGCGCTGCGCCCCGACGGCACCCTGCTCGCGGTCTGGAACGCCGGCGGTGTCACGGAGCTGTCCGTGCACGCGCTCGCCGACGGAGCGCTCGTGCGCCGGGTCCCGCTGCCCGACGCCGTGCTGCCCGGCTGGTCGCTGGCGGCCGACGGCCGCGCGATGGTCGCGGAGCTGACCGGGCCGACGACGCCGCGCGCGCTGTGGCGGGTACGTCTCGACGGGGAGCAGCCGGCCGTGCCGCTGCCCCTCTCGGTCCCACGCCCCGCCGCGCGCATGGTGCTGCCCGAGCGCCACGACTACCGCGCTCCCGACGGCATGCCGCTGTCGGGCTGGCTCTACACGCCGCGCGACGCGCAGGCGCCGAACCGGACGGTCGTCAGCTTCCACGGCGGCCCCGAGGGTCAGGAACGGCCGGCCTTCAACCCCCTGGCGCAGTGCCTGGTCGCCGCGGGCTTCACCGTCTTCGCGCCGAACGTGCGCGGCTCGGGAGGATCGGGCCGCGCGTTCATGACCTCCGACGACGTCGACGGACGCGAGTCCTCCTTCGAGGACGTGCGGACGACGGTCGACGAGCTGGTCACCGCAGGCATCGCCGCTCCCGGGCGGATCGGCGCGCACGGCTGGTCCTACGGCGGCTACCTGACGCTGGTCGCGCTGACCCGGTGGCCCGATCTGTTCGCCGCCGGTGCGACGCTGGCCGGCATGAGCGACCTGCGGACCTTCTTCGCCGGCACCGAACCGTGGATGGCGGCCGCCTCGGTCACCGAGTACGGCGACCCGGTCGCCGACCGGGACATGCTCGCGGCGATCTCGCCGATGACCGCGCTGGACCGGGTGACCGCGCCGCTGCTGCTCGCCCACGGTGACCGCGACACGAACGTGCCGGTCGCCGAGTCGGTCCAGGCGCACCAGGAGCTGACCGCGCGGGGGAACGCCCCCTGCGAGCTGCTCCTGCTCCCGGGCGAAGGTCACACGGTGGTGGGCCGCGACCATCTCGTCGAGCTGAGCGGCCGGGTCACCGCCTGGTTCGACCGCTGGCTGTGAGCGGCGGGCTGTTCGCCGGCTATCCCGCTCCCGCCACCGACGAGGCGGTGACCGCCGAGGGCCGGTTGCGCCCGGGCTACGCGGGCCTCGAGCCGGTGCTGACCGAGCTGGGCGCCGGCGGTCTGGCTGCCGCCGCCCGGTCCCTCGCCGCGGTGCGCGCGGCCCGCGGCGTGGTGCTGGGCAGCTGGAGCGACGGCCGACACGAGCGTCATCCGGTGGTGCTCGACCCGCTGCCCCGGCTGATCCCCGCCGAGGAGTGGCGGCTGCTGGCAGCCGGCGTGGAGCAGCGGCACCGCGCCCTGGGCGCGTTCCTCGCGGACGCCTACCGTGCGGCGGGCCGACGCCGGAGCGACGTGGACCGCGCCCCGGAGATCGTGCGCGCGGGTGTGCTCCCGGAGTGGGCCGTGGTGCGCAACCCGGCTCGCGACCCGGGTGCGGTGGGCCAGGCCTGGCCGGGCCAGCCCCGGGTGACGGTGGGCGCGGTCGACCTCGTGCGCACCGCCGAGGGCGGGTGGATGGTGACCGCCGACGACCTGCGCACCCCTGCGGGCCTCGGCTTCGCCGTGGAGGATCGCCTGTCCCTGCGCGCTGCCGTCCCGGAGCTGTTCGCGGCGGGCCCTCCCGGCCACCCGGCTGCCGCGCTGACGTTGCTCCGCCAGGCCCTCGCCGAGGCCGCGCCACCGGCCTGCCCCGGGCCGCCCCGGGTGGCCGTCCTCAGCGGAGGGGAGACCGACCCCTCCTGGTTCGAGCACGCCGTGCTCGCCGAGGCCCTGGGCGTGCCGCTGGTGCGGACCGGCGACCTCTGGCCGCGGGCCGACGGCGGGCTGGAGATCGCCGTGGACGGCGCGCGCCGTCCGGTCGACGTGCTGTACCGGCGGTTCGACGAGGGCGGCCTGGCCGCCTACCGGACGCCCGTCGGCCAGCCGCTGGACGTGCAGCTCACCGAAGCGGTCCGGGCCGGGCGGCTGGGACTGGCGAACGTGCCCGGCAACGGCGTGGCCGACGACGCCACCACCTTCGCCTGGGTGCCGGCGATGATCGGCTTCTACCTCGGCGAGCAGCCGCTGCTGCCGACGCCCCGCACCTGGGTGCTGGCCGATCCGGCCGCGCTCGCCGAGGTCCGCGGCCGGCTGCACGAGCTCACGGTCGAGGAGGTCGCCGGGTACGGGGGCCGGGACGCCGTCGACGGCCGTACCTGCGGTGCGGCGGAGCTGGCCCGGCTGGGAGCCGCGATCGACGCGGCTCCGCACCGGTTCGTCGCCCGGGAGCCCGTCGAGGAGGCGACCCTGCCGGCGTTCGTGGACGGGGCGCTGCGCCCGCGGAGGGCCCGGCTCCGGGTGTTCTCCGTCGCGAGCGGCGGCGGTGTCCGGGCGCTGCCGGCGCCGTGGACGCGGGTGGAGCTGGGCGCGCCGGTGGCCGGCAGCAAGGACACCTGGCTGCTGCCCTGAGGCCGGGCTCCGCGCTCAGCCCACCCGGGTGCTGATCAGCACCGTCGTGCCCGTGGGGCTGGGGACGGCGGTGACGTCGGCGAAGGCGCTCATCAGCGTGGATCCGCGGCCTCGGTCCATGCTCGGCACCCGCTCGCGCCACTGCCCGTGGTCCCGCACCCGGATCTCCAGCACCTCCCCGCGCACCGAGACGACCACGTCGACGAACGGTTCGGTGGGGTCCTGGGCGTGCTCGATCGCGTTCGTCACGGCCTCGCCGGCGGCCAGCAGGAGGTCGTAGGCCTGGTCGGGCCCGACGCCCGCCTCGTGCAGCACGGCGCGCAGCCCCCGCCGCACCAGGGGCACCGAGACGGCCTCGGCCGGTAGCCGCCACCGGCCCAGCTGCTGTTCCGGCGCGGTGGTTCCGGCCGGGGAGCGGGGGAGCGGAGGAGCCGCGGCGGGCGCGGACGGGGCCGCCGCGGGTGCGGGGGCGACCTCCGCGGCAGGCGCGGGGACGACCGGCCGGGCGGGCACGGGCGCGGTGTCGTCCGGGCCGGCGGTCAGCACGGGGAGGGTGATGGGACCGGTGCGACCGGTGCTGCGTTCCAGCAGCGCCCGGAGCCGGGCGATGAGCTCGTCGGCGCGGAACGGCTTGGCCAGGTAGTCGTCCGCGCCGGCCTCCAGGCCCTCGACGGAGGCCTCCTGCCCGGCCCGTGCGGTCAGCATGATCACCGGGATGTGGCGGGTCGCCGGGTCCGACCGGATGGTCTGCAGCAGCTCGAAGCCGTCCACCCGGGGCATCATCACGTCGGTGAGGACGACGTCCGGCTGCCGCTCGCCGACGGCCCGGAGCGCCTCCTCCCCGTTGGCCGTGGTGCGCACGGACCAGTGCGCGCCCAGCAGCCGGGCGAGGTAGCTGCGCATGTCGGCGTTGTCGTCCACGACCAGGATGTCGGCGCCGGAGGGGCGCGCGGCCGCCGGTTCACCGGGGCGCGTGGTGTCCTGTTCCCAGCTCGCGGCCTCCCCGAGCGCGGCGTCGGACGGATGCGCCGCGGTGCGCTCCTCGTCCGTGCCGACGTCCGAGGCCCCGTAGGGGAGCGTCACCGTGAACGTGCTGCCCACGCCCGGCTCGCTGCTCACCGCGACCGTGCCGCCGTGCAGCGCGGCGAGCTCCTGGACGAGCGCCAGCCCGATGCCGGTTCCCTCCCGGGTGCGTGCGGTGGCCCCGGGGACCCGGTGGAAGCGCTCGAACAGGTGCGGCAGCTGGTCGGCGACGATGCCCACCCCGGTGTCGCGGACGGTCAGCCGGAAGCCGAACCCGTCCGAGTCCAGCGCGACGTCGATGCCGCCGACGAAGGTGTACTTCACCGCGTTGGCCAGCAGGTTGACGACGATCTTCTCCCACATGCGGGGATCGACGTAGGCGGGCTGCCCCACCGGTGGGCAGTCGACGGTCAGCCGCTGCCCGGCCCGCTCGGCGGCGGCGCGGAAGATCCCGGCGAGCTCTGCGGTGAAGGTGGCCACGTCGGTCTCGACGCGGACCGGGTTCGCCCGGCCGGCCTCGATGCTGGCGAAGTCGAGCAGGTCGTTGACCAGCCGCTGCAGGCGCTGGCCGTTGCGCAGGGCGAGCTCGAGCTCCTCGCGGGCCCCGGCGGAGAGCGGCTCGGCGGTGTCCGCCAGGACGTCGCCGATCGGACCGAGGAGCAGCGTGAGCGGGGTGCGCAGCTCATGGCTGACATCGGAGAAGAACGTCGTCTTCGCGCGGTCCAGCTCGGCCAGGGACTCCGCGCGCAGCCGCTCGGTCTCGAAGGCCCGGATGTTGGCGACGGCGCCCGCGAACTGGGCCGCGACCAGCTCGTGGAAGGAGCGGTACTCGGCGTCCAGTGCCAGGTTCGGACTGGTCCCGAGCAGGAGCAGCCCCAGCGGTGAGCCGTCCCGGGTGGTGGTGAGCGGGAGGACCACCGCACCGGTCACGGGGTCGCCGAACGGGCGACCGGTCACTCCCGGCGGGGGTGCCACGGCAGCGAGCTCGGTGTCGGCGTCGACGCGGTCCGGGAGCGTCGCCGGATCGCACCCCACCGCAGCCACCCGGCCGAAGCCGGACTCGCCCGGGCCCGAGAGGTAGACGGCCGCGAACGGGACGTCGGGCTCGCCGTCCAGGGCGGCGCACATCGCCGCCGCCGTCGCGCGTTCCTCACCCAGCCGGCCGCCGGTGGCCGCGAGGGCGTGCAGGAGCCGCTGGCGACGCGCGCCCAGCACCCGCCCGGTGACCTCGGTGCAGACGCAGTGCATGCCGGCCACGTCGCCCCCGTCGTCGAACGCGGGTGCGTGCGAGACGGTGAAGTAGGTCTCCTCGCGGAAGCCCGCCCGCTCGAGCGGCAGGAGCAGCTCGGGGAGCCAGGAGGCCTCGAGGGTCGACATGGCGTGCTCGATCGGGGGCCGCAGCGCCTCCCAGCTCTCCGACTGGGTGACGCGGATGTCCCGCCCCAGCGCGGTGGGGTGCTTCGCCCCGATGAGCGGGATGTAGGCGTCGTTGTAGAACTGCAGGTACTCCGGACCCCAGGTGAGGACCATGGGGAAGCGGGAGACGAGCACCATGCGGACGGCGTGCCGGAAGCTGGCCGACCAGTTCTCCACCGGCCCGACCGGGGTGGTCGCCCAGTCGAAGCCGGCCATGAGCCGGCCCATCTCGCCACCGGCGGCGAACAGGCCGTCCGGGTCGGCGGCGCCGCGGTTACGGGCGTCCACGCGTCAGAGACGCTCGACCACGTGGTCGATGCAGGCGGTGAGCGCGGAGACGTCGTCGGGCTCGACGGCGGGGAACATGCCGACGCGCAGCTGATTGCGCCCCAGCTTGCGGTACGGCTCGACGTCCAGCACGCCGTTGGCGCGCAGGGTCTTCGCCAGCGCGGCGGCGTCCACGGAGTCGGCGAAGTCGATGGTGCCGACGACGAAGGAGCGCTCCTCCGGGTCACTGACGAACGGCGTCGCGTAGGGCGACTTCTCCGCCCAGGAGTACAGCCGGCTCGACGAGTCCCGCGTGCGGGCGACGGCGCCGGACAGCCCGCCCAGCGACAGCAGCCACCGGATCTGGTCGTCCAGCAGGAACAGCGTCGCGACGGCGGGGGTGTTGTAGGTCTGGTCCTTGGTGGAGTTGTCGACCGCGATGGACAGGTCGAGGAACCCGGGGATCCAGCGCCCGGAGGCCTTGATCTCCGCGATCCGCTCCAGGGCGTCGGCCGACATGAGGGCCACCCACAGCCCGCCGTCGGCGGCGAAGGACTTCTGCGGGGCGAAGTAGTAGACGTCGGTCTGCGACACGTCGACCGGCAGGCCGCCGGCGCCCGAGGTGGCGTCGATGAGCACCAGGGCGTCGTCGGTTCCGGTCGGCCGCTCGATCGGGGCCATGACGCCGGTGGAGGTCTCGTTGTGCGCCCAGCCGTAGGCGTCGACCCCGTCCTGCGCGGTCGGGAGGGCGAGCGTGCCGGGCTCGGCCGTGACGATGACCGGCTCACCGAGGAACGGGGCCTCCTTCGCGCCGGAGGCGAACTTCGCGGAGAACTCCCCGTAGGTGCCGAAGGCGGCGCGGTCGCGGATGAGCCCGAACAGCGCGGCGTCCCAGAAGGCGGTCGTCCCGCCGTTGCCGAGGACCACCTCGTAGCCGTCGGGCACGTCGAACAGCTCGCGCAGCCCCTCGCGCACCGACCGGACCAGGTTCTTCACCGGCGCCTGGCGGTGCGAGGTGCCCATGATCGCGGCGCCGTCGGCGGCCAGCGCCCGGAGGGCCTCCGGGCGGACCTTGGACGGGCCGCAGCCGAACCGCCCGTCGGACGGCAGGAGTTCGGCGGGGATGGAGATGGTCATCCGGGAAGTGCCTCTCGACGGTCCTGCGATCGGGCTCGCGGCGGCCCCGGTGCAGGGGCCCGCCGCGAGCGTGCGAGCGGTGGGGAGCAGCGGGGTCCTTCTACTGCGTGGTGGTCTTGGTCTGGACGGTGTCCCAGCCCTCGACCTCCTCGGGCTTGCGCGGGTCGGGCCCGATGTAGCGGGCCGACGGGCGCACGAGGCGTCCGGTCCGCTTCTGCTCGAGGATGTGCGCGCACCAGCCGGCGGTGCGGGCGCAGGTGAACATCGAGGTGAACATGTGGCTGGGCACCTCGGCGAAGTCGAGGACGATCGCCGCCCAGAACTCGACGTTGGTCTCGACCGGCCGGTCGGGGCGGCGCTCGCGCAGCTCCTTGAGCGCGGCCTGCTCCAGGGCCAGGGCGGCCTCGAAGCGGGGGGCGCCCAGCTCCTCGGACGCGCGCCGGAGCACGCGGGCGCGGGGGTCCTCGGCGCGGTAGACGCGGTGGCCGAAGCCCATGAGCCGGTCGCCCTTGTCGAGGAGGTCCTTGACGTACTTCTCCGCGTTCCCGGACGACTCCACCTCGTCCAGCATGTGCAGGACGCGGGAGGGGGCGCCGCCGTGCAGCGGGCCCGACATCGCACCGATGGCGCCGGAGAGCGAGGCGGCCACGTCGGCGCCGGTGGAGGCGATGACGCGGGCGGTGAACGTGGAGGCGTTCATGCCGTGCTCGGCGGCCGACGTCCAGTACGCATCGACGGCCGCGACGTGGCGGGGGTCGGGCTCGCCGCGCCAGCGGACCATGAAGCGCTCGACGATCGTCGAGGCCTGGTCGACCCGCTTCTGCGGCACGGCGGGCGTGCCGATGCCGCGGGCGGACTGCGCGACGTAGGACAGCGCCATGACGGCGGCCCGGGCGAGCTCCTCCCGCGCCTCGTCGTCGGAGATGTCCAGCAGCGGGCGGTACCCCCAGATCGGGGTCAGCATGGCCAGCGCGGCCTGCACGTCCACCCGCACGTCACCGGTGTGCACCGGGATCGGGAAGGGCTCGGCCGGGGGCAGGCCGGGGCCGAACTTGCCGTCCACCAGCAGGGCCCAGACGTTGCCGAAGGTCACCTTGCCGACGAGGTCCTCGATGTCGACGCCGCGATAGCGGAGCGCACCGCCGTCCTTGTCCGGTTCAGCGATCTCCGTCTCGAAGGCGATGACGCCTTCCAGGCCGGGTACGAAGTCGTCGGCCATCTCGCATGCTCCTCTGCGCGCGGGACCCGTGCGCGCATAGGACATGCCGCACGATTGCCTGCCGACCCTAGGCCGTGGGGACACGCCGGGCGCAAGTGGGGGCCGTCGCCGGAACGCCCCGGTCCTCTCCCGAGCCGGTCGGCCGCCGCGGTGTCAGCATGGCGGCGTGCCCGACCTCTCCCGCATGCGCAACGACTACACGCTGGGGCAGCTGAGCGAGGCCGACGTCGCCGCCACCTGGGTCGAGCAGTTCGACCGCTGGTTCGCCGACGTCGTCGCCGCCGAGGTGCCCGAGCCGAACGCCGTCGTCGTCGCCACCGCCGACGCCGACGGCGCTCCGGACGCACGGATCGTGCTGATGAAGGGCTACGACGCCAGCGGGATCGTCTTCGGCACGAGCTACGCCTCGGCGAAGGGCGCGCAGCTGGCGGTCAACCCGCGGGCCGCGCTGGTCTTCCCGTGGCACCCGCTGCAGCGCCAGGTGCGGGTGACCGGGTCGGTGGAGCGGATCGGCGGCACCGCCTCCGACGCCCTGTGGGACCCGCGGCCGCGGGGTGCGCAGCTGGCGGCCGCCGCGTCGGTGCAGTCGACGGTCGTGGACTCCCGGGACGAGCTGGCCGAGCGGGTCCGCCGGCTCGACGAGCAGACGCCGGAGGAGAAGCTGGCGCGCCCGGAGACGTGGGGCGGCTACCGGGTCGTGCCCGAGCGGGTGGAGTTCTGGCAGGGCGGGGCGGACCGGCTGCACGACCGGATCCGGTTCGTCCTCGACGACGAGGAAGGCGGCGGCTGGATCGTCCAGCGACTGGCCCCGTGAGCGCACCGCCCAGCGGGCCGGTCGACCCGGTCGAGGGTGGCAAGGCGGTCGAACAGCCGGTGCCGGTGACCCGCCGGCGTTCCTGGGCGATCGACACCACACCGCTGCGCAACCCGGCGTACCGGCGGCTGTTCTGGGGCGTGGCCGCGACCATGCTCGGCCAGCAGATGACGCTGGTCGCCGTCCCGTTCCAGGTCTACGCGCTGACCGGCGACTCCCTGATGGTCGGCGTGACCTCGATCGTCGCGCTGGTGCCGCTGGTCGTCTTCGGTCTGCTCGGCGGTGCCATCGCCGACTCGATGGACCGCCGCCGGCTGATGCTGATC
The DNA here is from genome assembly GCF_031845325.1 of Blastococcus goldschmidtiae. Taxonomy (NCBI): domain Bacteria; kingdom Bacillati; phylum Actinomycetota; class Actinomycetes; order Geodermatophilales; family Geodermatophilaceae; genus Blastococcus; species Blastococcus goldschmidtiae. Next base: position 151,173 of record NZ_JAVREI010000003.1, on the reverse strand, counting down.
ACGTCGGTCGGCGCCGCGGTGACCAGCGCGCTGCTCGCCCTGCAGGCGCTGCTGCCCGGCGAGGGCAACCTCGTGGTGCTGTGGGTGCTCACCGCCTGCGTCTCGGCGTTCGCGGCGGTCAACCAGCCCACGCGCAGCGCCGCCATCCCGGCGATCGTGGGGCCCGCCGAGGTCCCCGCGGCCAACGCGCTGTCCATGACCGTGCGCCAGGCGGGCGTGATAGTCGGCCCGCTGCTCGCCGGTGTCCTCATCGGGGTGGGGGAGCTGTTCCTGGCCTACGCCGTCGACGCGCTGGGCTTCCTGGTCGCGGCGCTCCTGCTGCGGGGGCTGCCGCCGCTGCCGCCGGGGCGGAACGCCGGTCCGCTCCGGCTGGGCGCCGCCGTGCGCGGCGTGGGGGAGGGCTTCGTCTTCCTGCGCACGCAGCCGGTGCTGCTCATGACCTTCGTCGTCGACGTCATCGCCATGTGCTTCGCCTGGCCGCAGGCGGTCTTCCCCGAGCTGTCGGAGAACCGGTTCGCCGACTCGCCCAACTCGCTGGGGTGGCTGTTCGCCGGGGTCTCCATCGGCGCGCTGCTCATGGGGCTGACCTCCGGCTGGGTGTCCCGGGTCGACCGGCAGGGCGCGGTGGTGCTCGCCGCGATCGCGGTGTGGGGCGTGGCGATCATCGGTTTCGGCTGGGCGCCCTCGCTGTGGCTGGCCGTGCTCTGCCTGGCGGTGGCCGGCGCGGGCGACATGGTCAGCGCGGTGCTGCGCTCCTCGATGCTGCAGCTGGCGGCGCCGGAGGAGATGCGCGGTCGCATGCAGGGCGTCTTCATCGTCGTCGTCGCCGGGGGGCCGCGGCTGGGCGACCTGCGGGCCGGTGCGCTGGCGAGTGCGGCGTCGGTGAGCGTGGCGATGGTGTCCGGTGGCGTCGTCGTCGTGCTCGCCATGGCGCTGGTCGCGGTGCTCGTGCCCTCGTTCTGGCTCTTCCGCGCCTCCCGCACGACGGTCTGAGTCGCCTGGTACGCCAACTGCGGGGAAGGTGGCCCTGCGGAGCGGTCGCGAAGCCCTTCTTCCCCGCAGTCGGGGTCCATGCGTTCAGGCCAGCGCGGCGGCGACCACCCTCAGGTCCTCGACCAGCGCGTCGAAGGCGGCCGCGCGCCCCTCCTCCGGCGTGCGCAGGACCGCCGACGGGTGGGTCGTGGCGAGGATCCACGTCTGGCTCGGTGCGGCCTCGTCGGGCTCGTCGTCGTCCGCCTCGTCGGTGACCGGGGGTGGCGGCAGGCCGGGCAGGGCCCAGGGGAGCAGCCGCCCGCGGTCCTGGGTGATGCGGAACGACGGCGCGATGAGGCTCTTGGCCGCCGTCGCCCCCAGGGCCACGACGACCTCGGGCCGGAGGACGGCGAACTCGGACTCCAGCCACGGACGGCAGGCCCGCAGGTGCTCGGCGCCCGGGGTCTGGTGGATCCGCCGCTTGCCCTTCGGCGTGAAGCGGAAGTGCTTGACCGCGTTGGTGATGTAGGCGTCCCGGCGGTCGATGGCGGCGTCGGCCAGCGCCTTGTCCAGCAAGCGGCCCGCCGGCCCGACGAACGGCTCGCCGGTGCGGTCCTCCTGGTCGCCGGGCTGCTCGCCGACGAACACGATCCGCGCGGTGGGCGGACCCTCTCCGAACACCGTCTGGGTCGCCGGCTCCCACAGCTCGCACGCCCGGCAGCCGGCCGCGGCGCTCGCCAGCCCCTCGAGGCCCACTCCCGTCGGCGGCTGCGCCACCCCGTTCTCTTCGCTCATGCCCCGATGACACCGCAGGACGACGCCGGCCGCGAGCTGTCGCTACGGTCCCGCCGTGCCGTACGAGTTCGACGACGACCCCGCCCGCATCGACGTCGGCGCGGCCTGGGACTTCCTCGCCCACCACGCCTACTGGGGTCGGTGGCGCAGCGCCGAGGAGTTCGCCCGCCAGGTCGCTGGTGCGTGGCGGGTGGTGGGCTGCTACGACACGGCCACCGGCGCGATGGTCGGATTCGCCCGGGCGGTCTCCGACGGGGTGGGCTTCGCCTACCTGGCCGACGTCCTCGTGCTGCCCGAGCACCGCGGGCGCGGGCTCGGGGTGCGGCTCGTCGAGGAGATGGTCGAGCGCGGGCCCGGCGCGCGCTTCCGGTGGATGCTGCACACCGCGGATGCGCACGGGCTCTACTCGCGCTTCGGCTTCGCCCTTCCGGACGCCGCGGTGCTCGAGCGGCCACATGGAACCGGGCCGGCGTCGACCTCCTGACACGTCTCCCGCAACCGGTCCGATCCGGACACCTGCGACCGATACGGTCGGGCGACAGTCAGGACGACGGCAGGAGGACAGGTGCTCGAGTTCGACGGGCTCCACAAGAGCTTCGGCGACGTACGGGTCCTGGAGGGTGTCGGCTTCTCCGTCGCCCCCGGCTCGATGTTCGGGTTCTGCGGATCCAACGGGGCCGGCAAGACGACCACCATGCGGATCGCGATGGGGCTGGTCCGTGCCGACGCCGGCGAGGTCCGCTGGCAGGGCAGGCCGCTGGACCAGGCCACGCGCCGCCGGGTCGGCTACATGCCGGAGGAGCGCGGTCTCTACCCGAAGATGAAGGTCGGCGAGCAGGTCGCCTACTTCGCCCGGCTGCACGGCCTGGACGCCGCCGCGGCCGCGAGGGCGTCGGAGGACTGGGTGGAGCGACTCGGCCTCGGTGAGCGCCGGAGCGACCCGCTGGAGAAGCTGTCGCTGGGCAACCAGCAGCGCGTGCAGCTGGCCGCCGCGCTGGTCAGCCGCCCCGAGGTGCTCATCCTCGACGAGCCGTTCTCCGGGCTGGACCCAGTCGGCGTCGACTCGCTGGCCGACGCCCTGCTCGCCCAGGTGCGCGAGGGCGTCCCCGTCGTCTTCTCCAGCCACCAGCTCGACCTGGTGGAGCGGCTGTGCGACTCCGTCGGGATCCTGGCGCGCGGCCGCATGGTCGCCACCGGGACCGTCGACGAGCTCCGCCGCCGCGAGGCCGGCCGGCTGCTGCGCGTCGTCGTCCCCGATGCCGCACCGCGCTGGGCCGACGGCCTGCCGGGGACGCGCGTGGTGTCCGAGCAGGCCGGCGACACCCTGCTGGAGCTGGCGCCGGACGCCGACGACCAGTCCGTGCTCTCCGCGGCGCTGCGCACCGGCCGGGTGACCCACTTCGCCTGGCAGCAGCCCACCCTCGTCGAGCTGTTCCGTGGAGCCGTCGCGGCCCCGAGCACCCAGGAGGTGGCGGCGTGACCGCACCCACGAACGCCGGGCCCTCCAGCGCCTCGCTGGTCCGCCTGGTCGCCGCCCGGGAGCTGTCCACCCGCATCCGCGACAAGGGCTTCATCATCAGCTCGGTCGTGATCCTGCTGGTGATCGTCGGCGCCATGGTGTTCCAGGTGCTGGCCGCATCCGGTGACGACGAGACCCGGGTGGGCCTCGTCGGTGGCGACGCCTCGGTGACCGCCGCGCTCCAGGCCCAGGGCGAGGCGCTCGACGTCGACGTCACGGTGGTGGAGTTCGACGACGGGTCCGCCGCGCGCACCGCCGTCGACGAGGAGGACGTCGAGGGCGCGCTGCTGGCCGGCGCCGACCCCGAGCTCCTCGTGCGCGAGTCCGCCGGCAGCACGCTCGAGGCGGTCGTGCAGGGCGCCGTCGGGCAGCTCGCGATCGCCGACCAGCTCAGCGCGGCCGGGATCACCGAGCTCGACGTGCCCGAGGTCGCGGTCACCGCCCTGGACGAGGACGCCGCGGCCGACGCGCAGCGGATCGTGACCGCGATCTTCGGCGTGGTCATCCTCTACAGCCTGCTGATCCTCTTCGGCCAGTTCATCGCCCAGGGCGTCGTCGAGGAGAAGTCCAGCCGGGTGGTCGAGCTGCTGCTGGCCACGATGCGGCCCTGGCAGCTGCTGGCGGGCAAGATCCTCGGCCTGGGCCTGCTGGCGCTGGGGCAGATCGTCGCCATCGGGGTGGTGGCCGTCGCGGCGGCCCTGGCCTTCGACGTCGTCGACGTCCCGGGCGACCTGATCAGCACCGTCGCCGTCGTGATCGCCTGGTTCGTGCTCGGCTACGCCTGGTACGCCGCGGTCTTCGCCGTCGCGGCGTCGCTGGTGAGCCGGCAGGAGGACCTGGCGACGGTGCTGATGCCGACGTCGATGGTGCTCGTCGTCGCCTTCTTCATCGGCATCCAGGCCGCCTCGGACCCGGGTGGGGTGCTGGCACGGGTGACGTCCTACATCCCGGGTCTGTCTCCGCTGGTCATGCCGGTCCGGCAGGCCGCGGGCGAGGTGGCGCTCTGGGAGATCGCGCTGGCGGTCGTCCTCATGGTGCTGGCCATCGTGCTGGTGGTCCGGCTCGGCGGGCGCATCTACTCCGGCGCCCTGCTCCGCACGGGCGGGAAGATCAAGATGCGGGAGGCGCTGGCCGCCGAGCGCACCTGAGGGATTGCCCGCCCGGCGTGCGGGTAGCCGGGCGGGCATGGTGATGCAGCTGGGCTACACGATGATGACCGAGCAGGCCGGGCCCAAGGACCTGGTCGGCCACGTGGTCGGCGCCGAGGAGGTCGGCTTCGACTTCGCGGTGAGCAGTGACCACTACTTCCCGTGGCTGGACGAGATGGGCCACTCGCCCAACGCGTGGGTGACCCTCGGCGCCGTCGCCCAGGCGACCAGCCGCATCCCGCTGATGACCTACGTGACCTGCCCGATCTTCCGCTACCACCCCGCGGTCGTGGCCCAGCAGGCCGCGACGCTGCAGATCATCTCCGACGGCCGGTTCACCCTCGGCATGGGCGCCGGCGAGAACCTCAACGAGCACGTCGTCGGCGCCGGCTGGCCGCCCGCCGACGTCCGGCACGAGATGATCATGGAAGCGCTGCAGATCATCCGCGACCTGTTCGACGGCGAGGGCTACACCAACTTCCGCGGTGAGCACTTCGACGTCGAGTCGGCGAAGCTCTGGGACCTCCCGGACAAGCGCGTGCCCATCGGCTTCGCGGCCGGCGGGAAGCAGGCGGCCACGATCGCCGGCGAGCTGGCCGACGTGCTGGTCGCGACCGATCCCCTGGCCGAACTGGTCGAGGCGTTCGAGGCCGCGGGCGGAGCGGGCAAGCCGAAGGTCGCGCAGATGCCGATCAGCTACGGCACGGACAAGGCGGCTGCCGTCACCCGGGCGCACACGCTGTTCCGCTGGTTCGGCCTGGGCTGGAAGGTCAACGCCGAGCTGCCCGGGACGGCGGCCTTCGACGCCGCCAGCCAGTTCGTCCGCGAGGACGACGTCGAGAGCAGCATCCCGTGCGGGGACGACGTCGCCGCGGTGATCGAGGCGGCCAAGGAGTACGCCGACGCCGGCTTCACCCACCTGGCCCTGGTGCAGATCGGCGGTGACCAGCAGGAGCCCTACCTGGAGTGGACCCGCAGCACCCTGCTGCCGGCCTGGCGCGAGGCGTTCGGCGGCTGACTCTTTTCTGCCCCGCCCATGACCCGCCCATGACCCGCCCCTGACCCTCCCGTTGGGGTGAGGTCACCCGTGCGAGCGGCGCGCCGGCGGGGGAGTGCCCGCGATCATTCCCGGCATGACCGAGGACCTCGACAGGCGCCTGCGGCGGCTGCAGGCCTCCGGGGACGGCGACGCGTTGATCGATCTCGGCTGCGATCTCGCCGACGCCGGCCGGCACGCCGACGCCGAGGAGTGCTTCCGGCGGGCCGCCCAGGCCGGGGACACGGTCGCGTCGTTCAACCTCGGCAACGCGCTCGCCGCCCAGGGCCGCTGGCAGGAGGCGGTCGACGCCTACGAGGTGGCGCTGGCCGGCGGCGAGGCCGACGCCTGGCGCAACCTCGGCCTGGTGCTGGAGGACCTCGGCGACCTGGCCGGTGCCATGCGGGCCTACCGCGGCGCCGTCGACGCCGGCGACCTCGAGGGCGGCCTGCAGCTGGCCTTCCTGCTCCGCGAGCAGGGGGAGCGCGAGGAGGCGATGGCCGTCGCCGAGGAGATCGCCGCCGCCGGTGACGCCGAGGCCGCCGGCGTCCTCGCCTGCTGGCGGTTCTGCTCGACGCTGGACCCCGCGCTCGAGGCCGACCTGCGGGCCGGTGCCGACCACTTCCCGGCGGCGCGCACCGACCTGGCGCACCTGCTGCGGGAGAGCGGCCGTGGAGCCGAGGCGCGCTCGGTGCTCGAGCGGGGCGCCAAGCTCGGCGAGCAGGTGGCGTGGCTGCCCCTGGGCAACCTCTACCGCGAGGACCTCGACGACGACGAGGCCGCCGAGGAGGCCTTCCGCGCCGGCATCGCCGCCGGGGACGTGTACTGCCACCAGAACCTCGCCGTGCTGCTGGCCGACCGCGGCGACTTCGACGGGGCCGTGGAGCAGTTCCGCCTCGGCGCCGAGGCCGGGGACCAGCTGGCCGCCCAGACGCTGCGCGGGCTCGAGCTGGGCTGAGCCCGTCGCCGTGCGGGGGTGCCGGTACGGACCCGTTCCGCTGGTGTCGGATACTTGCCGGGTGACCCGGGCCACACATGCGCTGCGGACCGCGACGGGTGCCGATCTCACGGCCGTCGGGGAGGCGCTGGGCCTGTCGGCGCCGGCGCTGGCCCCGGCGATGGTGGAGCCCGGCGCTCGGGTGCTGGTCGGCACCGAAGGGCAGGTCGTCCTGCTCCGCCGGCACTGGTCGCACGACGCGACCGCCGAGGCGGTCGTCGTCCGCCGGGCCGGTGTCCCCCTCGACCACCCCGGCGTGCTCGCGGCGGCCGCGGGCTGGGGGTGCGACCGCGTCCGGCACCTGGCCACCGACCGGTGCGTGCCGGTGCCGACCCCACCGGACGGGGCCCCGCTGGCCCTCCGGTTCGCCCACCTCGCCGCGCTCGCGGCCACCCGGGTGGAGACGGCCGTCGCCCTGGCGCGGGACGTCGGGAGGCACACCACGGACGACGGCGGTCCGGAGGCTCCCGCGGAGGAGGCCGCGCACGCCGCGGCGGTCGGGGTCCTCGGCGCGCTCGGAGTGCCGGTGCTCGGTGAGGCGAGCGGTGACCGGCCGGTGGCCGGGGGCGAGCCGTGGATCGTCATCCACCCGCTCGACGGCGTCGGCAACTACCGGGCGGGGCTGCCGCCGTGGGCCTTCTCCGCCGCGCTGGTGCACGACGGCCGGCCGGTCGCGGGCCTGGTCGTCGATCTCTCCTGCGGACGGCGCTGGTCGGCGATCGAGGGCCGCGCGGAGCGGGACGGCGTGCCGGTGCGCACGCGGGCGGGGGGCACGGTCGTCGTCCCGAGCGCACCGGACGGGGGCGCGATCGGTGCGGCCCGGCGGGTGCGCATCACCGGGTGCACGGCGGTCGACCTGTGCCTGGTGGCCGACGGCGCGGTCGCCGCCTGGCACGACGTCGATCGCACCGGCACCGAGGTGCGGGACGTGGCCGGCGGGCTCGCCGTCCTGCTGGCCGCGGGAGGAGCGGCGCTGACCGCGGACGGGCGGCCCGTGGAGCTCGTACCGCACACCGGGGAGAAGGTCCGGTTCGTCGCGGCGGCCGACGAGACGGTGGCCCGCACGCTCCTCGACGCGGTCGCCTGACCCTCCCGCCGCCGGCTCAGGCGGTGGTGGCCCGGATGGCGGCGAGCAGGGCCTCGCGCTCGTGCAGCGTCGTGCGCGCCCGGCCACGGCTGGCCCCGAGCGCCACCTCGGCGGCGTCGATGGCGCGCCAGTCCTCGAGCAGGACCGGCTCGGCCCCCCGGGCCTGCAGCGTCGTCACCAGGTCGTCGACCTCGCCGCGGACGGCGAGCGTCCCGGCCGTCGCGTCGGACAGCAGGGCGGCCACGGTCTCCCGGGCGTCGTGCTTGTTGGTGCCCACGACGCCGCTGGGCCCGCGCTTGATCCACCCGGCGACGTACTCCCCGGCTGCGGGCTGCCCGTCCCGCAGCACCCGGCCCACGCCGTCGTGCGGCACCGTCCCGCTGCTCTCGTCCACCGGCAGCCCCGGCAGCGGCGTGCCTCGGTAGCCCACCGACCGGACCACCAGGTCGGCCGGGAGCACCTCCGTCTCGCCGGTGCCGACGGCGCGTCCGTCGCCGTCGACCGCCGTGCGCTCGACCTCGATACCGGTGACCCGGTCCTCGCCGAGCAGCCGCACCGGCCGGCGGAAGAAGCGCAGCCGCAGCGGGATCCGGCCGGCCTCGACCGCGTGCCCGGCCCAGCCGCGCAGCACCGTCAGGTTGCGGCCGACCACGCGGTCGGCGGCGGCACGCTCCTCGCCGGCCGGGTCGAGCTCCAGGTCGGCCGGGTCGACCAGCGCGGTCGCGGCGGCCATGTCGTCGAGCTCGCGCAGCTCCTGGGTGGTGAAGGTGGCCTGCGCCGGGCCGCGGCGGCCGAGCACCGTCACCTGCTCGACCGGTGCGGCGGCCAGCACGTCAAGGACGTGCTGGGGCATGTCGGTGGACTCCAGCTCCGCCGGCGTGCGCGACAGCACCCGGCCCACGTCCAGCGCGACGTTGCCGACCCCGATGACCACGACCGAGCGCGCCTCGGCCAGCGCGGCCTCCACCCGCTTGCGGTCGGCGTCGGGGTGCCCGGTGTACCAGGCGACCAGGTCGGTGGCGGCGAGGCTCCCGGGGAGCTGCTCACCGTCGATGCCCAGCTGCCGGTCCAGTGCGGCGCCGTAGGTGTAGATCACCGCGTCGACGTGCGAGCGAAGCTCGTCGAGGGAGAGGTCGACGCCGATGTCGACGTTGCCGACGAACCGGACCAGTGGCTGGTCCAGGCTGCGGTGCAGCGTCTCCCGGATGGCGCGCATCTTCGGGTGGTCGGGTGCGATGCCGTGCCGGACCAGCCCGAACGGCGTGGGCAGCCGGTCGATGAGGTCCACCGACACCGGGACGTCGTCCTGCTGCGTCAGGGCGTCCGCGGCGAAGATGCCCGCCGGCCCGGCGCCGATGATCGCCACGCGCAGCGGGCGGCGCTCGGACGGGGGAGCGGCGGAACCGTCGGCGACCATGACTGGCATCCTGACGTGGCCGGGGCCACTCCACCAGAGCGCGCGCCCGGCTTCCCGATCACCGTCGCTCGAGGAGGCCCTCTCTTGTCCATCGTCGTCGTCGCCACCATCACCCCCAAGCCCGACGCCATCGACGCCGTCCGGGAGGCGTTGCAGGCCGCGGTCCCGAAGGTCCACGAGGAGCCCGGTTGCGAGCTCTACGCCCTGCACGAGGCCGACGGCAGCTTCGTCATGGTGGAGCGCTGGGCCGACGCCGACGCGATGAAGGCGCACGGCAAGGCCGAGCCGCTGACCACCCTCGGTGGGGCGCTGGCCGGCAAGCTCGCCGCCGCTCCCGACGTCCGCCGCCTCACGCCCCTGCCGGCCGGTGACGCCGGCAAGGGCGCCGTCTGACCTGCTCCCGGTACCCCGGCGACCTCAGCCGCAGGAGTGGTTGCGGTCGAGGTCGTCGGGGACGTACTGGGTCATGGTGACCCGCCCGCCGGGGACCAGCGGCGGCTTGTCGCAGGCGACCACGGCCTGGCCCAGGCTGAGCGATCCGGCGAGCCAGCTGGGCAGCCCCGCGAGCGGGCTGTCGTCGGGCACGGTGCCGACGATCCGCGCCCACTGCTGGCCCGTCGAGTAGAGGCCGACGTCGGCCCGGCGGAAGTCCAGGTAGGCCGCCATGCCCTCCACCGCTGCCCGGTTGCGCTCCCGGGCGTCGTCGGACCCGGCCTGCCAGGTGTTCATCGTCTCGACGTCGAGCCACCACCGGTAGCTGGAGGGCAGGGTGTCCACCTCGGCGTCGCGCGCCGCGGGCTGGAAGAAGTCGGTGACGCTCTCCCGGGCGCGCTCCCAGCCGTACCGCCAGGAGCACGCGGCCGAGTTCCCGCCGTCGCAGTCGCCGTAGGGGGTCTCCCCGGCCGAGGGCCACGTGCTGACCAGGTCCCGCACCTGCCCGGGGTTCGCGGTGTTCAGGTACAGCTGGGCGACCGGCTGCTCGAGCACCGACCCGTTGGACTCCCACGCCCACTCGAGCTGCTCGGCCAGGCAGGGGTTGGCCCGCGTGGCCAGCCCGCCGTTGACGCCCACGACGGCGAAGGCGCGCTCGTCGGGCAGGTCGGTGTCGCACTGCGGGTGCGAGATGTCGACGCCGGACGGGCTTACCGGGACGTCGAACTCCGACGGCGCCGCGCCCGCCGGCGCCTGCAGGGCGAGCACGGTGGCGGCGGCGGCCAGCGGGACGAGGGCCGCCGAACGCAGCCTGCCGCGACGCGTGCCCCCGAAGCCCACGCCCTCGACGGTACCGGCGCGGGCCGGGAGAGGGGAGCGTTCAGACGGCCTGGCAGGTCGGGCACCAGTAGAGGTTGCGGCCGACCATCACCTCGGTGCGGATCCCGGTGCCGCAGATCCGGCAGGGCAGGCCGGTCCGGCGGTAGACGTAGTGGGCGTCCTCCCGCCGCACCGCGCCGCCGCGGCGGGTGCGGTCCTCGGGCCGCGTGGTGACGATCCGGCCCATCCGGACCCCGGACCGCAGGAGCGTCACGAGGTCGGCCCACATCTGCGCCCACAGCGCCTCGTCGACGGCGCGGCCGGGCCGGAAGGGGGAGACCCGGTGGCGGAACAGCAGCTCGGCCCGGTACACGTTGCCGACGCCGGCGAGCACGGACTGGTCCATGAGCAGGGCGCCGACGGCGGTGCGGCTGCCGGCGATGCGGCGGTGGGCGCGGCCGCCGTCGGCCCGGGGGCGCAGCGGGTCGGGCCCGAGCCGGTCGAGGATCGTCGCCACCTCGGGGGCGGGCAGCACCTCGCAGGCGGTCGGTCCGCGCAGATCGGTCCAGACCCCATCGCCGTCGGGGCCGTCGGCCTCCCAGCGCATGCGCAGCGCCCCCAACGCCTGCGGCGGCGTGCCGGAGCCGGTCAGGTAGGTGCCGTAGAGGCCGAGGTGCACGTGCAGGTGGTCGCCACCGAAGCGGGCGAACAGGTGCTTGCCGTAGGAGAAGACCTCGTCCAGCACCCGGCCGTCCAGCAGCGCCGCGCCCGCCTCGAACCGGCCCTGCGGACTGGTGACGTGCACCGGCCGCCCGGCGAACAGCGTCGACTGCTCCCGCGCCAGGCGGTACAGGGTGTGGCCCTCGGGCATCCGCGCAGCGTAGGTGGCGCCCCGGGAGGCCGGCTCAGCGGTCGGCGGTCTCCAGGCCGAAGTGCGGCCGGTCCTCGATGGTGACGAGGTCGAGGAACTCCGGGTGCTGGAGGATGTGCCGGCGCACGAAGGAGCAGTACGGCAGCACGGTCAGGCCGCGCTCCCGGGCAGCCGTGAGGACGGCGTCGATGAGCTTCGTGCCGATGCCCTGGCCACCCACGGAGGGGTCGACCTCGGTGTGCGGGAGCGTCATCTGGCCGTTGTCGACGTGGTAGCTGGCCAGTCCGACGACGCGCTCGCCCTGCCGGATCTCGAACCGTCCCCGCTCGGGGACGTCGACCACGGAGGTCTCCATTGCCTTCCACCTTCCGTCATCCCCGGCGTCGTTGCCGGAGCTCGACGTGTGCCCCAGAACGGTAACGCCTGGGAACCGGTTCGTCTCTCTTCGATACGACGACTCGGGTCGGGCGGCGGTTCCGGGCGGGTCACCGGATAGCCTCTGCGCCGTCGGTCCCGCGCGCGCCCGTCGTGCCGAGGCCCCCGTAGCTCAGGGGATAGAGCATCGGTTTCCTAAACCGTGTGTCGCAGGTTCGAATCCTGCCGGGGGCACCAGGACGTCGTGTCGTCCCGCCGTCCCGCTCGGCCGGCCGGGGGACGGGACGCCGTCCCCTGGCCGGCTCCTCAGCGTCCGCCGAGCCGGAAGATCGAGATCGTCCCGTCGTCCTCGTTGCTCGTCAGGAACAGGTGCTGGCGCTGGACCGCGAGCAGCCCCTCGGGTGCCGCACCCGTCGGCAGCACCTGCAGCAGCTCCGGCTCCGACTCGTCGGCGATGTCGTAGACCAGCACCGAGTCGCCGCGCTCCGAGCCGATGAAGGAGTAGTCGGTTCCGCGCAGGGAGGCGACCTCCGCCCCCTCGAACTCCGCTCCCTTGTCGTCGCTGCGGCCGTCGGGGTAGCGACCGGCGTCGGCGAGGGCCTGCTCCGCGCCGGCCCCGGCCGTGAAGAGGACCTGCCCCTCGGGTGAGAAGACCGTCCACCCGCGCCCGCCGCTGGGCTCCTCGGCGAGGTCGCCCTCGTCGGCGGTGATCAGGTTGCCGTCCGGGGTCCACTGGACGGCGTCGGGCTCGCGCGGTGCATCGAACGGGTCACCGAAGCTGACGACGCCGTCGTCGGCCGTGTCGGCGTCGGTGCGCGTCACGGTGCCTGCGGTCCACGAGTCCACGACGCGGCGCGCGTGGAGGTCGACCAGCGCCACGGCGTTGTTCTCCTGCAGGGTGACCGCCGCGAGGCCCGTCCTGTTGATGTCGACGTACTCGGGCTCGGGGTCCTCCGGGTGCCGGGCGCCCTCGAGGCCGGTCAGCTCGACCCGGTCGACCGTCCAGCGCGCGGGTGCCCCGTGCAGGTCCACCACGGCGAGGAAGCCGGCGGGTGCCTGGGGGAGGCCGCCCTCGACGCCGTCGACCTCGACGTCCTCGTCGCGCTGGTTCTCGATGGCGACGGCGGCGACCGAACCCTTGGGGCTGATCGCGATCGAGTCCGGCTGCCCGCCGAGGGGGATGGCCCGGATCACCGTGCGCGTGCGCAGGTCGATCACGGCCAGCTCACCGGAGGGCTGGGTGAACGAGGGGCTCGTGTCCACCACGGCCAGGGCGTGGCGCCCGTCGCGGGTGACGGCGACCGACGTCGGCTCTCCGCCCACCGCGACGGTGCCGAGGGTGCGGGGGTGCGCCGGGCGGGTCAGGTCGACCAGCCCCACCTCCTCGGTGGCGCTGTCGGTGTAGAGCAGCGCGCGGCCGTTCGGGGTGACCGCGAGGATCTCGGCGACCTCACCGTCCACCGCGAAGGTGGCCACCTCGGTGAAGGCGCGGTTCGCCCCGCCGGGTGCCGCAGCCGCGGGGCTCGCGGTCGCGGCGATCAGGGCAGCGACGGCGGGCACCGCGCAGACGAGGGATCGGGCAGGGCGAGAAGGCACGGAGTTCTCCAGGGTCGCGGGACACGTCCTCGCGAATGTGGTCAGCGCCGACGACCGCCGGATGACGAGCGGGCCGATCGCCGGTGTCCTGCGGGCGGCGGGCGCGGACCGGATCAGGCGCCGCGCGGGTCGGCGACCGCGGCGACGTGGTGCTGGGTGGCCGTGGCGGGTCCGTGGCATGGTGTGTCCCGCTCGGGACCTCCGGCCCGGACGTCGTCCCTCCACGGCGAAAGAGGCATCGTGACCTCCACCCCCATCCAGTCCCGTCGTCGGCTCCCGTCGCTCGGCCGGGGGAGGCGCACTGCCGGCGCGCTCGCCGTGCTCGGGCTCGTCGTGGCCGCGGGGTGCTCGAGCGACGGGCCGACGTCGTCGGCGGAGGCCGCGCCGACCTCGACGGCGGACGCCCGCGAGTACGACTTCTCGGCGGTCGAGCCGATCGTCGAGGCCTTCCTCGCCGAGCACGACCTGGAGGGCGCCGGTCTGGTCGTCGTCGAGAAGGACGACGGGATCGTGAGCGAGCAGTACTTCGGCGAGTTCGACGCCGACCGGGTGTCCCTCGTCGCCTCGGCGTCGAAGATGGTCACGGCCGGGGTCCTCGCCCGCCTCGCCGACCAGGACCTGCTCGACCTCGACCAGCCGATCGCCGAGTACGTCGACTGGGCGGCGGGCCACAACCCCGAGATCACGGTCGCCCAGCTGCTCTCGGGCAGCTCGGGCCTCGTGGGACTCCTGCCCACCCCCGCGTACGGGCCGTACCTCTGCCAGTTCCTGCCCACGGCGGAGCTGGAGGTCTGCGCGGCCACCGCCTGGGCGACGCCCGAGGACGACGGCGCCATCGTGCCGCCCGACACCGAGTTCCGTTACGGCGGCGTGCAGTGGCAGATCGCCGGGGCCGTGGCCGAGAGCGTCTCCGGCAAGACCTGGTCGCAGCTCCTCGAGGAGACCTACATCGCGCCGTGCGGTGTCGAGTCGCTGGGCTACAACAACCACTGGACCCAGCTCGGCGCCGGCGGGTTCGGCTACCCGGCCGGCTTCGACGGCGACGTGGGCGTGCTGGCCCCGACCGAGAACCCCCACATGGAGGGCGGGCTGTACATCCAGCCGGCCGACTACGCGCAGCTGCTCCTCATGCAGTTGCGGGACGGCCGCTGCGGCGACACACAGGTGCTGGAGCCGGAGTCGGTGGAGCGCATGCAGACCGACCGGATCGGCGAGGTGTTCGGCGGGGAGACCATGACCGGCACGGGGTACGGCTTCGGCTGGTGGGTCGACCGCGACGACAGCGACCGCATCACCGACGCCGGCGCGTACGGGACGGTGCCGTGGCTCGACCTCGACGGCGGGTTCGGCGCCTACCTGGTGCTCGAGGCGGAGGCGGAGCTCGGGATGTCGCTCGCCGCCGAGCTGTACGAGCCGGTCGAGGACGCGGTCACGGCCGCCCGGTAGCGCCGACGGGGTCGCCTTCGTCGTCACCGTTCCGGTCAACCGCTGGCTGATCGGGCGCGGCAAGGGTCACGCCGTCGTCCACCGGTTCCACGGCGGCGGGCAGCAGCACGGATGACTCGCCGAGTCGCGGAACGTCGCGCCGGGTACGACCGTTGACCCCCGCGAGTGCCGCACGGCGCCCACCATCTCGTCGAAGAGAGACATGAGTACCAGTCACAGTCCCCGGGCCACGACTTCCTCCGCCGGTGAGGGGGTGCGTGGCCGGTGATGGAACTCCTGTCTCTGCTGCTGGGTGTGCTGGTCGTCCTGGCGATCACCGCCGTCACGGGGTACTTCGTGGCCCAGGAGTTCGCCTACATGGCGGTCGACCGCTCGACGCTGGCCGCCCGTGCCGCCGATGGTGACGCGGCTGCCGAACGCTCGCTGAGCGTGACCCGCCGCACGTCGTTCATGCTCTCGGGCGCGCAGCTCGGCATCACCGTGACCGGGCTGCTCGTCGGCTACGTGGCCGAGCCGCTGATCGGTGAGTCGCTCGGCGCGCTGCTGGGCGGTGCGAACGTGCCCGCCGGGGTGAGCGTCGGCATCGGCGCGGTCCTGGCGCTGCTGTTCTCCACGCTGGTGCAGATGCTGTTCGGGGAGCTGTTCCCGAAGAACCTCGCGATCGCCAAGCCGGAGCCGGTCGCGCTGTGGCTGGCGACCTCCACCGTGCTGTACCTCAAGCTGTTCGGCTGGCTGATCTGGGTCTTCGACCAGGCGTCGAACCTGCTGCTCAAGGCGCTCAAGATCGAGCCGGTGCACGACGTCGAGCACGCCGCCACCGCCCGCGACCTCGAGCACATCCTCGAGGAGTCCAGGGAGAGCGGGAACCTGCCCGCGGAGCTGTCGATGATGCTCGACCGCATCCTCGACTTCCCCAACCGCGACGTCGAGCACGCCATGATCCCGCGGCCGCGGGTGGGCACGATCGCGATCACCGACACGATCGGCCACCTGCGCGAGCTGATGGCGCAGGGCCACTCCCGCTATCCGGTGCTGGACACCGCGACCGGTGACGTGGTCGGCGTGGTGCACCTCGTCGACCTGCTGACGACGACGGCGCCCGACGACGCGCCGGTGACCGCCGTGGCCCGGCCCTCCCTGGTGGTCTCCACCTTCACCTCGCTGCCCGATGCGCTGCGCCGGCTCTCGGACACGGAGGACAGGATGGCCTGCGTCATCGACGAGTACGGCGGCTTCGCCGGCGTGATCACCCTCGAGGACCTCGCCGAGGAGCTCGTCGGGGAGATCACCGACGAGCACGACGAGGAGCGCCCCGACTACGTCCCGGTCGAGGGCGACGGGATCTGGGAGATGCCCGGCGACGTCCACGTGGACGAGGTCGAGCGCGCACTCGCCGTCGACCTGCCCCGCGGCGACTACGAGACCATCGCCGGACTCGTCATCGCCGCGGCCGGCACCCTGCCCGGGCCCGGCACCCGGCTCACCATCGAACTCCCGCCGGACCCGGGCGACCTCGTGCGCGAGGACGACCCGGAGGTACGGCTGCTCAGCGTCGAGGTGCTCGAGGTGGAGCGGCACGTGCCCTCGCGCGTGCGTCTCGAACTTCCCGACCGCACTGCTGCCGCCCAGGACGCGGCCACCACCACCGAGGAGTCCTCCCGATGACCGACAACCCGTGGGTCGTCGTCACCGCCACGGTCGTGATCGTCGCGCTGAGCGCGTTCTTCGTGGCGGTCGAGTTCGCCGCGCTCGCCGCCAAACGGCACCGGCTCGAGGAGGCCGCGCCCACGAGCCGTGCCGCGCGGGCCGCGCTGCGGAACTCCGCGGAGCTCACCCTCCTGCTGGCCGGCTCGCAGCTCGGCATCACCGCCGCGACGCTGGCGCTCGGTGCCATCAGCAAGCCGGCGGTGCACCACTGGCTCACGCCGCTGTTCGAGGACTGGGGGCTGCCGCTGGTCGCTGCCGACGTCGTCGGGTTCGTCCTCGCCCTGCTGGTCGTCACCTTTATCCACCTGGTGGTGGGCGAGATGGCCCCCAAGTCGTGGGCGATCGCGCACCCCGAGCGCTCGGCCACGCTGCTCGCCGTCCCGATGCGCGCCTTCATGGCGGTCTTCCGGCCGCTGCTGCGGGGGTTGAACGCGGCGGCGAACCGGCTGCTGCGCTGGGTCGGCGTGGACGCCGTCGAGGAGCTCGCCGTGGGCCACAGCCCCGGCGCGCTGCGGCACCTGGTCGAGCACTCGGCGAACGTCGGCGCGCTGGACGCCAGCTTCTCCGAGCAGATCTCCGGAGTCCTGGAGCTGGAGCAGCTCACCGTGCGGGAGCTCCTCGACCCCCACGCGGCGCTGGCGGCCGTGCCCTCGGGGGCCACGGCGGGTGAGGTGCGCGCGGCCACCCGACGCACCGGCCACCTGCGCATCCTGACCCGCGACGGGAACCGCATCGACGGTGTGGTGCACGTCCGCGACACCCTCACCGCGGCCGACGAGGCGCCCGTGGCGGAGTTCGTCCGGCCGGTGTTCAGCCTGGCGGCGGACACCACGGTGCACGCCGCGCTCACGGCGATGCGCGAGACCCGCAACCACCTCGCCGTCGTCACGGACGCCGACGCCGTCGTCGGGGTGCTCACGCTGTCCGACGTGCTGCGCCGGTTGTTCCCGCCGCGCGAGGTGGTGACCGCGTGACCGCGGCGTCCGGCTCCGCGAGAGGATGGGCGGCATGAGCCAGGTCGTCGTCAACGCCGAGAAAATGATGTCCGCACCCGCCGAGCAGGTGAGCCGGGCGCTGGCGGACTACGAGACGGTCCGTCCGCGGATCCTGCCCGTGCAGTTCAGCGACTACCGCGTCGAGACCGGCGGACACGGCGCCGGCACGACGGTGCACTGGAGGTTCGCCGCGACCTCCAAGCGGGTGCGCGACCAACTGCTCGACGTCACCGAGCCGGCGCTCGGCACCCTCGTGGAGACCGACCGGAACTCCTCGATGGTGACCACCTGGACGGTGCTGCCCGCGGGCACCGGCGGATCCACCGTGAAGGTGCGCACGACCTGGGACGGCGCCGGCGGCATCGGCGGCTTCTTCGAGCGCACCTTTGCGCCCAAGGGCCTGGGCCGGGTCTACGTCGATCTGCTGCACAGGCTCGACGCGGAGCTCGCCGCCGGCTGATCCGGGCGCGGGCCCCGATTCGCGGGGACCATGGGCCGGTGACCCTCGCTCCGTCCGCTGCCGCGACCGGCACCCCGCTGGACGCTCTGGCCGACCTGGTGGCCGACGGCGACGTCGTCGTCCTGTCCGGTGCGGGCCTGTCCACCGACTCGGGGATCCCGGACTACCGCGGCGCCACCGGGAGCCTGCGCCGGCACACGCCGATGACGTACCAGACCTTCACCCGCGACCCCCGCGGGCGGCACCGGTACTGGGCGCGCAGCTTCGTCGGCTGGCGGCAGATGCGCGACGCGCGACCCAACGACGGGCACCGCGCGGTGGGTGCGCTGCAGGCCGCCGGGTTGCTGGGCGGCCTGATCACGCAGAACGTCGACGGTCTGCACCAGGCCGGCGGCGCCACGGACGTCGTCGAGCTGCACGGCGGGCTGGACCGCACGGTGTGCCTGGGCTGCGGCGACGTCGCCGACCGCGGGGCGCTCGACGAGCGGCTGCGGGCGGCCAACCCCGGATTCGGACCGCGGGTCGACGGAATCAACCCCGACGGCGACGCCGAGCTCCCCGACGAGCTGCTCGACGGCTTCGTGATGGTCGAGTGCCTCGCGTGCGACGAGGACCTGCTCAAGCCCGACGTCGTGTTCTTCGGGGAGACGGTGCCCCGGGACCGCGTGGACCACTGCTTCGCGCTGGTGGAGCAGGCCGGCAGCCTCGTGGTGCTCGGCTCGTCCTTGACCGTGATGAGCGGCTACCGGTTCGTGCTGCGCGCAGCGTCGCTGGGCGTGCCGGTGGCGATCGTCAACGCCGGCCCCACCCGTGGCGACGCCAGGGCCGACGTCCGGGTCGACGCCCCGCTCGGGGAGGTCCTCCCGGCACTGGCCGGACGCCTGGCCGGATGACCCGCGTGGTCGAGCGCACCGACGACGGGCGGTTCGTCGTCGTCGACGGACGGCGCTGGCGGACCGCGGACCCGGCGTTGCCCGAGGACGTCCGCGAGCGGCTGCTGCACCACCTGGGCGTCGGCCGGTCCGGGGTGCGGACGGCGAGGTCGGCGGGGGACGACGCCGCGGTGGCCGCCGCCCGGGCGCGGGTGCAGCTGGCCAAGACGGGGCTGGGAGAGCGCGGCACCGCCTGGTGGGAGCAGTCCGACGCGGAGCGGAGGGACCGCTGGGAGACGGCGCTGCGCCACCTCGACGGTTGAGCCCGCCGCCGCAGGGGCAGCACCGCTGACGATGCAGACCTTCCTGCCGGTCGCCGACTTCACCGAGTCCGCCCGTCACCTGGACAACCCCCGGCTCGGCAAGCAGCGCGTGGAGTGCCTGCAGGTGCTGCGCGCCCTCGAGCTACCGGACTACGGGTGGGCCAATCACCCGGTGGTCACCATGTGGCGGGGACACACCGCGGGGCTGGTCGTCTACTCGCTGGCGATGGTGCGCGTCTGGCGGGAGCGCGGCTTCGCCGACACCACCGAGACCCTCATCGCCGAGTTCGCCCCCGACGCCGCGTCCATGACCCAGGAGCAGGCGGCCGCCACCGGGCTCCTCCCCAGCTGGGTCGGCGACGAGGAGCTGCACCTCTCGCACCGGTCGAACCTGCTGGCCAAGGACCCGGACTTCTACCGCCCCCGGTTCCCCGGCGATCCCGACGACCTGCCGTACAAGTGGCCCGGCTCCGACGACGTGCCGCCGTCACCGGCACCCGAGGGCGTCGGCGTGTGGGTGGTGCGGCCGCGGGCGCACAACGAGCTGGGCGCCTGCCTGGCCGCCGGCGTGGTGGGGCTGGGCACCCAGTCGGGCATCGACGTCGACGCCACGGGGCTGGACCCCGTCGAGCTGCGGAACCTGTCCAAGGAGATCTCCGGCCGCCGGCCGGCCAAGGACCTGCGCCAGCTCTCGGCCTTCCTCGACGAGATGGTGCCCGAAGACCGCGTCGCGCTGCCCGTCGAGCACGGCGCCGGGCTGCTGCTGGGCGAGGTCGTGGGGGACTACCTCTTCCAGGGCCGCGAGCTCCTGCCGCACCGGCGGCCGGCTCGCTGGGAGCGGGTGGTGCCGCGCTCGGCGGCGCGCCCGCCGGCCACGCTGCAGGACCCCCGCGCCCTGTTCCGCGTCGTGCTCGACCCGGCGGCGGTCTCCTAGCTCCCGGGCAGGGGGATGTTCTGCAGGCGGACCTGGCCCCAGGCGACGAGCTTGCCGTCGTCGGTGCGGGTCAGTGTCACCTG
This sequence comes from Blastococcus goldschmidtiae, assembly GCF_031845325.1. Taxonomy (NCBI): domain Bacteria; kingdom Bacillati; phylum Actinomycetota; class Actinomycetes; order Geodermatophilales; family Geodermatophilaceae; genus Blastococcus; species Blastococcus goldschmidtiae. The sequence continues at coordinate 131,289 of NZ_JAVREI010000003.1, read as the reverse complement.
CCAGAGCTGCTGGGTGCGCCCCTGCTGCACCGGCTCGGCGACGACGTCCACGCGCCCCTCGACCATCGAGCGGATGAAGTCGGTGTTGTTGTTGACGCCGACGGAGAACTGGCCCTGATCGCGCACCGCCTCGCTCGCCCCGATGCTGGCCGCGGTCTCGACGATCGCGCAGTAGACGCCGCCGTGCACCACGCCCCACGGGGTGTGCTGATCGGGACCGAACACGGCGTGCCCGGTCACCCGGGTGCCGCTCTTCTCCTCCGTCCGGAAACCCATCGCGGCCACGAAGGGCGGCGGGGTCGGCGGCTGGTCGGCGGTCACGCGTCCCACACCAGGCAGAACGGGTGGCCGGCCGGGTCGGCGTAGACGCGGAAGTCGCCGCCCTCACCGGGCAGCCGGCGAGCGCCCAGGGCGAGCACCCTCGGCTCGGCCTCGGCGATGTCGGCGACGCGGACGTCCAGGTGGAACTGCTGGGGGCGCTCGGGGTCGGGCCAGTCCGGCGGGCGCAGGTCGGGGGCCTGCTGGAAGGCGATCCGGTAGCCGGCGCCGGTGACCACGACCCACTCGTCCCCGGGCTCTCCCTTCACCTCCATCCCGAGCAGGTCGGCGTAGAAGCCGGCGAGGGCGTGGGCGTCGGGCGCGTCGATCACGACGGAGTGCAGCTGACCGATCATGGTGATGATCCTGGCCCGGCCGACCCCGCGGTGCAGCCGATATCCGCGCTGGCGCAGGATCGGGGCGTGGCCGCGATCCCGCCCGTCCTGGGCTCCCTGACCTGGCTGCCCGCCGCCGAGCACCCCGACCTGCTGGGAGCTCCGGTCGCCGCTGCCCTGTCCCAGCTCACCGGTCCCGCCTGGGTCGCCGCGATCGACGACGAGCTGGCCGACACCGCGGCGTTCACCGACGCCTACGGGGTGCCGGCGGAGGCCTCGGCGAACTGCGTGGTGGTGGCGGCCCGTCGCGCCGGTCAGACCACGCTCGCCGCCTGCCTGGTCCTGGCCACCACGCGCGCCGACGTCAACGGGCTGGCCCGTCGCCACCTGGGGGCGCGGAAGGCCTCGTTCGCCCCCCAGGACGTCGCCGTCGCCGAGAGCGGCATGGCCTACGGCGGCATCACCCCGGTCGGGCTGCCCTCGTCGTGGCCGGTGCTGATCGACGCCGCCGTCGCCGCGGCCGATCTCGTGGTGGTCGGCTCGGGCACCCGGGGGAGCAAGCTCGCCGTCCCGGGTGCGGTGCTCGCGGCACTGCCGTCGGCGGAGGTGCTCGAGGGTCTCGGGCAGCCGCTGCCCGACGAGACCCCGGCGGTTCCCGCGCCGCCCGCAGCCGCGCGCCGGGCGCCCGACGACAGCGACGTGGGCTGGGGCGACCGGGCGGCCGAGCCCTCCGACAGCGACCGGCGCTATCTGGAGGACCGGCCGCCGCACTGGGGCAGCGACTGATCAAGGACCCTCCTGCCCCCCGCCACTCGCAGGCTCGCGGCGGGACCCTGCAGGAGGGCCGCTCCGGTCGGTCCCCACCTGCTGCGCGCGCAGCAGGTCGCGGATCTCCTCGAGCAGCTCGACCTGGGTGGGGACGACCGGGCCGGGCTCCTCGCCCGCGGCGCGGCGCTCCAGCAGCCGCTTCATCGGGGTGACCACCACGAAGTAGAGGACCGCGGCGGTCAGCACGAAGGTGATGAGCTCATTGACGAAGCTGCCCCAGGTGAACTCCTGCTCGTCCACCTTGTAGATGCCGCCGTCGACGCCGCCGCCGCTTACGAGCCCGATGAGCGGCTCGAGGAAGGAGGTGGTGAAAGAGCCGACCAGCGCGGTGAAGGCGGCGCCGATGACGACGGCGACGGCCAGGTCGATGACGTTGCCGCGGAGCAGGAAGTCCTTGAAGCCCTTGATCATGGGCGCCATCCAACAGCGCTGCGGGGGCTGCCCGCGGGAGCCGCGACGGATCAGGGTGGCGGGAGGCTCACCGTGAGCGTCGCGCTGGTCGCCGCCGCGGCCAGCCGGGCCGCCGTGCCGGCGTCGACGGCCACCAGCAGGAGTCCCGCCGTCGGGTCCTCACCCGATCCACCGGCGGCCAGGACGCGCACTCCCGATGCCAGGGTCTCGGCCTCGACGGCGCCGGGACCGGTGGCCAGCACGTCGACCCGGTCGCCGGTGCGCACGAGCGCGGCCACGGCCAGGTCGGCGAGCCGGACGGGGGCTGCCACCTGCCCCTGCGGCAGCAGCGTGGTGAGACCAGGCCCGACCAGCCGGGTACCCGTGAGCGGCTCGCCCGCACCGATCGGGCCGGCGAGCACCCGGCCCACCAGCAGGCCGGGCTCGGCGACCACACCGGCGGGGGCCGTGCCGGGCGGGTAGCGGGCCAGGGCCAGGTCGTCCTCGCCCAGCGGCCGGCCGGCGTCCAGCGACCGTGCCGCGACCACCACCGGTTGCGCTTCCGGTGCCGCCGCGCCCGCCGGTGGCCCCGGACGCAGCGCGAGCACCAGCGCGACCGCGGCCAGCACGGCGGCGGCGACCCGCCGGGCAAGGGCGGCCGGGGAGCGGGGGCGGCGGAAGCGCATGTCCCGAGCCTTCCCCGGCCGGCACGCCAGCGGGGGAGCGGCGGACCAGATGTGGACGGACCCGCCGGTTGTGGACGGGGCCGGGTCAGTCGGCGGCCTTGGCCCCGCTGCCGGAGGTCGTGGCGGGCTTGCTCGCGGCCGGTGTCGCCGGGGTGGAACCGGCCGACGAGGAGCTGTCCGACGACGAGGAGCTGGAGGACGCGGTCTCCGAGGCCGACGAGGCCTTGCGGCTGTCGGTCCGGTAGAAACCCGAGCCCTTGAAGACGACGCCGACGGAGCCGTAGACCTTGCGCACCGGCGCACCGCACTCGCGGCACTCGGTCAGCGCGGCGTCGGTGAACGACTGCACGACCTCGAACTCGTGCTTCCCCTCGGGGTTGGTGCAGGCGTACTGGTACGTGGGCACGGTGCTGGGCTCCCTGGTCGAGCGGAGGTCGGTGCCGGGGCTGGCACTCTCGCCCGGCGACTGCCAATGATGCGCCATCCGGTGGCCGTGCGTCCACGCACCGTCGTCGGCGCGCGTGCCGTCCACGGCGGGGAAGCCCGGCGAGCCGGTGGACGGCGGTGCCGTTCTGCGGTGTGATCCGCGCATGCGACGTAGCGACCAGGTCAGCGGCGCCACCTCACGCGGTGCCCGTGCCGCCCGGGAACTGATCGTGGGAGCGGCCCTCGTGCTGGCCCTCGCCGGGTGCTCCGGATCGCCCGAGGAGGTCGTGCGCACCAGCGGGGCGCTCGCCGACGGGTTCGAGATCGAGCCGGGGTCGGGCCTGGTCGGTGCGGTGTTCCCCCGCGGCGCAGCGGGTCAACTGGCGGTCCTCCGTGTCGACGGCGACCTGCCGCGCGTCTTCGAGGGGTACGTCCGGCAGGCCGAGGAGCTGGGCTACCCGGTGGGCTCCGAGGGCGGCGGCGTGGATGCGGAGTGCAGCGGCCCCGACGACGGGGAGGACGACCAGATCGTGGGGGACGACGCGACCGAGGACGACCCGGTCGAGGGCAGGTTCCGGACCGAGTGCGCGGCGTCGGGCCTGGAGATGTCCGAGTCGGAGGTGTCCGTGCTGTCCGTGCGGGGCCTGGGCGAAGCGGACGGCACGGGCTACATCGTCCTCGAGACCGACCAGCACTCGAACGAGGTCCCGGAGCGGCCCGCTCTCGCGGCGGAGGGCCCGGTGGCGTCGCCCACGGACGACGAGCTCGCGCCCGATCTGGCGCCATCGACGGATGTTCCGCCCCTCCACATCGTGGAGGGCAGCGAGCTGGTCACCGACCCGCTCCCGTCCGGATGCACGACCGGTGGATACGTCGCGGTGCTCGAGGTGACGGGCGAGCTCATGCCGGTCATGCGCGGCTACCTGGAGCAGTTCACCGACACCACCGGCTTCACCAGCGAGGGGCTCGTCGGGGACGACGAGGAGCCGCGCGTGATAGCCGAGGCGGCTGGTGGGGGCAGCCTGAACGCGCTCGGGGTCGCCGGCGACCCCTCGTACGTGCTGATCGAGCGCTGCAACGACTGACGCGCGGTGAGACCGGGGGGGCCGGGTAACGGTCCTCCCGTGGCAGCGAGCGCGGCGGTGGCGGCAGCGGACCAGTGGGTCGACCCCGAGGACGGCATCCGGTACCCGGCCGGTGAGGTGCACGGCTGGCAGCAGGGGCGCAACGAGACGGTGTGCGGGCTGTCCCTGCACAGGTCGGGGCTGCGCCGCTTCCCGCACGTCGGCTGGGCCGACGTCCAGCCGGAGAGCGGCCGGCACGCGGAGGAGGTGCAGGCGGTCTGCCGGCGGTGCCGGGCCGCGCTGGGCGGGCGCCGCGACGAACGCGGCTGGACCCGGGTGAACCCCCGCCCGTGACCGTGGTGGGTGCGCGCGGGTGGCCAGTACGGTCTCCGCCGTGGCGCAGCGGTGGCTCGACGAGGACCAGCAGCAGACCTGGCGGGCCTGGCTCTCGGTGTCGGAGCTGCTGCCCCGCGCCCTGGACGCCCAGCTGCAGCGCGACGCCGGCATCAGCCACGCCGCCTACATCGTGCTCGCGATGCTCTCCGAGGCGCCCGACCGCAGCCGGCGGATGAGCGACCTGGCCCGCCGGTCGAACCAGTCGCAGAGCCGGCTCTCGCACACGGTGGCCCGGCTCGAGGAGCGGGGCTGGGTGCGGCGGCAGCGCCCGGCCGAGGACGGCCGCGGCAACCTCGCCGTCCTCACCGACGCTGGCTGGGATGTCGTCCAGAAGCTGGCCCCCGGCCATGTCGACGCCGTCCGGGAGGCGCTGTTCGCCCCGCTCACCGGCGAGCAGACCCGCGTGCTGGGTGATGCGTTCCGCGCGGTGCTGGACCGGCTCGACCCCGACCGCAGCCTGCGCTTCCAGGAGGGCGACGAGCTCCCGCGCTGAGCCTGCACCGTCGTCGTCCTCCCTCACCTCCGGGCGTCCTCCCTCACCGTCCACCGTGAGGGAGGAGGCGCCACGATCAGGTCACCTGATCGTCGCGTCGGACGAGTGATCAGCGGCCCAGGTGGCGGTACCGGTGCAGCCGGGTGCGGAAGCGCTCGGTGTCGTCGCGGCCGAGCAGCCCGGCGAGCTCCTCGCCCAGCACCCGTCCCAGCCGCAGGCAGAACTCGGTCGGCTCGTCGGCGGCGTCCGGGCGCTCGGGGACGACGCGGTCGACGATCCCCGCCCGGCGCAGATCGGTGGCCCGCACGCCCTGGTGCGCGGCCATCTCGCCGGCGTGGTCGGTGTCGCGGTGCACGATCGCCGAGGCACCCTCCGGCGGCAGCGGCCCGAGCCAGCCGTTGGCCGCGGCGAGCACCCGGTCGGCCGGCACGAGCGCCAGCGCGCCACCGCCGGTGCCCTGCCCGAGCAGCACGGCCAGCGTCGGCGCCTGCAGCATCACCAGGTCCTGCAGGCAGCGGGCGATCTCGCCGGCCAGCCCGCCCTCCTCGGCCTCCCGGGACAGCGCGGCGCCGGGGGTGTCGATCAGCGTCACCAGCGGCAGCCGCAGTTCCTGGGCCAGGTGCATGCCGCGCCGCGCCTCGCGCAGTGCGGCCGGCCCCAGGGGCGCCGCCGTCGACTGGCCGCGCCGGTCCTGCCCCAGCACCACGCAGGGCGCCCCGCCGAACCGGGCCAGGGCCAGCAGCAGGCCCGGGTCCTTCTCCCCGGCCCCGGTGCCGGACAGGCCGACGACGTCGGTGGCCGCGGCGCGCAGCAGCCGGCGCACGCCCGGGCGGTCGGCCCGCCGCGACGCGGTCACCACCTCCCACGCCGTGCGGGTGTCGCCGGCGTCGGCGTCGTCCTCCGGGCCGGGCCGCCCGGCGGAGGCGACGTCGACGTGCCAGGTCTGCCGGGCCGCGAGCACGCGCAGGGCCCGGTCGGCGACCTCGGCGATCTCGTCGTGCGGGACGACGGCGTCGATGAGCCCGTGCTCGGCCATGTTCTCCGCCGTCTGCACGCCGTCGGGGAACGGCTCCCCGTACAGGGCCTCGAACACCCGCGGGCCGAGGAACCCGATCGAGGCGCCCGGCTCGGCGATGGTCACGTGCCCGAGCGAGCCCCAGGAGGCCAGGACCCCGCCGAAGGTGGGGTTGCGCAGGTAGACCAGGTAGGGGAGACCGGCCTGCTTGTGCCGCGCGATCGCCGCGGTGATGCCGATCATCTGCAGGAAGGCGACGGTGCCCTCCTGCATGCGGGTGCCACCGGACACCGGGGCGGCCAGCAGCGGCAGCCCTTCGTCGGTCGCCCGCTCGACGGCCGCGATCAGCCGGTCGGCGGCGGCGACCCCGATGGAGCCCGCGAGGAAGCCGAACTCCCCGGCGACCACGGCGACGCGGCGGCCACGGAGCAACCCCTCGCCGGTGATGATCGACTCGTCCTGGCGGGTCTTCTCCGCCGCGCGGGCCAGCTCCTGCGCGTACTCCTCCGGGACGTCCCGCACCGGGATGGGGGAGTCCCAGGACCGCCACGAGCCCGGGTCGAGCACGAGGTCGCGCAGTGCGCGGGCATCAGTGCGGCTCATGTCTCCCTCGATCGGCCAGGCGCGGAGCTACCAGTCTGACGCGCCCGGCTCCGGGGGGAGCCACGAGGTCGCGGCGGGTGGGGGTCACCGTCCCGCCGTCCGGGCGAGGCACCAGTTGGCCAGGATGCCGCAGCAGACGGAGCGTGGCGTTGTCGACGTCGATCAGGAGCGCCTGCGACAGCGTTCGTCCCAGCCACACACGCGCCGATTCGCTCGCGCTCCGCCAGCCCTCCCAGCTTCCAGCGGCGGCCCGAACCTCATGGCCGCATCGCCGACGTGGTCGGTCGTGCCGGCCTCCCTGCAACGCGAGGACGAGGACGATCACGACGGCGATGAGCCGCACCGTCGACAGTTGCTCTGGCAGACCGCACCCTCGTGATGCAGGCGCTGTGGCTCCGGCGCCCTCGCTACCCGAAGTCCTCGACTGGTGTCGATGGACAGCTCCAACGGGCTACCTGTCCTCATTCGGCAAGCGGAAGGCGCGGTACGGTCACGCGTGATTGGCCCGCACAGGGCGTAGCGACTGCGACCCGGAGTTGCCATGAGCGCCCTCACTTCCGCTTTCGCAGTCTTGCCGCCCGCAACGCGGCATCGCCTGATCGCCATGCAATACCGGATGTCCGAGGGCGAGCTGCGTCGGCTGCGCGACTTCGTCGCGGCCGACAAAGCCGCGGTGGACGTCGGCGGCTGGTGGGGACCGTGGACGTACTGGCTCTCCCGTCGCGCGACGGCGGTACACACCTTCGAGCCGGTACCGCACGTCGCGCAGTTCCTGCAGTCGGTCAGCGCGGCCAACGTGACGGTGCACAACGTCGCCCTGTCCGAGGCAGCAGGAGAGGCCCTGCTGCATGTGCCTTCCGGAGGGCCTGGCAGTGAAGGCCGTTCCACCCTGCACACACCAGGGTTCGCCGATCCCATGGGTCTGACAGTTCAGCTGCGGACGTTGGACAGCGTCGACCTTCCCGACGCCATCGGCTTCATCAAGATCGACGTCGAAGGTCATGAGGCGCAAGTCTTGAAGGGAGCGCTCGACACCATCAACACTCACCGCCCGGTGCTGTTGGTCGAGGTCGAAGCCCATGACGACCGGCCGACCAATGTCGACGAGGTCGTGGCGTTGGTCGAAGGGCTCGGTTACTCCACGAGCTTCCTGCGCCGGCGCCGTTGGGTGCCGTTCTCGGAGTTCGATGTCGAGCGCGACCAGCGCTCCATGGCCCAGGCGGTGCGCAGCCGGGGGCTGCTCACCAACATGGTCATCTCCGGCGGTTACGTCAACAACTTCCTCTTCCGTCCCAGGGGCTGACCGCCCGACCGGTGCGGCGTCGTGATCCGCGCCGGTTCCCGGTCGGCCGCACTCAGGACCGAGGCCGCCAGCGCGAGCACCGTGGCGGTGCGCGGTGAGCGACAACCGGCAGGTCGGATGCAGGAACGCGGCGACGAAGGGCAGCACCCGCCGATGCCGGGCTCGGGGCGCTGTCTCTCAGCGACCGGCGGAGAGCGCCTGCCAGCCGCCGGAGGGGGTCACCACGGCGCCGACTCGCTGGTCGTGCGGCTCAGCGGGCAGCGCGTCGACGAACTCGTCGTCGTACACGACGGCCACCAGGAGCGCACCCGGCTGGGTGAGCAACAGCGCCCGGTCGTAGTAGCCGCCGCCGCGGCCCAGCCGCACCCCGTCCCGCGACGCCGCCAGTGCCGGGACGACGACGACCTCCGCCGTCCCCACCGCCGCCGCGCCCAGCCGCGGGCCCACCGGTTCCAGGAGTCCGAAGCGCCCCGGGGCCAGCCGGCCGGAGTCGACGGCCCACGCCAGCTCCCGCCCGTGCGGCGCGACCACCGGCAGCAGGACGCGCGCGCCCAGGCGGCCGAGCACCGCCGGCAGCCGGCCGTACCCCGGCTCGGTCTCCTCCGGTACGTAGGCGGCGACCGTCCGGACCCCCGCCAGTTCCTCGAGCAGGACCGTGGCGACCGCCGCGGCCGCCGCCGCGCGGTCGGCCGCCGGTCGCGCCCGGCGCGCCGAGAGGTGCTGCTCGCGGAGCGCCGACTTGGCGGCGACCGCGTCTCGGCCAGGAGTCATCCCGGCAGGCTAGTTAGGCTGCGGCCATGACGAGCCCGGGCGCACGATCTGCACGGAAGGCCGTCATCCCCGTGGCGGGGATGGGCACGCGGTTCCTGCCGGCCACCAAGGCCGTGCCGAAGGAACTGTTGCCGGTGGTGGACCGGCCGGCCCTCCAGTACATCGTCGAGGAGGCCGCCCGCGCCGGCCTGCCCGAGGTGCTCATGGTGACCGGCCGGAACAAGGGCGCCATCGAGGACTTCTTCGACAGCACCCCCGAGCTGGAGGCGGCGCTGGAGAAGAAGGGCGACGCCGGCCGTCTGGAGGCCGTCCGCTCCTCGACCGACATCGCCCAGGTGCACTTCGTCCGGCAGGGCGAGGCCAAGGGGCTCGGCCACGCCGTCCTGCAGGCGGCCGCGTTCGTCGGGGACGAGCCGTTCGCCGTCCTGCTGGGCGACGACCTGATCGACGCCCGCGACCACCTGCTGGAGCAGATGCTCGCGGTGCAGGCCGAGCACGGCGGGTCGGTCATCGCCCTGCTCGACGTGGGCATGGAGAACATCGACAAGTACGGGGCGGTCGCCGTCGCCCCGAGCACCGACGGCGGCGACGTCGTCGCCGTCACCGGCCTGGTCGAGAAGCCCCCGATCGACGAGGCCCCGAGCAGCCTGGCCATCATCGGCCGCTACGTGCTGGCGCCGGAGGTCTTCGACGTGCTGCGCGAGACGCAGCCGGGCCGGGGCGGGGAGATCCAGCTGACCGACGCGCTGGCCACGCTGGTCGAGCGCGGCGATCCCGTCCACGGCGTGGTCTTCAGCGGCCGCCGGTACGACACCGGCGACAAGCTGGACTACCTCAAGGCGGTCATCCGGCTGGCCTCCGAGCGCGACGATCTCGGCCCTCCGCTGCGCGCCTGGCTGCACGAGTTCGTCAACGAGCTGCCCGCCGAGGGCGCGTCGTCGTCCTGAGCGGGCCCCGCGGGGGCACCATCGGGCCGCGGGGCGTCGCGCCGGCTCCCGATCGGGGCCGGAGGAGCCACGCGGGCCGGTGCCGCCGAACGGCGGACGGCACGGCAGAACGGTGGTGGTGGGGATGACCGGCGAACAGGACGGCACGGACGGAACGGGCGGGGCGTACCGGGACACCGCGCAGGTCGCCATGCCGATGACGCCGCCGCTGCCCACCCCGCGGTCGGTGGTGGAGGGCGCGGTCCCGCTGCCCCCGGCGGAGTCCGTGCCGCTGTCGATCATCTGCACCGTGGAGCGGCACCTCGACGAGATCCTGAGCAGCGTTCCCCAGCCCGACCCGATCGAGCTCGCGGTGCTGGACGCCCAGGGCCTGCTCTGCGCCGAGGAGGTCATCAGCCAGCGCGCGCTGCCGGCCTTCGACCAGGCGGCCCTCGACGGGTACGCCGTCAGGGCCGAGGACGTCGCGGGCGCACGGCCCGCCGCACCGGTCGCCCTGGCGGTCGTGGGCGAGGGCGTCGCGGGCGCCGGCGTCCCGTCGTCGATCGGTCCGGGCCTGGCCTTCAAGGTGTCGGCGGGCGCGATGCTGCCCACCGGCGCCGACGTCGTCGTCCCGGCGGTCTGGACCGACCAGGGCGCGGTGCACGTGAACGTCCTGGCCGGCCCGCCCGCCGGCGGTTACGTGCGCCGCACCGGCGACGACGTCGCTCCCGGCGATCCCGCCGTCCAGGTGGGGACGCCCATCGGCCCGGCCCAGATCAGCCTGCTGGCCGCGGTCGGCCGCGAGCGCGTGCTGGTGCGACCGCGGCCCCGGATCGCCGTGCTCTGCGCCGGCACCGAACTGGTCGACGTCGGCACCTCACCGGCCCCGGGCCAGGTCGTCGACGTGAACAGCTACGCCCTGGCCGCGGCCGCCCGGGACGCCGGCGCCGAGGCCTACCGGTCGGGGATCCTGCCGACCGACCGGCGCCGGCTGACCGAGGTGCTCGAGAGCCAGCTGCTGCGCAGCGACCTGGTGCTCATCGCGGGCACCTTCGCCCCTGGCGGCTTCGACATGGTCCAGGAGGTGCTGGGGGAGCTGGGCCAGATGCAGTTCCGTCAGGTGACCATGCACCCCGGTCCCGTCCAGGGGTTCGGCCGGCTGGGCCGGGACCAGGTGCCGGTCATCTGCGTCCCCGGCGAGCCGGTGGCCGCGTTGGTGGCCTTCGAGGTGTTCGTCCGCCCGGCGATCCGGCTGATGCTGGGCAAGCGCCAGCTCTTCCGCCGCACCGTCCAGGCGGTCGCCGGCCAGTCCCTGGTCTCGCCGCTCGGCTACCGCCAGTACCTGCACGGGACGGTCATGCGCCACCCCGACGGCGGCTACGTCGTCGAACCGGTGGGCACCGGCACCGAGGCACTGCTGGCCCGCATGGCACGGGCCAACTGCCTCATCGTCGTCGACGAGGACGTCACCGAGGTGGCCGCCGGGGCCCTCGTCACCGTCATGCCGCTCCTGCTCGGCGGCTGAGCTGGAACCCGCACCGCACCCCGGCTGGCCGGCCCGGCTGAGCTGGGGGCCGGTGGAGCTGCACCCGCTGCGCCGCCGGGACGCCGTGGAGTGGAGCCGGCTCCGGACGGCCAACGAGGACTGGCTGCGGCCGTGGGAGCCCACCGCCGCGCAGCCCTGGGCGGCGCGGCACGACCCGGCGGCCTACCGTGCCATGCGGCGGGCGCTGGCGCGGCGGGCGCGCACGGGGGTCACGGTGCCGCTCGCGATTCGCGTCGAGGGTCGGCTCGCCGGCCAGGTGACCGTGGACAACGTCGTGCGAGGGGCGCTGCGGTCGGGCTGGCTGGGCTACTGGATCGACCGCGGGGCCGCCGGGCGGGGCATGGCGTCCCTCGCCGTCGCCCTCGTGTGCGACCACGCCTTCGGCGAGATGGGACTGCACCGGCTGCAGGCCGACATCCGCCCGGAGAACCAGCCGAGCCGGCGTCTGGTGGAGCGCCTGGGCTTCGTCCAGGAGGGCGTGCTGCGCCGCTACCTGGACATCGACGGGGAGTGGCGCGACCACCTGGCGTACGCGCTGCTGGACGACGACCTGCCGCGGGGCGCGCTGGCCCGCTGGCAGGACGGAGCCGGGTTGTGACCCGGCGCGCTAGCACGGTGCCGGATCGGCCAGCGGCTCTCCTGTGTCGACACGCCGACTGCTCGTCACACCAGTCACACGACTGATCAGCGACACGCCGCGCGCCTCCCTCGTTCGAGTGGGCTGTCTGCCTAACCTCCCCCTCGCGAGTGACTCATGTGACGGGTGGTGTTCGAAATGGGATCAGGCGTGCTCTTGGCTGCTCTGGTCGTCCTCTGGTTCGTCGTGCTCGTGCCCATGGTGGTGACCCGCGGCGACGCGCAGGACGACCGGACGGCGCGTGCCGACTCGGGTCGGACGCTGCAGCGGCGTCGGGCAGCGAGCCCCGTGGTGCACGCCGAGACCGAGCGGGTGTCCATCGACCGCGAGGCGCTGTTCACCAGCGGTGAGCTGAAGGTCGACGTGCACGCGCTGCGCCGTCGCACCCTCGGCGGACTGGCTGCGCTCGCCGTCCTCGCCCTGGTCGGCGCCGTGGCGTACAGCTCCTGGCTGTGGGTCGCCCAGCTCGTCCTGGACGTCGCCGTCGTCGGGTACGTGCTGGTGCTCCGCAAGGTGGCCCGCCGCGAGCGGCTGGCCGCCCGCCGGGCCGCCCGTGCCGCCGCCCGCGAGGCGCTGCGCCCGGCGGTCCTCCCCGAGCCGCGCAGTGCACCCGCACCGCGGCCGGCGCCGGAGGTCCACGAGACCGTCGCCGCCCAGGCCCTGCCCGGCCTGCCGCACCCCAGCGTGCCCCTGGCGCCGGTGGCCCAGTTCCGGGGCCGCGTGGTGACCGCACGCACGCCGGCTCCCGCCGGCTGGCAGCACAGCGCCGTGGTCGGCCTGGACGACGACGACATCGGTTTCGCCGACATCGACGAGTACGAGCCGCGCCGGGTCGCCAACCTCTGAAAGAGGACCCTCCTGCCCCCCGCCGGAGAAGGACCCCGTCCTCCTCACCCCTCGCACGCTCGGGGCGAGCCTCGGGACGGGGCCGGCGGCGGGCCCCTGCAGGAGGGCCACCCGGTGGTGGCGACGTGAGCAGAGCACGGTAAGGTCGGGCCAGAAGGGGCTGTGGCGCAGTCCGGTAGCGCACCTCGTTCGCATCGAGGGGGTCAGGGGTTCAACTCCCCTCAGCTCCACCCAGCAGGCCACGTTCGCCGTCGGGCATCCGCCCGGCGGCGTTCGTGCGTCCGGGCCCTGTCCACCGCCTGTGCCTGCCGCCAGCCCGACACCCTCCGTGACGACGCTCGGGGATGTGGAGGCCGTGGCGCTCTCCGAGACCGTCACGTCCGGATTCTGATTGTGGGCGGTTCGTCCAGGTGATACCCATCCCTCCGTGATCAGGGGCAATGCGGCGCGTAAACGCCGAGGTCAGGGCGGGTATGCCGCCGTGGTGCGCGCGGCGATCGTGGCCGCGCTGGTCGCGGCAGGTCTCGTCGTGACGCCGGGAGCCGGCCAGGCTGCGCCCTCGCTGCCGCCGGGGTTCGCCGTCCGGGACATGCCCAGCGGCCAGAGCGAGTTGCTGACCGACTTCGCCTACGCACCCGACGGCAGCTACTTCACGACCGGCAAGAACGGCCGGGTCGCCTGGGTCTCCGCCGACGGCGGGACGGTCCGGACGCTGGCCCACCTCCCCGTGGTCACCGTCCAGGACCTCGGCCTCAACGGCATCGCGGTGGCGCACGACTACGCGACGTCCAAGGTCATCTACCTCGCCCGCACGCTGATGGTGAACAACCAGTGGACGATGCGGCTGAGCGCAGCCGCCGTCCAGGGGGCCACGCCCACCTCGCTGGCGCCGGAGCGGGTCATCTGGGACCTGCCGATCGGGTCCGACGTCCACACCATCACCGGCATCGTGGCCGCTCCTGACGGCACCCTCTGGGTGACCATGGGCGACGCCGCCGACTTCCGGTTCGTCGACCCGGCCGCGCTGCGCTCGCTCGACGTCGACACCGGGTACGGGAAGCTGCTCCACGTCACGCCCGACGGCCGTGGCGTGGCGAGCAACCCCTTCTACGACGCCGCGGCGCCGTCGTCCTGGCGCAGCCGGGTGTACGCCAGCGGGTTCCGCAGCCCCTTCCGCGTGAGCCTCGACCCGGCCACCGGCGCGCCGCTGGTGGGTGACGTCGGCTGGAACACCTGGGAGGAGATCAACCTCGTCCGGCCCGGCGCCAGCTACGGCTGGCCCTGCTGGGAGGGGGACGGCCCGACCCCGGGATACCGCGACCTGCCCGGCTGTGCCGGGAAGACCAACACCGCACCGCTCTACGCCTATCCGCACGGGCCGATGGGCACGAGCGTGACCGGGGGCATCGTCTACACCGGGTCGGCCTACCCCGAGCAGTACCGGGGGGCCTACTTCTTCGGCGACTACGCCTCCCAGCGGGTGTACACCCTGCGCTACGACGACCAGGGCCGGCTCGTGCGCCAGCCCGAGGCCGGCGGGTTCGGCGTCCAGAACGGACTGCCGGTCAAGTTCGGCGCAGCCGAGAACGGCGACATCGTCTACGCCGACATCGGGAGCTCCCGGCTCAAGCGCCTGGTGCACGCCGCCGGCAACCGCCCGCCGACGGCGGAGGCGGTCATCACCAACGATCCGGCGTCCGCGCGCTCCTTCACCTTCGACGCGAGCCGGTCCTTCGACCTCGACGGCGACGCCCTCACCTTCGCCTGGGACTTCGGCGACGGCCGCCGGGTGACCGGTGTGCGGGTGACCCACACCTACGAGGGGACGAGCACCGCGCCGGTGACCGCCCGGTTGACGGTCACCGATTCCATGGGGGCGACGGGCACCGCCACGCTGACGGTGGTGCCCGGCAACCGCGTACCGGCGCTCTCGCTCACCGCACCACCGAGCAGCGAGCGGTACGTCGTGGGCGAGCGGGTCCGCCTGTCCGCGTCGGCGGTCGACGCCGAGGACGGGCCGCTCCCGGTGACCTGGAGCGTCGTCCTCGTCCACTGCAGCGGCGGCTACTGCCACGACCACCCGGGGATCTCCTTCACCGGGGACGTGTACGACGTCCCCTTCGAGGACCACGGCGACGACACCCGGCTGCAGATCACCGCGACCGCCGTCGACCGCGCCGGCGTCCGGGCCGAGCAGATCTTCATCGCCCTGCCGCAGCTGCGGACGCTCACCGTCGTCTCCACCCCGCCGAGCCCGGTCACCGTCAACGGTGTGCCGCGCGCCTCGGTCGAGGTGACGGCCGGTGCGCGCGTCTCGGTGAGCGCCCCCGCGGTGGCCGGCGACGGCGTCGCGTTCTTCGCCGGGTGGAGCGACGGGCAGCCGCGTGAGCGGCTGGTGGTCATGCCCGACGCCGACCTGACCCTGCGCGCGCAGTACGTCACCCCGATCGACGCGCGGTACTCCTCGGACGCGGCCGTGCGGGCCGTGCTGGGTGCGCCCGTCGCCGCCGAACGCGGGGACACCACGCTGCGCGCCCGGGACTACACCGGCGGGCGGATGTACTGGACCCCCGAGCACGGCGCGCACGAGGTGCACGGCTCCATCTTCGGGGCCTTCGACCGCACCGGGGCGGAAGGCAGATGGGGTGCGCCGCGGACCGACGAGCTGCGGACGCCGGACGGGCGGGGCCGCCTCAACGCGTTCACGAAGGAGGATGCGCACTTCTACTGGACGCCCACGACCGGGGCCCACGAGGTGCACGGCGCGATCTTCCGCCTCTGGCGGAGCATGGGCTTCGAGCGGAGCGTCCACGGCTACCCGCGCAGCGACGAGTGGCCCACTCCCGGTATGCGCGGACGCTTCAACAACTTCGAGAACGGCGGCATCTACTGGCTGCCGGGGGTGGGTGCGCACAGCGTCCACGGCGCCATCCACGCGAAGTGGGGCCAGCACCGCTACGAGCAGGGCCACCTGGGCTTCCCGACGACCAGCGAGTGGCCCACCCCCGGCGGTGTGGGGCGGTTCAACCACTTCGAGGGCGGCTCGGTGTACTGGACGCCCGGGACGGGGGCCCACGAGGTGCGTGGCGCGATCCGCGCGCGCTGGGCCGCGCTGGGCTGGGAGCAGTCCTACCTCGGCTTCCCGACCAGCGACGAGTTCAGCGTCGCCGGTGGCCGGCGGACCAACTTCGAGCGCGGCTACATCACCTGGACGGCCGCCACCGGCCGGGTGGTCGACCGCCGCTACTGAGCGAGACCGGGGCCGTCCGGCGACGGTCGGCCCCGGTGTCCTCAGCGCCTGGCGAGGACCGGTCCCGAGCGAGCGGTTCTGCCGGGCTGACCCGCACCACGGACCGCGGTCAGAACGCAGCGTGCGGTCAGAACCAGGAGGGGAACCACATCCGCCGCAGCCACTCCGCGTTGCTGAGCGGTTCTCCGGTGAGCACCGGCAGGAAGTACACGAACGTGACCGCGACGAGGGCCACGTAGAGGCAGACCGCGGCGAGGCCGACGGTGCGCCGCGTCCCGCTGCCGGGCGGGCCGAGGACGTCCTGCAGCAGCAGGGTCACGGCCAGCACGAGGAAGGGCAGCGCCGGCGCCAGGTAGAAGATGAACATCGTCCGGTCGGTGTTCGCCAGCCAGGTCAGCCAGCCCGCGGCGATCGCCGTGACGGCCACCCCGGCGGCGGCGTCGCGGCGGACCAGGCTGCGCCAGCCCAGCCACACCATCGCCGGCACGAAGAGGAACCAGAGGGTCGGCGTGCCGACCATCAGGATGTAGCGCACCACGGGCTCGCCGGCGTCGTCGGTCAGCCCCTGCGGGTTCCACAGCAGGATCGGCCGGCCGTTCACCAGCCACGACCACGGCTCGGACTCCCACGGGTGCGGCGCCGACAGTCCGCTGTGGAAGCGCAGCCACTCGGCGTGCTGGTGCCACAGCGAGCGCAGCGCATCGGGGACGAAGGGAAAGGCGGTGTCCGGGTTCTGCTGGGCCCAGGCCTTGCCCTGCGAGGTCTCCCCGAGGAACCAGCCGGTGAAGCTGGCGAGGTAGGTCAGCACCGGGACCGCGCCCAGCGCCCACACCGCTCCGGGCAGTCCGTAGCGAGCGGCTTGTCGGGTCGGCCGGGGCGTACCGGCGTCCCGCCAGGCGGCCCGGTCCCAGAGCAGCGAGGCGACGGCGAAGAAGACCAGGAACCAGATGCCGCTCCACTTCACCGCGCAGGCACAGCCGAACAGGAACCCGGCGGCGATGCGCCAGCCGCGCGGGCCCAACCGGAACCCGCTGGCCGCCCGGTCGCCGGCGTCGCGGATGCGGGCCCGCACCCGGTCCCGGTCGACCACCAGGCAGGCCACCGCCGAGAGGACGAAGACCTGCAGGAAGACGTCGAGCAGGCCGATCCGCGACAGGGTGAAGGAGAAGCCGTCGAGGGCCAGGAGCAGCCCGGCCACCAGCCCGAGGAAGGTCGAGCCGGTCAGCCGACGCGCCAGCCGCACGAGGACGACGACGGCGATCGTGCCGGCCACCGCGCTCGGGAACCGCCAGCCGAAGGAGTCGTTGCCGAACAACGCCTGCCCGGAGGCGATCAGCCACTTCCCGAGCGGCGGATGGACGATGAACGTGTAGCCGCGGTTGTACTCGAAGCCCCAGCGGAGCAGGTCCGCGGCCTGCGGCGGGTAGTAGGCCTCGTCGAAGATCAGCTCCCGCGGATAGCCGATGCCGACCAGCCGGCCGACCAGCGTCAGCACGCCGAGCACCGCCGTGAGCAGCCAGGACAACCGGTCGTCCGCGGGCAGCGGCGGTGTGCCGCCCCGTCGCCGTCGCGGCAGCACGCGGCGGCGGCCCGGCTGGGGGAGCGGCTGGTCCGGCTGCCACTCCTCCTGCTCGGGTGCCAGCACGGCCATGCTGGTCAGGGTAGTGAAAGGACCCGCCCTGCCCCCCACCACTCGCGAGCTCGCGCCGGGCCCCTGCAGGCGGGCCTGCCGCACCGGCCGTGACAGGCTGCGGAGGTGAGTGGACGGCTGGTACTGGGCGGGGCGCCCCTGGGGCAGCCCGGCGACGTCGGTCCGCGGCTGCGGTCGGTGATGGAGACCGCCGACGTGCTGGCCGTGGAGGACACCCGGCGTCTGCACCGGCTGGCCTCGGACCTCGGCGTCACCTTCGCCGGGCGGGTGGTGACCTTCCACGAGTCGGTGGAGCAGGCGCGGCTGCCCGGGCTGATGAGCGCGCTGGCCGACGGCGCGACCGTGCTGCTCCTCACCGATGCCGGCATGCCCTCGGTGTCCGACCCCGGGTACACGCTGGTGCGCGCGGCGATCGACGCCGGGATCGCCGTGACGTCGGTACCCGGACCCTCCGCGGTCACGACGGCCCTGGCGGTCTCCGGGCTGCCGGTCGACCGGTTCTGCTTCGAGGGCTTCCTGCCACGCAAGGCGGGGGAGCGGCGGGCGCGCTTCGCGGGGCTGGCCGACGAGCGGCGGACGATGGTCTTCTTCGAGTCGCCGCACCGGCTGGCCGACGCGCTGGCCGACGCCGCCGCGGTGCTGGGCGAGGACCGCCCCGCGGCGGTGTGCCGGGAGCTGACCAAAACCTACGAGGAGATCCGTCGCGGCCCGCTGGCCGAGCTCGCGACCTGGGCCGCCGACGGCGTGAAGGGCGAGATCACGCTGGTGGTGGGTGGCGCGCCCGAGCGGACGGTGCAGCTCACGCCGGAGGACCTCGCGGCGGAGGTGGCCGCGGAGGAAGCCGCCGGTGCGACGCGCAAGGACGCGATCCGGGCGGTGGTGGAGCGCACCGGGATGCCGCGGCGGACCGTCTACGACGCCGTCGTCGCCGCGAAGACGCCCTAGCCCACGCGCCGCTGCGCGCCCATCCACGTCGGGGATGCTCCCAGGAGTGGATCCGCGCGCAATGCCACGCACCTGTGGACAGCCGCCGGGGCGCTGCCGGGATTCCTGCACCGTGCACGGGTGCCACCGCCCCACGTGCCCGCCCTCCTGCGCCGGCGGCTCTTCCGCGGGACGGCGGTCGTACGCGCCGGGCTGCTGACCCATCGGCAGCTCGACGGGCCGACCTGGCGTCGTCTGTTCCGGGACGTGTACGTGCACGCCCAGGTCCCGGTCACCCACGAGCTCCGGGTGCGGGGTGCTGTCCTGCTGCTGCCGGACGCCGTCGTGACCGGACGGAGCGCCGCCGTCCTGTGGGGGGTTCCCCTCGCCGACGCCTGCGACGACGTGGAGCTCACCCTCCCGCCGGACTCGCATCAGCGGCGCATCCCCGGTCTGGTCGTCCGGCGGGCCGTCCTCCAGCCGGAGGACCACTGGCGTCGCGGCGACGTCCCTGTCACGACGGCGGAGGCGACGGCGGTCCGGCTGGCCGCTGCGCTCCCGACGGATCGGGCGGTGGCCGCGGTGGACCAGCTGGTCGCCAGTGGAGTCGTCGACCTGGCGCCGGTACGGGCGCGGGCGGCCCGGGAGCGAGGGCCGGGAGCGGCGCATGCCCGGACGGTGTGCGCGCTGGCCGATGGGCTGGCCCAGTCACCGCAGGAGACGCGGCTGCGGTTGCTGATGCATCGGCACGGCGTCCCTCCACCGGTGGCCCAGTACCGCGTGATGGTCCGAGACCGGTTCGTGGCGCGCGTCGACTTCGCCTGGCCCGAACGGAGACTCGCGGTCGAGTACGACGGTGCCTGGCACGGGGAACCGGCTCAGCTCGGGCGGGACCGCCACCGGTTGAACCGACTGCGCGCGGCCGGATGGCAGGTCGTCTTCGTGACCGCCGCTGACTGGAGGCGGCCGACGGAGATCATCGCGACGATCATGGCCGCGCTGGACGCATGAGCGTTGCGCGCCCATCCACCACTAGCGGAACTCCGGACGTGGATGGGCGCGCAGGCGTGCGACCTCAGAGCCAGCCGTTGCGCTTGAACCCGCGGTACAGCAGGACGATCGCCGCGAGGATGACCAACAGCACCGCCGGGTAGCCCCACCGCTCGTCGAGCTCGGGCATGTACTCGAAGTTCATCCCGTAGATGCCGGCGATCGCGGTGGGGACGGCGATGATGCCGGCGTAGGCCGAGATCTTGCGCATGTCCTCGTTGTCGGCCATCTGCGTCCGGGCCAGGGACGCCTGCAGGATCGAGGTCAGCAGCTCGTCCAGCCCCGCCACCTGGTCGCGCACCCGGATGGCGTGGTCGAACACGTCCCGGAAGTAGGACCGCATGGTCTCCGGGACCACGTCGATCTGCCGCTCGGCGAGCTTCTCCAGCGGCACCTCCAGCGGGGCCACCGCCCGCCGCAGCGACATGAGCTCGCGCTTGAGCTGGTAGAGCCGGCCCACGTCGTCGGTGCGCCGGGGGCTGAACACCGAGGCCTCCAGCTCCTCGACGTCGTCCTCGACCGCTCCGGCGACGTCGACGAAGGTGTCCACGACCAGGTCGGCGACGGCGTAGAGGACCGCCGCGGGGCCCAGGCACAGCAGGTCTCGCTGCTCCTCGAGCCGCGCGCGCAGCTCGCTCAGCTCGCCGTGGTGCCCGTGTCGCACCGTGATCACGTAGTGCGCGCCCAGGAAGACCATGACCTCGCCGGTGTCGACGACCTCGCTGGTCGCGGTCAGCTCCTCGTGCTCCACGTAGGTGGCCGTCTTCAGCACCATGAACAGCGCATCGTCGTAGCGCTCGAGCTTCGGGCGCTGGTGGGCGAAGACGGCGTCCTCCACGGCCAGCGGGTGCAGGTCGTAGTGCTCGGCCAGCGACCCGAGCTCGGCCTCCGTCGGCTCGTAGAGCCCGAGCCACACGAACCCGCCGCCGTCCCTCGCGACCCGGAGCGCCTCCTCCGGCGGGACCGGTGCCTGGCGGTGTCCGTCGACGTAGACGGCGCAGTCGACGACGGCGCGGGCGCCGGGGGGTCGTGTCGGCGAGCGCGGCTCCCGGCCGGCCGGGCGGGGTCGGGGGCTGGGCTGGACGTCCTCGGAGCCCGTGCGGCTCGACGCGCGATCGGGCAGCGGCGGGGTCGAAGCTGCGGACGACGTGTCGGCGCTGCTCATCGGGCATCTCCTCGTGGCCGGGCGGAAGCAGCGTAGGCGGGCCGCCGCGCCACCTCACCCATCCGGGTGGAACCGGTCTCCCGGGTCTACAGCGGGCCCGCGGACACGTCGAGCTGACCGTGAACGCAGCAGGCAACGGTCAGGGAGATCTCAGTGGCGATCAGCGTCTACGACGTCCGCGGCACCAGCGCGTGGCCGCGTCCCGTGCTGCCGTCGCTCCGGACCACCGCATCCGGGACGACGCCCCGCCGGCTGCCGCTTCCCGCTGCCCTCGCCGGCCTGGTCGCGGTCGTCGAGGCCGTCGGTCTGCTCGCCGTCGCGCTGCACGGCCTGGACGGGATGCTCACCGCGCCGTCACGTCCGGCCGGGCCGGTGCTCGCCCTCGCGCTGCTGGTCCTGGCCGCCTGGATCGTGCTGGCCGCCGCCGGCGGTGCCTCGGTGATCGACGGCTGCGGCCGCCGGCTGCTGGTGGGTGTCGCCGTCGGCGAGCTCGGCCTGGTCGCGACGTCCGGCGCCCTGGCCACCGTCACCCCGATCGCCCTGCCGGCCGGCCTGTCGCTGCCCGCCGTCCTCCTGCTGGCCGCCGCGGTGCCGGTGGCCAAGCTGCTGCTGGTCGGGTCGCCGTCGGCGGTGGCGTGGCTGGCGGCCGGTCCCCGTGCGGTCGAGCGCCGCCCCGACCCCGCGACGACGTACCGCGCCACCGCCACCGCCACCCTCGCCCTCATCGGCCTGGCCCTCGGCGCGGTCGCGCTGCTCGGCCCGGTGGAGGACTCCGTGCGCACCGGTGAGACCGCGTCGGTCACCGTCTACCAGCCCTGACCCCGACTGCCCCCTGAGCGGGTGGACGGGCCTCCGTACTGTGAACACGCAAGCGAGCTCGCGAGCTTGCGCGGGGACGGAGCAGTGTCACTCGCGCGGCCGACGAGCGCCAGCGAGGAGGACGCGTGAGTGATCGCCACATCCTGACCGCGGTCGCCTGGCCCTACGCCAACGGCCCGCGGCACATCGGCCACGTCTCCGGTTTCGGAGTCCCCTCCGACGTCTTCAGCCGCTTCCAGCGGATGAACGGCAACCGCGTGCTGATGGTGAGCGGCACCGACGAGCACGGCACGCCCATCACCGTGGCGGCCGACGCCGAGGGCGTCACGCCCCGCCAGATCGCCGACCGCAACAACCGCATCATCGTGGACGACCTGCAGTCGCTCGGGCTGAGCTACGACCTGTTCACCCGCACCACGACGGCCAACCACGCCGCCGTCAGCCAGGAGATCTTCCTGGGGCTGCTGAAGAACGGCTACGTCTTCCCGAAGACGACGCTCGGCGCGATCAGCCCGTCCACCGGCCGCACGCTGCCCGACCGCTACATCGAGGGGACGTGCCCGATCTGCGGGTACGACGGCGCGCGCGGCGACCAGTGCGACAACTGCGGCAACCAGCTCGACCCCACCGACCTGATCAACCCGGTCAGCAAGATCAACGGCGAGACGCCGAAGTTCGTCGAGAGCGAGCACTACTTCCTCGATCTGCCGGCGTCCACCCGGGCGCTCGGCGACTGGCTGGCGACGCGGAAGAACTGGCGCTCCAACGTCCTGAACTTCAGCGTCAACCTGCTCGAGGACCTCAAGCCGCGCAGCTACACCCGGGACATCGACTGGGGCGTGGCCGTGCCGCTGGACGGCTGGCGCGACCGCCCCGACAAGCGCATCTACGTCTGGTTCGACGCGGTGGTGGGCTACCTGTCGGCATCGATCGAGTGGGCCCGCCGCTCCGGTGATCCGGAAGCCTGGCGCCAGTGGTGGCAGTCGCCGGAGTCCGACGCCTACTACTTCATGGGCAAGGACAACATCGTCTTCCACTCCGAGATCTGGCCCGCCCAGCTGCTCGGCTACAACGGCGAGGGCGACAAGGGCGGCAGCCCCGGCTCGCTGGGCCGGCTGAACCTGCCCACGGAGGTCGTCTCCAGCGAGTTCCTCACGATGGAGGGGCGCAAGTTCTCCTCCTCCCGGAACGTCGTCATCTACGTGCGTGACTTCCTCGCCCGCTACGACGCCGACGCGCTGCGCTACTTCATCGCCGTCGCCGGCCCGGAGAACCAGGACACCGACTTCACCTGGGAGCAGTTCCGGCGGCGCAACAACGAGGAGCTCGTCGCCGGCTGGGGCAACCTGGTCAACCGTTCGGTGTCGATGGCGGCCAAGAACGTGGGCGGCATCCCGACCCCGGGCGAGCTGACCGACGCCGACCGCGCCCTGCTGGCCACCACGTCGGGCGCGTTCGGCCAGGTCGGTGAACTGCTGTCGCGCAACCGGCAGAAGGCCGCGATCGGCGAGGCGATGCGGGTGGTCTCCGAGGCCAACAAGTACCTGTCGGACCAGGCGCCGTGGAAGCTCAAGGAGGACCCGGCCCGCCGGGACACCGTGCTGCACACCGCCCTGCAGGCCATCAAGGACTGCAACGCGCTGCTGACCCCCTTCCTCCCGCACTCCGCCCAGCAGGTGCACGAGCTCCTGGGCGGGGACGGCGTGTGGTCGGTCGCGCCGGAGATCCACGAGGTCACCGACCTCGACGACGGTTCCCCGTACCCGATCATCACCGGCCCCTACGACCAGGGGCAGGCGGTCTGGGGCTCCACGCCGCTGGCCGCGCCGGGGACGCCGCTGGCCCCGCCGACGCCGATCTTCACCAAGCTCGACGAGTCGATCGTCGCCGACGAGATCCGGCGCCTGGAGGAGGGCGGCGAATGAGCCGGTCGGCGAGTGCCCGCGCCAACCGGCGGGGCGAGCCGCCGCCCTCCCCGGAGCCGCTGCCGGCCCCGGCGCTGGACAGCCACACCCACCTCGACATCGTGCTGGGGGAGCGGCCGGCCGACGACGAGCACGGCGAGTGGGCCTCCGACGCCGCCGTGGACGCCGAGATCGCGGCCGCGGCGGCGGTCAATGTGACCCGGCTGGTCCAGGTCGGTGTCGACGTCGCGTCGTCCCGCTGGTCGGCCGCGCTGGCCGCCCGGCACCCCGCCGTGCTCGCCGCGGTCGCGCTGCACCCGAACGAGGCGGGCGCCGGCAAGGCGACCGACGAGGCGCTGGCCGAGATCGACCGGCTGGCCGCCCACCCGCGGGTGCGGGCCGTGGGGGAGACCGGCCTGGACCGCTTCCGCACCGGGCCCGAGGGGTGGGACGCGCAGGAGGCGTCCTTCCGGGCGCACATCCGGATCGCCAAGGAGCACCGGATCGCGCTGGTCGTCCACGACCGCGACGCGCACGGGGAGATCCTGCGGGTGCTCGACGACGAGGGCGCCCCCGAGAACACGGTCTTCCACTGCTTCTCGGGCGACGCCGCGTTCGCGGAGGCGTGCGTCGACCGCGGCTTCGTGCTCTCCTTCGCCGGGACCCTGACCTTCGGCAACGCCGGCTACCTCCGCGAGGCCGCCGCCCGCACCCCGCTGTCGCAGCTGCTGGTGGAGACGGACTCGCCGTTCCTGACGCCGATGCCGCACCGCGGCCGCCCCAACGCCTCCCGCCTGGTCCCGCACACCGTCCGCGCCCTCGCCGACGTCACCGGCACCGATCTCGACGAGCTGTGCTCCGCCCTGACGAAGACCGCCGAACGAGTCTTCGGCCCCTGGGGGAAGGACGACTGAGCCGACCGACCACGGTGTCGTGACGAGCGGGGGCCCGGAGGCTCCCCCGAGGAACGACGGGACGCACCCGCGAAGCGGTCCTGACGACGGGGGCCCGGAGGGTCCCCGGAGGAAGGACGGGAGCGGCTCCGAGCAGGCCGGGAACTGCTCGTGGACGCGGTGTCGTCCGGAGGACGACGGTGTCATGGCCGCGATGTCGTCCGGAGGACGACAATGCACACCGTGGGCCGTCTCATCGCTGTCGTGCTGTTCATCGCCGTCCTGGTGCCGGGCGTGCTGCTGGCTCGCGCCTGGGCGCGGGCGGGCGACCGGCGGGCGGTGGCGGGGGGATCGGTCGAGCTCGCGGAACCCACGGCGGAGGGGTCGGCCGCGCTGACGCAGCAGGCCGTGCACGGTCGTCGCTGGCGCCGGCTGGGTCTGGTGCTGGGCATCGCCGGGATCGTCGGCAGCATCGTGCTGTGGGCCGAGGCGTCGGTGTTCCTCTGGGTGCCCGCCCTCGCGCTGGGGCTGCTGGCCGGCGTGCTGTTCGCCGAGGTGACCCGCCCCCGCCCGCGGTGGGTCGTTGCCCAGCCGCACCGTCGGCCGAAGCAGGCCGAACTGGTCTCGGGCTGGCTGGTCTGGTCGACCCGGGCGGTGGTCGCCGGCGCGGTCGCCGCCGGTGCGTGGCTGTGGTCGGCCGGTGAGCTGAGCGACGCCGTGGGCTGGACGGCGGTGGCCGTCCCCGCCGTCGCCTGGTTGCTGGCCGAGCTGGCCCTGTTCCGGGCGGTCCGGCGACCGGTGCCCGCGGCGGGGGCGGACGTGCCCGTCGACGAGGCGCTGCGCACCTGGACCGCCCACCTGGTCACCGCGGCGGCGAGCGTGCTCGGGCTGCTGCCGCTGGGTGCACTGCTGCTGACGGCGGGCATCGACCTGGGGGACCGGGTGACCGAGCACTTCGACCTGCTGCCGGTCGCGCTGGTCGCCGGTGGGTTCTCCGCCCTGACGTCGGGCGTCGCGGTGGCGGTCTTCCTGCTGAGCTGGGTGCGACCCGTCCGCCAGGGGGCCAGGGCGCTGGCGGGCTGAGGCCCGTGCCCTGTGTGGCGGCCGGTCACGCTGTGTCCTTGCTCACCGGGCGACCGCGGTCCTGGCCAGGCCGTCGGGACGCGCCCGACGGCATGGCTGTCACTCCACGTGTCGGCGCGTCCACATAGCGACAAGTCGTCGGTCTGCTTCACTCGTCTCGCACCGTTGCCCCACGCACCGTGTTCGTTATCGTGTCGTGATCGACAGCCGGGGTGGAGGACGCCCCGGGTCGTGCTGACCGGCCGGAACCGAGTTCCGGTCGGGCACCGACCCGGATGCGACCACAGCGGGCGTGCCGTCCACCGCGGCGTGCCCCTTCCTCCTGCCCGGGTTCCGTGACCCCTGGATGTGCCGTGCGCCGCTCGCTCCGTCTCAGCCTCTTCGCCCTTGTCCTGCTCGGACTCGTGGGCGGGACGCTGGCGTTCTTCATCGCCCAGAAGTCCCTCGTCCTCACCGTCGACGGGCAGGCCCAGCGGATCGGCACCTACGCCGACACCGTGGCCGAGGTGCTCGACGAGGAAGGCCTGGCGCCGGCCGCCCACGACGTCCTCCTCCCGGCTGCCGACCAGCCGGTCGGCGACGGCGACACCATCGTGTTCACCCGCGCCCGTCCGCTGCAGCTGAGCGTCGACGGGGTGGAGCAGGAGGTCTACGTGACCGCCCTGTCGGTGGACGAGGCGCTGGAGCAGCTCGGTCTGCGCGCCGACGGTCTCGTGCTCTCCGCCAGCCGCAGCGAGCGCCTCCCGCTCGACGGCATGACCCTGGAGGTCACCACCCCCAAGGACGTCGTCCTCGTGGCCGACGGCCAGGAGCGGGTCGTCACCACCACCGCGGCGACCGCCGGCGACCTGCTCGCCGACGAGGGCATCGCGCTGGGGGAGGTGGACCACACCAGCGTCGACCTCGGGCAGCCGCTGGCGGACCAGATGCGTGTGCAGGTCTTCCGCGTCCGCATCGAGGACGTCACCGAGACCCTCCCCGTGCCGCACGAGGTCGCCGAGACCAAGGACCCCGAGGCCTTCGCCGGCGAGAAGGAGGTCACGACCGAGGGCGTCGACGGGCAGCAGACCATCACCTACCGCGTCACCATCACCGACGGGGTGGAGACCGCACGCGAGACGCTGAGCACCGTCGTCGACCGCGCACCGGTGACCGAGCAGGTCGCCGTCGGCACGAAGGCCCGCCCGACCAACCGCCCCTCGGCCGACGGCCTCAACTGGGCTGCGCTGGCCAAGTGCGAGTCCGGTGGCCGCCCCGACGCGGTGAGCAGCACCGGCAAGTACCGCGGCATGTACCAGTTCTCGCAGGCCACCTGGAACGCTGTCGGTGGCACCGGCGACCCGGCGGCGGCGTCCGTCGACGAGCAGACCTACCGCGCGCAGCTGCTGTACAACCGCTCCGGTGCCGGCCAGTGGCCGCACTGCGGCAAGAACCTCTGATCGGACGCTGCTGAGCACGAACCCGGAGCAGCCGGACGGGCTGCTGGGCCCCGCGACCATCCGCGAGCTGGCCCAGCAGCTCGACCTGCGTCCCACCAAGAGCCTCGGGCAGAACTTCCTGCACGACGCGAACACGATCCGGCGGATCGTGCGCACCGCGGACCTGCGGCCCGACGACGTCGTGCTCGAGGTCGGGCCGGGGCTCGGTTCGCTCACCCTCGGGCTGCTGCCCGCCGCGGCCGCGGTGACCGCCGTCGAGATCGACGCCCGGCTCGCCGAGCTGCTGCCGAGGACGGTCGCCGAACGCCGTCCCGACCTGGCCGGCCGGCTGACCGTCGTCGAGGACGACGCCCTGCGGATCCGGCAGCTGCCCGGCGCCCCGCCTACGGCACTCGTGGCCAACCTGCCCTACAACATCGCGGTGCCCGTGCTCCTGCACCTGCTCGACCTGCTGCCCACCCTGGACCGGGCGCTGATCCTGGTGCAGGCCGAGGTGGCCGAGCGGCTGGCCGCCCCGCCCGGCGGCTCGGCGTACGGCGTCCCCTCGGTCAAGGCCGCCTGGTACGGCGAGGTGCGCCGGGCCGGCAACGTCGGCCGGCGGGTCTTCTGGCCCGAGCCCAACGTCGACTCGGGTCTGGTCGCCCTGGTCCGGCGCCCACCGCCGGCCGGGGACCGGAAGGCCACCTTCGCCGTCGTCGACGCGGCCTTCGGCATGCGCCGCAAGAGCCTGCGTGCGGCGCTGGCCCGCTGGGCGGGGAGCCCGGCCGCGGCCGAGGTCCGGCTGCGGGCGGCGGGCATCGACCCGGCCACGCGGGGCGAGCAGCTGTCGGTGACCGACTTCGCCCGGCTGGCGGCCACCGAGGCGGTGCAGCCGTGACCGCGGAGGCCGTGACCGCCCGGGCGCCGGCGAAGTTCAACGCGCTCCTGGCCGTGGGACCGCTGCGTCCCGACGGCTTCCACGAGCTGCGCACGGTCTACCTCGCCGTCTCCCTGTTCGACAGCGTCACCGCGCGACCGGGGGAGGGGCTGGCCGTCGCCGTGACCGGTGAGGACGCCGAGGTCGTGCCGACCGACCGGCGCAACCTGGTCTGGCGCGCGGCCGAGTTGCTGGCCGAGCACGCCGGGGTGCGCGCCGATGCCCACCTGGAGATCGCCAAGTCCATCCCGGCCGCGGCCGGCCTGGCCGGAGGCAGCGCCGACGCCGCTGCCGCGCTGGTCGCCCTGGACGCGCTCTGGGGGACGCGGGCGTCGCGCGCGGACCTGTCCGCGCTGGCCGCCCGGCTCGGCAGCGACGTGCCGTTCAGTCTGCTCGGCGGCGTCGCGCTGGGCACGGGGCGCGGCGAGCAGCTGGCCCCCGTGCTGGCCGGGCGGTCGTGGCACGTCGTGCTCGGCATCGCGGGCGAGGGCCTGTCGACGCCGGCGGTCTACGCCGAGCTGGACCGGCTCCGGGCCGCCGGCCGGGTGCCCGACGGCACGGACCTGCTGCCCGCCGAGCCGGTGATCGCGGCGCTGCGCAGCGGACCGCCCGCGGCCCTGGCCGCGGCGCTCGGCAACGACCTGCAGGCGCCGGCGATCGCGCTGCGCCCGGAGCTCGGTCGGGCGGTACGGGCGGCGACCGCGGCGGGCGCGCTGGGCGTCCTGCTGAGCGGCTCGGGTCCGACCGTTGCGGCGCTGGTGCAGGACGAGGCGGCCGCCGTGCGGCTGGCCGCGACGCTGGCGGCCGAGGGCGTCTTCCGCACCCTCCGCGTGGTCTCCGGGCCGGTGCCGGGCGCCCGCCTGGTCGGCTGACCCGGACTCAGGGCCCGGGCGGGCCGTCGAAGAGGTCCGGCCGGGCGTCGAGGTGGGACAGGCCGTTGTAGGCGAGGTTCACCAGGTGCGCCGCCACGTCGCGCTTGTCCGGCGACCGGGTGTCCAGCCACCACTGGCCGACGAGCGCCACCATGCCCACCAGCGCCTGGCTGTAGAGCGCGGCCAGCCGGGGGTCGTACCCCCGGACGCCGAACTGCTCGCCGAGTATGTGCTCGACCTTGCGCGCGACCTCGCCGATGAGCGAGGGGTAGCTGCCCATCCCGCTGGTGACCGGGGCGTCCCGGGTGAGCACGAGGAAGCCGTCGGTGTCGGACTCGATGTACTCGAGCAGCACCAGCGCGGCCCGCTGCAGCAGCTCCCGGGGGTGCCCGGGGTCCGACAGCGCCTCGGTGAACCGGCCGAGCAGGCGCTGCATCTCCCGGTCGACGACGACGCCGTGCAGAGCGTCCTTGCCGCCGAAGTGCTCGTAGACGACCGGCTTGCTGACGTCGGCGTGGGCGGCGATCTCCTCGATCGAGGTGGCGCCGAAACCCTGCCGGCCGAACAGCTCCCGTGCGACGTCGAGCAGCTGCTCGCGGCGCTGGGGCCCGGTCATCCGCACGCGCGGTCGGGCCGGCCCGCTGTCCGGCCCCCTCCCGGGTCCCGCCGCGAGCTTGCGAGGGGTGGGGAGGAGGGGGTCCTCTTTCAGGACGTGGCCGGGGCCTCGACGCGGCGCTTGGCGGCCAGCCGCACGGGGTCGGGCCACTTGACGTGGGAGGCCCAGCCGAGCTTCTCGAAGACCCAGATGACGCGGGCGCTGATGTCGATCTGGCCGCGCAGCACGCCGTGGCGGGCGCACGTCGGGTCGGCGTGGTGCAGGTTGTGCCAGGACTCGCCGCCGCTGAGGATCGCCAGCGGCCAGAAGTTGGTCGCCCGGTCGCGGGACGCGAAGGGCCGGTTGCCCACCACGTGGCAGACGGAGTTGATCGACCAGGTCACGTGGTGCAGCAGCGCCGCGCGGACCAGGCCGGCCCAGAAGAACGCCGACCATGCCCCGGCCCAGCTGCCGGTGATCAGACCGCCCAGGACGGCGGGGAGCGCCAGGCTGAGGAAGGCCCACACCACGAACGTCCTGCTGATCAGGACGAGGCCGCGGTCCTTGAGCAGGTCGGGTGCGTACCGCTCCTGGTTGGTCTTGCGGCGGTCGAACAGCCAGCCGAGGTGAGCGTGGAACATGCCCTTCAGCAGCGAGCGCAGGTCGGTGCCGTAGCGCCACGGGGAGTGCGGGTCGCCGGCGCGGTCGGCGAAGGCGTGGTGCCGGCGGTGGTCGGCGACCCACTGGTTGACCGGGCCCTGGATCGCCATGGAGCCGGCGACGGCCAGCCCGAGGCGCAGCGGCCGCGTGCCCTTGAAGGAGGCGTGCGTGAAGTGCCTGTGGAAGCCGACCGTCACACCGAGCAGGGCGAGGTAGTAGAAGCCGACGGCGAGTCCGACGTCCAGCCAGGAGATGCCCCAGCCCCAGACCGCGGGGATCACCGCGGCGAGGGCGACGAACGGCACGAGCACGATCACGTAGAGCGTGACGATCTCGAGCGTGCTCTTGTGCCGGCCGATGGCGTTGGCCGGCAACCCGGCGTAGGGCTCGGCGCGGGGGGGAGCCGTGGGCCGGGTGAGTGCGGGAGCGGACAAGGGAACTCCTGGGCGGTGTGACGATTGCTCCGGGCGCGGTTCGAACCGGCGTGCTCCGGGCTGTGTGGAGCCCAACCTACGGCAGCGTAGGGAGGTCCGCGACCCGGGACGGAGTCCCGGCGGACGCTCCGCGCGGGTGCCGGAGGTGTCCCCTCCCGCCGCCCGGCCCTTAGGCTCGCCCCCGGGTGCCGGTCCGCGCGGGCACCCCCGCGACGCCGTCCGCCGGCGCCGCGGGTGGGGGATGGGGTAATCGGCAGCCCGCCGGCCTTTGGAGCCGTGCAGTCTCGGTTCGAGTCCGAGTCCCCCAGCAGCCGTGCCGTCACCGTCGGAGGAGATCCGTGGCCAGCCAGGTTCCGTCCTCGCCCCATCCCGCAGGCCAGCCGGTCGTCGCAGCCGTCGTCGTCCTGGCCGCCGGCCAGGGCACCCGCATGCGCTCGTCGACGCCGAAGGTCCTGCACGCCCTGGGCGGCCGCAGCCTGCTGGGGCACGTCCTGGCCGCCGCTGCGCCGCTGGCGGCCGGCACGACCGTCGTCGTCGTGGGGGCCGGCCGGGACCAGGTGGAGGCGCACCTCCGGGACGTCGCCCCCGGCGCCCTGGCGGTCGTGCAGGAGCAGCAGCTGGGCTCCGGCCACGCCGCCGAGGTGGCCCTGGCCGCCGTGCCCGACGTGGAGGGCTCCGTCCTGGTCCTCAACGGAGACTCGCCGCTGCTGACCACCCGCACGCTCGCCGGCCTCGTCGCGGCCCACGACGCAGCCGGCAGCGTCTTCACCGTCCTGACCGCCGAGGTGGACGACCCCACCGGGCTCGGCCGCATCGTCCGGGACGACAGCGGAGCGCCCCGGGCCATCGTCGAGGAGCGCGACGCCACGGCGGAGCAGCGCGCCATCCGCGAGGTCAACGCGGGCGTGTACGTCGCGAACGCCGGCACGCTGCGCCGCGTGCTGGCCGGCATCGGCTCGGCCAACGCCCAGGGCGAGCAGTACCTCACCGACGCGCTCGCGCCGCTGGTCGAGGGTGGGGCACCGACCGCGGCGGTGCTGGCCGACGACCCCGACGACGTCCTCGGCTGCAACGACCGCCGGGAGCTGGCCGAGCGGCGGCGGACGCTCAACGACCGCGTGCTCGACGACCTGATGCGCGCCGGCGTCACCATCGTCGACCCGCAGACCACCTGGGTCGACGTCACCGCCTCCGCCGAGGCCGACGCCGTCCTGCAGCCCGGCACCCAGCTCCTCGGCACCACGACCGTCGCCTCCGGCGCGGTCGTCGGACCCGACAGCACCCTGGTCGACTGCGTCGTCGAGGCCGGGGCGAGCGTGGTCCGGTCGCACTGCCTGGGAGCGGTCGTCGGGCCCGAGGCCTCCGTCGGTCCGTTCAGCTACCTCCGTCCCGGGACGCGGCTGGGTCGGGGCAGCAAGGTCGGCGCCTTCGTGGAGACGAAGAACGCCGACATCGGCGAGGAGTCGAAGGTGCCGCACCTGTCCTACGTCGGCGACGCGAGCATCGGCCGCGGCGCCAACATCGGGGCGGCGACCGTCGTCGTGAACTACGACGGCGTGACCAAGCACCGCACGACCATCGGCGACCACGTCCGGATCGGCTCCGACACCATGCTCGTGGCGCCGGTCACGATCGGCGATGGCGCCTACACCGCCGCGGGGTCGGTCATCACCAACGACGTCCCCCCCGGGGCGATGGGCGTCGCGCGGGGTCCTCAGCGAAATGTGGCAGGCTGGGTCCGGCGCCGACGGCCGGGTACTCCCGCCGCGGAGGCCGCCGCAGCCGCAGAGCGGCGGGCGGACGCCCCCGAGAACGACGCACCCCCGAACCCAGGGGCGCACGACGACGACGAGGGACAGCAGACCCGATGAGCGCCATCCGGCAGACCACCAACAAGAGCCTGATGCTCTTCTCCGGCCGGGCCTACCCCGAGCTCGCCACCGAGATCGCCGGTCACCTGGGGGTGACCCCGACCCCGACCGCGGCCTACGAGTTCGCCAACGGCGAGCTGTTCGTGCGGTTCGAGGAGTCGGTGCGCGGGTGCGACGCCTTCGTGCTGCAGAGCCACACCGCGCCCATCAACACCTGGCTCATGGAGCAGCTGATCATGGTGGACGCGCTCAAGCGCGCGTCGGCCAAGCGGATCACCGTCGTCGCCCCCTTCTTCCCCTACGCCCGGCAGGACAAGAAGCACCGCGGCCGCGAGCCGATCTCCGCCCGGCTGGTCGCCGACATGTTCAAGACCGCCGGTGCCGACCGGCTGATGACCGTCGACCTGCACACCGCCCAGATCCAGGGCTTCTTCGACGGCCCCGTCGACCACCTCTTCGCCCTCGACCTGCTCATCCACCACGTGAAGGAGCGGTGGGGCGACCGCGACATCACCGTCGTCTCGCCCGACTCCGGCCGGGTGCGCGTCTCGGAGCGGTGGAGCGACAAGCTCGGCGGCACGCCGCTGGCCTTCATCCACAAGACCCGCGACCCGCTGGTGGCCAACGAGGTCGTCGCCAACCGCGTGGTCGGCGAGGTCGAGGGCCGGGTCTGCATCCTGGTCGACGACATGATCGACACCGGCGGCACGATCGTGAAGGCCGCCGAGACGCTCTTCGACGCGGGTGCGGCCGACGTCATCGTCGCCGCCACGCACGGCGTGCTCTCCGGCCCGGCCGTCGAGCGGCTCTCGAACAGCAAGGTCAGCGAGGTCATCATCACCAACACGCTGCCCATCGAGCCCGAGCGCCGGTTCGACAAGCTGACCGTCCTGTCCATCGCCCCGCTGCTCGCGCGGGCGATCAAGGAGGTCTTCGAGGACGGCTCGGTGACCTCGTTGTTCGACGGCGCCAGCTGAGCCCGCGGCTCGGACCCCGACCAGCACCGGCACATGCCCGACCCCCGGTACCGGCTGGGTGACGACGACGTCGCCGCCCTCGCCCGCCTGCACTTCGGCCTGAGCGCGACGGTTCCCGACCTCCCGGCAGCCGAGGCCTACGAGGACGCCCAGGGCGTGGTGGTGGCCACCCGCGAGGCGGGCCGGCTGACCGTCGTCGAGGTCCCGCGCTGGCGCTCGCCGGCCGCCGTGGCGGCACGGTTGGCCGAGCGCGGGTGGTCGGCGCCCGGCGGGTGGGTCGGGCACCCGCCGGCCGACCCGGCCGAGCTCCCCGCCCGCGTGCTCGCCCTCCTCCCCGTGGCGGGGGCGCCCGCCGACTCGGCGACGATCGCCGCGGCCGCGGTGGCGTGGGGGAGGGTGCGCGACAGCGGCCGCGAGGTCGAGCTCGTGTTCGTGCCCGTGACCCCCGGGGATCCCGAGGTCGACCGGGCCTCCCTGGCCGCGACGTACGGCGCGACGCTGCTGGGGGCCGGGGTCCCCACCGGGCCGGGTGCCCGTACGGGCGGCACCGTGCTGTTCTTCACCGGCCTGTCCGGCGCGGGCAAGTCGACGATCGCCGCCCGCGTCGTCGAGCTCCTCCTGGCCGACGGTCGCGGCGTCACGCTCCTGGACGGCGACGAGGTCCGCCACCACCTGTCCGCGGGTCTCGGCTTCTCGCGCGCGGACCGGGACACGAACGTGGCACGGATCGGCTGGGTGGCCGCCCGCATCGCCAAGCACGGCGGCATCGCGGTGTGCGCTCCCATCGCCCCGTACGCCTCGATCCGCGCGACGGTCCGCCGGGAGGTGGAGGCCCAGGCGGGCCCGGGCAGCTTCGTGCTGGTGCACGTCGCGACCTCCCTGGACGACTGCGAGCAGCGGGACCGGAAGGGCCTGTACGCCAAGGCGCGCAGCGGTGAGATCCCGGCGTTCACGGGGATCAGCGACCCCTACGAGACGCCCACCGACGCCGAGGTGACGGTGGAGACCCGTGGCCGCACGGTGGACGAGTGCGCCCGGCAGGTGCTCGCCCACCTCGCGTGAGCCAGGCCACCGGCGGGCCGTCGCCCCGACGGGTCGGAAGGCCTGCCGCCGGTCTGGGGTAATCTCGTCGGCGTTGCCCGGCGAGGGAGCGGTCCCACTGCTCCGTGATCGACGTGCGTGTGCCCCGGAGGGGTGCGCTGCGCCCGGACGCCGGCACGCACGCAGACCCTCTTCGCTAGGAGCACACCACCGTGGCTGACTTCCGTCTCGAGGCCGAGACCCGCACCGAGTTCGGCAAGGGCAGCGCTCGCCGCACCCGCCGCGCCGGCCGCGTCCCCGCCGTCCTCTACGGGCACGGCCAGGACGTCGTCCACCTGTCGCTGCCGGCCCGCGAGTTCGCCGCGGCCCTGCGCAACGGCGGTACCAACGCCCTGCTGACCATCGTCCTGGACGGCAAGGAGCAGCTGGCCCTCACCAAGGCGGTGCAGCGCGACCCGCTGACCCGCACCCACGAGCACGCCGACCTGCTGCTGGTCCGCCGCGGTGAGAAGACCACCGTCGAGGTGCCGATCGTGATCGTCGGTGAGCCGGCTCCCGACTCGATCCCCAACCACCAGCTCAACACCGTCTCGATCGAGGCCGACGCCACGAAGCTGCCCGACAGCATCGAGGTCGACATCACCGGTCGCAGCGCCGGTCAGAACATCTCCGCCGGTGACCTGGTGCTGCCCTCGGGCTCGACGCTGATCACCGACCCGGAGGCGATGGTCATCGGCTTCCTGGGTGCCCCGACCGTCGAGGCGCTGGAGGCCGAGCTCGCCGAGGCCGAGGCCGAGGCCGGCATCGAGCGCGAGGAGTCCGACGCCGACGGCGACGTCGTCCCGGAGCCGCAGGACCAGGGCAGCGGCGAGTCGATGGACTCGGCCGAGAACTCCGCGGACAACTGAGGCTTCCGCTGACCGACAGCTCGACCCGCAGGGGCGCCGGCACTGCCGGCGCCCCTGCGGCGTCCGCTCCCAGCGACGGGCCGTTCCTCGTCGTCGGGCTGGGCAACCCCGGGCCCGGGTACGCCGGCAACCGGCACAACGTCGGCGCCATGGTGCTCGACGTGCTCGCCGACCGGGCCGGCATCCGGCTCTCGCCCGGCAAGGGCGCCCGCTCGCGCGCGGTGAGCGGGGAGGGGCGACTGGCCGGACGCCGGGTGGTCCTCGCCCGGCCGCTGACCTACATGAACGAGTCCGGGGGCCCGGTTCGGGGCCTGCTGGACTACCACAAGCTGCCGGTCACCGACCTCGTCGTCGTGCACGACGAGCTCGACATCGACTTCGCGGTGCTGCGGCTCAAGCGCGGCGGCGGCGAGGGCGGGCACAACGGGCTGCGCTCGATCACCCGCTCCACCGGTACCAAGGACTACCTGCGCGTGCGGGTGGGGATCGGCCGCCCGCCGGGCCGCCAGGACCCCGCCGACCACGTGCTCAAGGACTTCTCCTCGACCGAGCGCAAGGAACTGGACCTGCTGCTCGTCGAGGCCGCCGACGCCACCGAGCTCCTCCTGGCTCGCGGCCTGGAGGCCGCGCAGAACGAGGTCCACCCCCGGAGCTGACCGTGCGCGATCGTGAGGCGTCGTGCCTCTCGAAAGGGTGAACGGTCGCTCTCCGTGTTGACCCTGGCGGTCACGGACTGTGAGTGTTGCTCCTGCGTCAGGGCCGCACTCGGGGGAGAACGTCCTGTTCGGAGGCCACTCGGCTCCAATCCCCGTATCGGTCTGATCACGATGCGTAACGGGGGAGTGACCATGTTGGTGGACAAGGCGACGCTGGGCGACGGGCTCGACCGGATCCCGGTCCCGCGCAGTGAGCGCGCCACCGTGCCCGCCCGGCCCCTCGAGCGCCGCCCCACCGCCTCCTGGGTGCGCACCTATGCGCTCGCGCTCGCGTCCGTCGAGGCCCTCGCGGCAGCGGTCATCGGGGCCTGCGTCGTCGTCACCCGCCCCGAGGGCCTGCCGCCGGTGCCCTCGCTCTTCTGGGCCTCCGTCGCGCTCGTGGTCGCCTGGCCGCTCCTGCTGTGGGCCTGCGGCGCCTACGCCGAGCCGGTGTTCGGGACCGGGAGCGACGAGTACCGCACCGTCGCTCGGGCCGGGCTCGTGCTCCTCGCGGTCGCCGGGTTCGTCTCCTACGCCGCAGACCTCCAGCTCAGCCGCGCGCTCGTCGTCGTCGGCATCCCGGCCCTCGCCGTCACCACGCTGGTGTGGCGGTACGCCGCCCGGTGCCGGCTCCGCCGGCTGCGGGCCCACGGCCGGTGCACCAAGCGCGTGGTCGTCGTCGGCCGCGGGGGCGCGGTCATGGAACTGGCCGACCGCCTGCGCCGGGAGAACTACGCCGGCCTGGACGTCGTCGGCTTCTGCGTGACCCCCGCCGACCGCGCCCGGGTGGCCGCGCTGGCCGACGTGCCGGTCGAGGGGCTGGACGACGTGGTCTCGATGGCCGCCCGTCTGGACGTCGACACCATCGCCGTCACCTCCGCCAGCGAGACCGCAGCCCAGTACCTGCGGCAGCTCTCCTGGCGCCTGGAGGGCAGCGGCGTGGAGCTGCTCGTCGCACCCGGGCTGATCGAGGTGGCCGGCCCGCGCCTGCACATCCGGCCCTTCGAGGGGCTGCCCCTGCTCTCGGTCGAGCAGCCCCGCTTCGAGGGCTGGCACCGCATGGTCAAGGGCGCCGTCGACCGGTGCGCCGCCGCGCTGGCACTGCTGGTGCTCTCGCCGGTCCTCCTGGGCATCGCGCTGGCCGTCCGGCTGACCAGCTCCGGCCCCGCCCTGTACCGGCAGGAGCGGATCGGCATCAACGGCCGGTCCTTCACGATGCTGAAGTTCCGCAGCATGGTCGTCGACGCCGACGCGCAGCTCGACGCCATCCAGGCGGACAACATGTCCGACGGGCTGCTGTTCAAGATGCGGAACGACCCGCGGGTCACCCCGGTCGGCCGCTGGCTGCGCCGGCTCTCTCTCGACGAGCTGCCCCAGCTGTTCAACGTCCTGGGTGGCTCCATGGCGCTCGTGGGCCCCCGGCCGCCGCTGCCCGGCGAGGTGGCCCGGTACGACTCCTCGGTGAGCCGGCGGCTGCTGGTCAAGCCCGGCCTCACGGGCCTGTGGCAGATCTCCGGCCGCAGCGACCTGCCGTGGGAGGAGGCCGTCCGGCTCGACCTCCGCTACGTGGAGAACTGGTCACTGGCCCTGGACCTCCTGATCCTCTGGAAGACCACGCGCGCCGTCCTGAACCGGTCCGGGGCCTACTGACCCACCCCTTTGGGAGGTCATCCCGAGGGGGGACGGCGTCCGCCGGAACGGCTCCCCTCCGCCCGCAGCGGGCAATCCTTGATCCGCGGTGCGTGACCACGCGCCGAAGCGGTCGCTCCCGGCCGCTGACCAGCGAACGAACGGATCGACGATGCGCATCGCCATGCTGGGGACGCGGGGCGTCCCGGCCCGGTACGGCGGCTTCGAGACCGCGGTCGAGGAGGTCGGCCGGCGGCTGGCCGAGCGCGGGCACCGTGTCGTCGTCTACTGCCGGACCGAGAGCGGGGATGCGTCCCGGCCCGCCCGTCACCTGGGCATGGAGCTCGTCCACCTGCCCGCCGCGCGCAAGCGGTCGCTGGAGACCCTCAGCCACTCGGCGCTGTCGGTGGGCCACCTGCTCGCCCACCGCACCGACGCCGCCTTCGTCTTCAACGCCGCCAACTCGCCGCTGCTGCCGCTGCTCCGCGCCGCCCGCATCCCGGTCGCCACGCACGTCGACGGCCTGGAGTGGAAGCGGGCCAAGTGGGGCCCGGTCGGCCAGCGGTACTACCGCGCGGCCGAGTCCCTGGCGGTGCGCTGGTCGGACGCCCTGATCGCCGACGCCGTCGGCATCGCCGACTACTACCGGCACGAGTTCGGGGCGCCGACGACGCTGCTCACCTACGGCGCCCCGCTGATCGAACCCGGTGCCGACCGGCTGGCGGAACTCGGGCTCGAGCCGGGGGAGTACCACCTCGTGGTCGCCCGCTTCGAGCCGGAGAACCACGTCGAGCTCATCGTCGAGGGGTACGCCCGCAGCTCGGCCACCAAGCCGCTGGTCGTGGTCGGCTCCGCGCCGTACTCCGACGACTACACCGCCCGGGTGCACGCCGCGGCCGACGATCGCGTGCGCTTCCTCGGCGGGGTCTGGGACCAGGTCCAGCTCGACCAGCTGTACGCGAACTCCTACACCTACCTGCACGGCCACTCCGTCGGCGGCACGAACCCCTCGCTGCTGCGCGCCATCGGCGCCGGCACCGCCGTGCTCGCCTACGACGTCGACTTCAACCGCGAGGTCGTCGCCGAGGCCGGGCGCTACTTCGGCAGCCCGGCCGACGTCGCCGCGCTGGTCGAGGCCGCCGAGGCCGAGCCCCGGCGGATCCGGTCCGCGGGGCGGCGGGCCCGCGAGCTGGCCGCCGGCTACGACTGGGACGAGGTGGCCGCGGGGTACGAGAAGCTCGCGCAGGCACTGGCCCGGCGCGACTTCCCGACCCGGCGCCCCACCGGCCGACGGCTCCCTGTCACCGAGGCCTCACCACGTCTCGTCCCGGTTCCCCGTACCGCACCCGGTACGGGCGAGGGCGATGCGTCCGTCATCCCCATCCGAGGAGCCCAGCAGTGAAGCGTCGGCAGATCGAACGACGGCTCGCCGTCGTGCTCGGGTTTATCCTGGTCGCTGCGCTGGTGGTGGTCGCAATCCTCGCGCTGGGTGGCGACGATCCCGACACAGAGGCGTCGTCCGCGACGCCTTCCACGCCTTCGACTTCTTCCTCGGCGCCGGCCTTGCCTGCTGGGGGCCCCGTTGCTCCGAGCAGCAGTGAGCCGTCCCCGGGCAGCGACCCGGGGCCGAGCGCCACCACGGCACCCGAGGTGCCCGTCGACGCCCCTCCGCCGGCGCTCGAGCCGGTGTCCTTCGACTCCGATGCCCGATCGGTGGGGATCGAGGGGTCGCTCGTCCGCGTGGAGGAGATCGAGGGATCCGCCCAGGGGCCGGGCAACATCAACGGGCCGGCACTGCGGATCACCGTGCGGTTGGTCAACGGGACGGCCGAGGAGCTCCCGCTCTCCGGCGTCGCGATCAATGTGTTCCACGGCGCGGATCGCACCCCGGCGCCGCCGCTGGAGGACCCATCCCAGTCCCCGTTCGCCGGATCGCTGCCGCCCGGGGACGCCGCGGAGGGCGGCTACGTCTTCCGGGTCCCGGCCGACGATCGTCAGGAGATCCGGGTCGAGGTCGCCGTCCGTCCGGGTGCTCCGGTCCTGGTCTTCACCGGAGGGGTCTGACATGCCTGTGTGGCGCACCCAGCGGGCCGGGACCCGCGTGATCGGATACACCACAGGGGTCTACGACATGTTCCACATCGGACACCTCAACGTGCTGCGGCGCGCCCGCGAAGCCTGCGATCACCTCGTGGTGGGCGTGACCACCGACGAGCTGTCACTCGCCGCCAAGGGAAAGACTCCGATCGTCCCGTTCGAGGAGCGCCTGGACATCGTGCGGGCGATCCGCCACGTCGACGAGGTCGTGCCCCAGACGAGCATGGACAAGCTCGAGGCGTGGGAGAAGGTCGGCTTCGATGCCGTCTTCGTCGGCGACGACTGGAAGGGCACCGACAAGTGGAACGCCCTGGAGCGCGAGTTCGCGGTCCGGGGTGTCTCGGTGCATTACTTCGCGTACACGCAGCACACGTCGAGCACGATGTTGCGTGCCGCTCTGACGCGCATCACCGAGTCCGGCTCGGCTGCCGGCTGAGCGGTACGCCGGGGCGGCAGCAGCCGAATCCGACCGAGCCGGCAGAGGATTTCGGGGGTCAGCGCCACATGCAGAAGCACGTCGACACGTTGGAGGCATCGAGCCGCCCGGGCGACGCACCTGGTTCCGGTGTGCCCAGGCGTCAGGCCTCTCGCGACCGGTTGCGCCGTTGGGTGATGCGCCGCGCCACGCAGGTCCGCGGGCGACCGCTGGCCGTCGACGAGGGCATCAGCGCCGGTCACCTCGCCTCGGTGGTCCTCGAGCGCGGCGTGATGGCGGCCCGCGGGGCCGTCCGCTTCCCACTGCGATCGCCCAGGCCCTTCGTCGGCCGCGGCGTGCGCCTGCGGTCCAAGCGGCAGCTCGTCGTGGGCGCCGGTGTGACCTTGGGGCACGGCTCACTCATCGACGCGACCTCCCACGACGGCGTCCTGCTAGGCAGCGGGGTGTCCGTCGGCCGGAACACCCGGATCGAGTGCACCGGCAGCCTGGCCAGCCTGGGACGGGGGATCGTCGTCGGTGACGGGACGGGTCTGGGCACCGACAGCCTCTACGGGTGCGCCGGCGGCATCAGCATCGGGCCCGACACGATCATCGGGAACTACGTGTCCTTCCACTCGGAGGACCACGTGTTCAGCAGCAGGCACGTCCCCATCCGCGACCAGGGCGTCACGCACCAGGGCATCGAAGTCGGTGCCGGGTGCTGGATCGGCTCGCGGGTGACGGTCCTGGACGGTGCCCGGATTGGGGACGGCTGCGTCATCGCCGCCGGGGCTGTGGTGGTGGCGGGGGAGTACGCCCCCTACGGGGTGTACGGAGGCGTGCCGGCCCGCCTGATCAGCCGGCGTCCCGGGGACTGACCGGGCTCGTCCGGCGGATGCCGCCGGGCGGACGGCTCGGCGGAACGGACGGTACGAGGGCTCCCGCCATGGCGGGAGCCCTCGTGCGCCGGAGCCGGAGACGTCAGCTGCAGGCGGCCGCGCGCTCGACGTCCAGGGCGGCCAGCTGGGAGCGCCACCGCACCAGTCCGCCGGCCAGGTAGGCGATATTGCCGAGCAGCAGCACCGCGTAGAACGCCAGGAACAGGCTTTGGAAGCCGAAACACGCGAAGGCGACGCACAGCAGGCCGTAGTCCGCCGGCGCCACGAGGACCGAGCGGACGACCGAACGGCCCGCCTTTTCGGTCCGGCCCTTCTGGGGGCCGCCGCGTAGCTGCTCGGTCAGGATGTTGCCGAAGAACAGCACGGTCACGATGACCTGGAACGCCGCGGGCAGGAGGAGGAACGCGGGCTCGACGTCCCCGCCGAAGCGGTACAGCGAGATCAGGACCGCCAGGTGGATCGACGAGTTCTTCGCGCAGTCGATCATGTGGTCGAGCCACTCGCCGGTGAGGGTGCCCCCTCCACGGAGCCGGGCAAGCTGACCATCGGAGGAGTCCAGGGCGTACCCGAGCGCCAGCAGGAGAGCGACGACGATCCCCATGGTGACGCCGGGCTCGACGAGCCCTACGGTCAGGATCGCCGTGAAGGTCAGCAGCGCGCTGATCGCCGTCACCTGGTTCGGAGTCATGCCCGCGACGTGCGCAAGCGCGGCGAACTGGCGGCCCAGCGGTCGGTTGACGACGCGGGAGTACAGCGGGATCCCGTAGTTCGACTTGCCGACGGTGCGCAGTCGGGCGACCGACCCGGAGAAGGTCGGCCGGTCCCAGGGGGCGGTGGTCGCGGCGGGCATGCGGTACTCCTCGGGCATCGGCACGGCGGGAACGGCGGGCGCGGCGCGGCCGTCGGTCCGAGCGCAGCCCGATGACGGTCGCCGCCGGGCCGTCGCGGAGGTCCATCGTGCCCAGTCCGACCCCGCGGACGGCCGCCCGGCGTGCAGTCCCTGCCCCCAAGTGGTGACTTCCGGTCGGACGTGCCAGCGGCGCCGGTTGCACCCTCATCCGCCGCGCGTGGTCCGTTCTCTGCCCCGAACGGGCCGAAGTGGGTTCCGCGGTCATATTTCTCGGCGCAGCGCTACTTGATGCTCACAATGCGTGAGTAGTCATTCAGGGACCTCCTGCGTTTTCGCAGGTCATGACCGTATCGAGTGACAAGCGCGCTCTGGTCCGGCCGTGATCGTCACGCTTAGTATCCGTCCGCTGCTCTCGGCGAGTGCCGGGTATTGAGCACATGGGGGAAAAGATGTTCGCTCGACCGGCCTTGGTCTCGAAGCGGTTGACGGCGGGGTTCGTGGCACTGCTGCTGGCCACCGGAACGCTGGCTCTCGTGGCGCCCGCCTCGGCCCGCGCCGACTCCGCGCCCGTGGATCCGACGAACCCGGCCACGCCCGTCACGGTCACCGCTGACGGGCTGCCGACGACGCAGATCGACCGCGTCGCCTGGTCGCAGGCCGTCGTGGGCAACAAGGTGTACGTCGCCGGTGACTTCTCCACTGCGCGCCCCGCGGGAGCGGCGGCCGGGACCAATGAGGTTCGGCGCAACAACCTCTTGGCCTATGACATCCGCACCGGCGAGCTGGACACCGGCTTCCAGCCGGACCTCAACGCCCAGGCTCTGGTCGTCACGGCCTCGCCCGACGGATCCCGCATCTACGTCGGCGGCGACTTCACCGTGGCCAACGGTCAGCCGCGCAACCGCATCGCGGCGTACAGCACCGCGACCGGTCAGCTCGTCGACAACTTTCGC
The DNA here is from genome assembly GCF_031845325.1 of Blastococcus goldschmidtiae. NCBI lineage: Bacteria > Bacillati > Actinomycetota > Actinomycetes > Geodermatophilales > Geodermatophilaceae > Blastococcus > Blastococcus goldschmidtiae. The sequence goes on along the minus strand of NZ_JAVREI010000003.1, from coordinate 88,716 downwards.
CCGAGCGTCGGGGGCCAGGTCCGCGCCATCGCCGCGACCGACAGCACTGTCTACCTCGGCGGCGGCTTCTCCTCCGTGGGTTCGGTCGGCCGCACGCGCCTCGCCGCGGTCTCCGCCGCCAACGGCGCCCTGCTGCCGTGGGCTCCGGTCACCGGGGTGGGCCCGACCGACGGCAACGACAACGGCAACCGTGCCACCAGCGACCACGTGATGGCGCTCGTTCTGACCAGGGGTGATACGCAGGTCGTGGCCGCCGGCCGCTTCGACACACTGAACGGCCAGAAGGCCACCGGTGTCGGGGCCCTGGACGCCGCGACGGGCGCAGTGCGGCCCTTCGCGGTCAACCAGCTGATCACCAACCAGGGCGTCAACTCGGCCATCTACAGCCTGTCGACCGACGGCCGGACCGTGTACGGCACCGGCTACGACTACGGCGGGCCGGGCAACGTGGAGGGCTCTTTTGCGGCTGCGGAAGACGGCGGCGCCCTCGTGTGGATGAACGACTGCCACGGCGACACGTACTCGAACTTCGCCATGAACGGTGCCCTCTACATCGCGGGGCATCCCCACGTGTGCAGCAACATCGGCGGCTACCCCGAGCACAATCCCCGCATCCACCGGTACGCCACTGCCACCAGCCTGGTCCCGACCGGCACCGTGGGCGCCGAGACGGTGCAGAACAAGAACTTCACCGGCAAGCCGGCGCCGTCGCTGCTGCACTGGTTCCCGACGATGACGCCGGGCACGGTCACCGGCGCATACCAGGCCGGCTGGACGGTGAGCGGCAACGACCGATACGTCGTCTACGGCGGCGAGTTCCCGCGGGTCAACGGCAAGGCCCAGCAGGGTCTGGTCCGGTACGCGCTGCCCACCATCGCGCCGAACAGGCTCGCTCCGTCCGCGACCGGGTTCACTGCGTCGGCTGTGGCGATCGCACCAGGCGCCGTGCGAGTCAGCTGGCAGGCGGCGTCCGACAAGGACAACGAGAACCTGACGTACCGCGTCTACCGCGACGGGGCCACCGGGACGGCGATCCACACCGTGACTGCTCCGTCGACGTTCTGGGAGCGCCCGACGCTCGCCTTCGTCGACACCACCGCGAGTCCCGGGTCCCACACCTACCGGGTAAGCGCCACCGACCCGGCCGGCAACCGCATCAACACCGCCTGGGTGACCGTGGAGGCGACCGCCGGCACGACCGCGCCGCGGGCGTACGCCGACGCCGTCCGCGCGGACGGGGCCGAGTCGCTCTGGCCGCTCTCCGACTCCACCGGTGCCAGCCGCGACTGGGTCGGCGGGAACGACCTCACCGTGGCCAGCGGCGTGAATCGCGGCCGCCCGGGCGCGATCCAGGGTGACCAGAACGGCAGTTTCGAGTTCACCGGTGGGTCGTCGTCCTACGCGTCGAGCAGCCAGACCGCGGTCTGGGGGCCGCACACCTTCAGCGTCGAAGCGTGGTTCCAGACGACGTCCGACCGCGGCGGGAAGATCATCGGCTTCGGCAACCGGCCCACCGGGACGAGCAGCAGCTACGACCGGCACATCTACCTGGACGGTGCGGGCCGCGTGATCTTCGGTGTCTACCCGGGTTCGCAGCGGACCATCTCCGGCCCGACCGGCTACAACGACGGCCGCTGGCACCACGTGGTCGCCTCGCTGGGCAAGAACGGGATGGAGCTCTACCTCGACGGCCGGCTGGTCGCCTCGCGCGCCGACACGATCTACGGGCAGAACTACCAGGGCTACTGGCGCATCGGTGGCGACAGCTCCTGGGGAGGTACGCAGCCGTGGTTCGACGGGCGGATCGACGAGCCGGCCGTCTACCCCGCGCCTATCTCGGCCGACCGGGTGAAGAACCACTACTCCCTCGGCACGACGGGGCAGCCGACGAACGTGTCGCCGACCGCGTCGTTCACCGCCTCGGCGACGTACTTCACCGCTGCCTTCGACGCGTCCGGGTCCAGCGACCCGGACGGCACGGTCAGCAGCTACGCCTGGGAGTTCGGTGACGGGCGCACCGGCACCGGTCGGCAGGCCGAGCACGTGTACGCCGAGGCCGGCACCTTCGCCGTGACGCTCACGGTGACCGACGACAGAGGTGCCACAGCCACCCTCAGGCGGGACGTCACCGTGACGGCACCGCCGCCGAACCAGGCGCCGGAGGCCGCCTTCACCGTCGCGATGTCCGGGCTGGAGGGCGCCTTCGACGCCGCGACGTCCACCGACCCCGACGGCACGGTGGCCGCCTACGCCTGGGACTTCGGTGACGGCGAGGTCGCGACCGGTCCGACGGTCAGCCACACGTACGACACCGACGGCACCTACACGGTCCGGCTCACGGTGACCGACGACGACGGGGCGACCGACACGATCGAGCAGTCCGTGGACGCGGTCACCGCAACCGTGCTCGTGTCCGACAGCTTCCAGCGGACGGTGTCGGGTGGGCTGGGGAAAGCGGACGTCGGCGGCTCGTGGACGGCCAACTTCGGCGCGACCCGTCAGTCGGTCGAGGCCGGCATGGCGACGCTGCAGCTCCCGGCGCCGGGCAACAACACCGGCTCCTACCTCGGCGGGGTTGCCCAGACCAGCGCCGACGTGCGCACCACCTTCGCCCTGACGGCCGCGCCGACGGGTGCCGGTACCTACGTCTACGTGCGGGGTCGCGTGGTCGGGACCTACCAGGAGTACCGGGCCCGACTCCGGATGTTGTCCACCGGTGCGGTCGCGCTGGCGTTCAGCCGGCAGACGGGGACCGCCTCGGAGACGCTCATCGGCGGCGAGGTCGTCGTCCCGGGTCTGACCTACGTGCCCGGCACCCCGCTGAACGTGCGGGTGCAGGTGTCCGGCACGGGGACCGCCGAGCTGGCGGCGACGGTGTGGGCCGACGGGACGCCCGAGCCGCCGACGCCCACGGTCGTGCGCACCGACTCGACCGCGTCGCTGCAGGCGCCGGGTGGCGTGGGTATCTCCGCGTACCTGTCGGGCAGTGCGACCGCGCCGCTGGCCGTCCGGATCACCGGGCTGACGGCCGTGCCGGTCGGCGCCCCGGCGCCGACGCCGAACGCCTCGCCCACGGCCGCGTTCGTGTCCACGGCCGACGGCCTGACCGCGTCGTTCGACGGCACCGGCTCCGCCGACGGTGACGGCACGGTCGCGGGCCACGCGTGGGACTTCGGTGACGGGCAGACCGGCACCGGCGCCACGACGTCGCACACGTACGGCGAGGCCGGCACCTACACGGTCCGTCTCACCGTCACCGACGACGACGGCGCCACGGGGTCCGTGGAGGAGACGGTCACCGTCGCGGCGGTCGAGCAGCCGGAGCAGCCGGAGCAGCCGGAGCAGCCGGAGGAGCCGGAGCAGCCGGAGCAGACGCCGTTCGCGGCGGACGCGTTCGACCGCACGGTGTCGGGTGGCCTCGGCACGGCGGACGTCGGTGGTCCGTGGACCGTCTCCTTCGGTGGCAGCCGTCAGTCGGTGCAGCCCGGTACGGCCACGCTCGCCCTGCTGGCCCCTGGCAACAACACGGGCTCGTACCTGGCCGGCGTGTCCGAGACCAGCACGGACCTGCGGACGACGTTCTCGCTCTCCGCGGCGCCCACCGGGGCCGGCGCCTACGTGTACATCCGGGGCAGGATCGTCGGCAGCTTCCAGGAGTACCGCGCGCGGCTCCGCATGCTGGCCAGCGGTGCGGTCGCTCTCGCCTTCACCAAGCAGGAGGGAACCGCGACCGACGTCCTCATCGGCTCGGAGGTGGTCGTCCCCGGCCTGACCTACGTGCCCGGGACCGCGCTCAACGTGCGGGTCCAGGTGTCCGGGGTGGGGACGACGCAGCTGGCCGCCTCGGTCTGGTCCGCGGAGGCCGCGGAGCCGGTGGCCCCGCACCTGACGCGCTCGGACCAGACCACCGCCCTCCAGGCGGCCGGTGGGGTCGGGATCTCCGCGTACCTGTCGGGGAGCGCCACCACGCCGGTGTCGGTGCGGCTTACCCGCATCACCGCGGCGCGCGTCGCAGACTGACGCGTCAGCCGGGTCCGGTGGCCGGTCGCTGCGGCGGCCGCCGGACCCGTCGTCACGGCTGCGGAAGGGGGAGCGGCATGTCGGTCCTGGTTGTGCTCCGCCGGCCGGTGACGGCCGCGGTCGCCGGGCAGGTGAGCCAGGCGCTGGCCGGGCTGGTCCTGCAGGTGGCCGCCGCCCGGGCCCTCGGGGCCTCCGGGTTCGGTGCGTTCGCCGTCGTCTACGGGGCGATCGTGCTCGCCACCGCCGTCTGCAGCGGCCTGGTCGGTGACTCGCTCACCGTGCTGGATCGGCAGGAGCCGCGCGTCCGGGCGGCTCTGCACGGCTGGACCGTCGCGGTCTCCACGGGGGCGGGGCTCCTTGGAGCCCTCGCGACCTCGCTCACCGACCTCGCCGGTCCCGGCACCGGGGTCCTGCTGGGGCTCGCCACAGCGGCATTCATCGTCGAGGACACCCTGCGCCGGCTGCTGATGGCGAGTGGCCGCTTCTGGTCGTTGTCGGTGGTCGACCTGACCAGCCTCGTCCTGGCGCTCTCGACCCTCGCTGTGCTCGCCGCGGCGGGTGCCCTCTCGTTCACGTCCTTCGTGGTCGCGCTGCTGGTCGGCCAGGCGGGCGCTGCTGCGGCCGCCTACGTGCGGCTACCGTCCGCTGAGCGGCCGCACGGCCCCTGGCGCCCCGCCGCGTGGGGGCAGGTCTTCGCCTTCGGCAGCTGGCGCGCGGCCACGCAGACCATCCGCCCGGCGCTGATGACGGTGCTGCGGCTGCTCGTCGTGGCCACGGCGGGGGTGGCCGCCTACGGGCCCATCGAGGCCGCGAGGGTCTACACGGCCCCGACCCTCGTCCTCGTCGGCGGACTGGGTTCCTTCCTGCTCCCGCACTTCGTGGCACTGCGGGACCGCCCCGCTGCCCACAGCTTGCGTGTGGCGGACCGAACCGCCCTCGGCCTCGGTGCGTCCGTCGCACTGGTGGGCGTGGCCGCACTGCTGGCGCTCCCGCTCCTGGGCCCGGTGATCACCGGTGGGGACTACGGGGTGCCGGCTGCCGCGGTCGCGGGATGGTCGGCGTACGCCGTCGCCAGCGCGCTGCTGCTGCCGTACGGCTCGATGGCCTCCGCGCGCCGGATGCAGGCCCAGGTACTGAAACTGCGGGCGCTCGAGCTCGTCTCCCTGGCCGTCGTGCTGCTGGTGGTCCTCACCGATCCGTCGCACGCCGTGTGGGCGCCACTGGCGCTGACTATCGGTCCGGTCCTCGCCGCGGCCGCGGTCCGCCAGCGCGTGCTCCGCCCCCTGACCCGGCCGTCGCTGCGTGGCGAGGCGCTCCCGGTCGGCTGAGGCCGGGTCAGCGCCGGGCGATGGCCGAGACGGCCGAGGCGATGTCCTCCTGGTACCGCTCCGGGGAGAAGCGCCGGAGCGCCGACGCCCGCCCTTCGGAGGCCAGCCGCAGGGCCAGCTCCGGGTCGTCGAGCAGTCTGGTGAGGGCGGTGGCCAGCGCGGGTGGGTCGTCCGGCGGCACCAGCAGCCCGTTCTCCCCGTCCGTGACGATCTCGCGGAGGCCCTGGACGGCAGAGGCGACCACGGGCCGCGCGGCGAGCTGACCCTCGACGGCGGCGTTGCCGAACGGCTCGGCACGGGAGGGCACGAGCACGACCTCGGCGCGGTCGAGCGCGGGCCAGGTCGGCGACGTGTACCCGGCGAAGGTGACCCGGCCGGTGAGGTCGGGACGGGCGGCGCGCTCCCGCAGTTCGGCCTCGTACCACTCGTAGCCGGGGAAGACCGATCCGCAGAGCTGGAGCGAGACGTCGTGCCCTCCGGCGGCCACGAGCGCGACCGCCTCGAGGGCCACGTCGATCCCCTTGCGCGGTGACAGCCGCCCGACCAGCGCGATGCGTCGGCGACCGCTCGTGCTGATCGCCCCCGGCTCCGTCGCCGGGCCTGGCACGCCGTTGTGGACGACCTGCACCCGTCGCGCCAGCCCGGGGAGTGCCGAGAGCACCGTGTCGGCAGCCGCCTGGCTGTTGACCACGACGGCACGCGCGAGGAACAGCGGGAGGTTGAGCACGACCCGGACGAGCGTGCGAGCCTCCTCCGCCTCGTGCACGTGGCACAGCGCCGGACGACGGGCCAGGCGGGCGGCGATCAGCCACAGCGGCACGGTCACCGTGTTGACGTAGACGGCGTCGGGCGCGTCGCGGCGCAGCTGCTGCAGCATCGGACCGAGCGCGCGCAGGCTCGACCACACCAGCGAAAGGAGACCGGCCGGCGACAGGAGCGACTTGCGCAGGACCGGGACCGGGAGGAACCCGACCTCGGCCCCGCACGCGCGCAGCCGTGGGGTCAGCGGCCCCTCGTGCGGCAGGGTCACGACCACGCGCCACCCGCGCGTGACGAGCCCGCTGATGCTCTCGAGCAGTTGCAGGTCGGAGCCGTAGAGGTCCGCCGACGGATGGGCGACAAGGACCGTGCCGGTGGGCGCGTCGGCCACCACGTCCCCTCTCCGGGTCATGGTCCCGCCCGGGACCACGTCGATGCTGTCAGATGACCGTACGATCCTGCCCGGTGCGGCTGGCGTGCCGCCGAGGAGGTGCCGTGCCGGTCCCGTCCCCCAAGGTCGCGGTCATCAGTCTCCTGATGATCGCCAGTACGGTGGTCTGGCGCCGTGGAGACATCTTCTCCGGTGGGCTCGACGCCGTCGTCGTCGGCAAGGGTGCGCTGAGCGTGCTGGCGCTAGGGCTGGCCTTCCTCACCGTCCCGCCGCGGGACCGCGCTCTACGGGTGGGCACGGGGTCACTGTGGCTGCTCGGGACGCTCCTCGTGAGCGGTCTGCTCGGAGCTCTCGCCTTCGGCACCCTCGTGCCCACCGCGGTGATAGCCGTGCGCATCGTGATCCTCGCGGCGACGGTGTTCTTCCTGCTGCGCTCCCGGCCCGCGATGGACGTGCTGTACGGCGCCGTCTGGGCCTGCGGCGTGGTCGTCGCCGTCGCCACCGCGACTGGCGTGTCGACGCTGACCTCCGGCCGCCTGGAGGGCGGCGTGCCGCCGCTGAACCCGAACGAGATGGCGGCGCTCGCGGCGCTGGTCGTGCTGTGGATCGCGTGGCGGACCGTCTGCGGCGAGACACGACCAATGGGCCTGCTGCTCGCGACGGTCTATCTCGGCATCATCTGGGCAACGGGATCACGCACGGCGCTGGCCATGCTGGTGCTCGCCATGGCGGTGATGGCCCTCCACCTGCGGCGACCGGCCGTCGGGCTGGTCGTGGGCGGCCTGCTGCTCGCGGGCATCGGCTCTCTGGCGGCGGTCAGCACCGGCGCGGTCGCGAGCTTCGCGGAGCGCGACGGAGCCGGTGCGAGCACCCTCGAGTCCCGGTTCATCGCGTGGCGCGCGGCCGGTTCCTGGGCCGAGTCGTTGTGGCAGGGGGCCTTCGGTGGCGGCCTCTCGGTGAAGCTCATCCCCATCGAGGGGCAGTGGTGGGATGAGCAGCTCCTCGACAGCACCTGGGTGTCCGCGCTGGTCCAGGCGGGCGTGCTCGGGCTGGTGACCGTGGCGGTGTGGGTGCTCTGGATCCTCCGGTCGGTGCTGCGTGCGCCGCGGCGCTTCCGCGTCCTGTTCCTCGGGCTCACCGTATTCCTCGTCGGCCGCAGCTTCCTGGAGAGCGGTCTGTTCGACGCCACCCCGATGTTCCTGGTGCTACTGGCGGTATCGCTCCTCGCCGAGGGCGGCTCGCGCGCGCGGCTCGGCAGAGACGAGGAGCATGGAACGGGGCTCCCGTCCGCGCAGGTCGACCGACGGATCGATCGGACCGCCGAGCGGCGCACGGCCTGACTCCGGAGAAGGGCGCCTCCTCCAATGCGGTGCGCCCGCCCGGAGGTGGACGACGTCAGCCGCGGACGGCGACCTCGTCCGGGCGTCCGGCAGGGCGCTTGACGGCGAGACGCCGGACGGGGATGCGGGCGTGCCCGCTTGTCAGCCGGCGCAGCCTGGAGCCCGGCCCGGGTCGCAGGATGACGAAGGACAACGGCTCGAGACCGAGCACGTCCAGCCTCCGTCGGACCTCCGACAGCTCTGCAGCTTGCACACGGCCGGCGCCGATGACCACGACGACGGCGGCGTCCTTGCCGCGGTATGCGCGCAGCTCCCCTGGAGGGCCGAGCGCCGTACCGAGCACGAGACGGACCCAGTCGGCCGGCTTCCCTGGGCCGCGGGAAGCGTTGGTTGCATCCGGTCCGGTGGCAACGACCGCCGTCGTCCCGGTCCGGGTGAGTTCCTCGGCGACGTCCTCGGCGAGCCGGCGGACATCCTCTTCACCCACGGTGGGCGACAGCAGGAGGACCCGAAGTGGCTGCAGCTCCGCCGCATCCTGTAGGCGCCTCGAGAGGAGTGTGGCCGGTCGCCCGATCAGCCGACTACGCCGGGCACTGCCGGTGGTCGGCGTGATGACGGTCAGGTCGTCGTCATCGGCGCCCCAGGCGCGGCGAAGGTCGGCGACGGTGTGGACCCGGCTGTCCATGCGATCCCGCAGGATCGCCACCGCAGCCCCGACGCACGAGCCGAAGACGAAGCCGAGGGCCAGCAGGAGGTGCGGTACGGGGGAGACGGGCGACGAGGGGACGGTGGCCGGCGAGGTGATGGTGAGGGTCACCGGACTCGTCTCGCTCGCGCCCTGCTCGAGCTCCACAACGGTGCGGGTGAAGCGCTCGGCCGCGGCATTGGCGATGTCCGCCGCCGTCTCCGCGGCCGGGAAGGTCACCGTGATCTCGATCTGCGAGGTGTCCGTCGGATTGCGTGCGGAGACAGCCCCACGCAGCTCCTCAAAGGATTCGGGAAGATCCAGGGCCGTGATGACGGGTACGAGGACGACCGGGCTCTCGGCGATGTCGGGATAGCTCTTGACTCGCTGGCTCACGAACTGGAAGCCGGACGCGCTGTCCGATGCCGTGCCGACGAAGATCTGGGCGGTCGCCTGGTAGGTGCGCGGGAGCGTCGTGATGGCGACGAGCGCTGCGCCGATGCTCAACGCGAAGATCACGGCCCAGGTGAGCCAGCGGCGCCGCAGCGCAGCCAGGTAGTCCGTCAGTTCCACTTCCCCGACTCCCTGCTCGGCGGCCGCTCCGACTGCGGAGGCGCGGGTGCGCCTTCCCGCTGTTCAGCGGGCCCATTTCCTTGCTCGATCCTATGGCGCGACGAGCGCTGGGGAGCCCCGTCCGGCGGGACGCTCACTCCTCGGGGTGGGCTGTGCCGGGCGACCGTCAGGAGACTCTTCACCGGCGAGAGCCGTGGTTGTGTCCGGTCGACGCCGGTCCCCGGTACTGGTCGATCCTGTTCGGTGCCGGGACGGGCCGACCCTGCTCCGGACGCGGTCAGCCCGGCTGGGAGCGGTGTTCGAGGGCTCGGTCGAGACCCAGGACCGGCACAGCGGCTCTCGGCGCCGAGTGGGCAAGCAGGGGGACGGTGGACCAGACCAGGACCCCTAGCAGCTTCGCGCCGTCCTCCAGCAGGTAGGCGCCCAGGAACGCCACGTCGACGAGGACGGAGATGGCGAGCAGGGCCGCTCCCGTCCAGAAGGCAAGGGCCACTATCCGCTCCTCGCCGAGCATGAGGTAGGCGATGCGGAGGGCGCCCAGGCCGTAGACCGCGTAGATGAGGAGTTCGTGGATGCCCAGGCGCGGCCCGACGGATTCGTGCAGCAGCAGGGCGTCGTCAGCCGCCAGTGCGAGGAGCAGGTAAGCGAAGGGTGCGAGGCGCCGCCGGTGCTTCCCGTCCGTCCAAGCTATGAAGGCCGACAGCGTGCCGGCGGCGAACCACACCATGACCGTGAACGTGCTGATGACTCCGGTGTACGGAGGCAGGCCCGCGCTGGCCGCCGCGTCACGAGTGAGTAGCCCGACCGGGTCACCGGCGAGGCGTGCAACCGCGACGGCGGAGGCGAGGACGAGCCCACCCACGATGAGAGCTGCGATGACCAAGTCCCGGCGCTTCACGGTGCGGAATCTAGGGCGCCACAGCCGTCTTTTCGCCGCCGGAACGGCGTCCGTGCCCCTTTCGAGGTGCTCGTCGGGTCGTGCCCGTCCGCTGATCCTGCGAATGAGCTGGCCCCGGCGGCGCTCTCGGCGGGCGGACTAACCTGGAAAACCGGCCCCGCGTCGCACTCGGCGGCAGCGGTGCGGCCCCGGCACCCCAGGAGTGAGAACAGCGTGAGTCTGCGTGGCGTGCTCGACGTCGTCCTCGGCGATCCCGGCATGGCCCGCGTCGTCGCCGCGGCGGGGAGCGCGGAGCTCGCCGTCACCGCTCCGCCCCCGGTGCAGCCCCTCGTCGCGGCCGCACTGGCCGCCCGCGCCGACGGCGCGGCGCAGGGAGCCGGTGTGCCGGTGCTCCTGGTGACGGCCGGGGAGCGGGATGCCGACGTCGCGGCCGACCTGCTGCGCTGCTTCCTGCCCGGGCACCGCATCGCCACCTTCCCGGCCTGGGAGACGCTGCCGCACGAGCGGCTGAGCCCCCGCGCCGACACGGTGGGCCGCCGGCTGGCCGTGCTGCGCGACCTGACCCACCCCGGTGAGAACGGGACCATCGACGTCCTGGTCGCCCCGGTGCGCAGCGTCCTGCAGCCCCTGGCGCCGGGCCTGGGCGACCTGGTCCCGGTCGAGCTGAAGCCGGGGGACTCCGCCGACCTCGACGACGTCGCCCGTGCGCTGGCCGACGCCGCGTACACCCGCGTGGAGCTGGTCGAGAAGCGCGGCGAGTTCGCCGTCCGGGGCGGGCTGCTCGACGTCTTCCCGCCCACCGAGCCGCACCCGGTGCGGGTGGAGTTCTGGGGCGACGAGGTCGACGAGCTGCGTTACTTCTCCGCCGCCGACCAGCGCTCGCTGGACGAGCGGCCCCAGCGGCTGTGGGCACCGCCCTGCCGCGAGCTGCTGCTCACCGAGGAGGTCCGCACCCGCGCGGCGGCGCTGGGCGTCGAGCACCCCGGGCTGATCGAGGTGCTGGGCAAGCTGGCCGAGGGCATCGCCGTGGAGGGCATGGAGTCGTTGACGCCGGCGCTCATCGGGGACGAGGCGATGCAGCTGCTGACCGACCTCGTGCCCGCCGGCACGCACGTGCTGGTGGCCGACCCGGAGAGGGTGCGCAGCCGCTCGGCCGACCTCGTGCGCACCGCGGAGGAGTTCCTCGCCGCGTCCTGGGCGACCGCCGCGGAGGCGGGGGAGGCGCCGCTGGACCTGGGCGCCTCGTCGTTCCGCGACCTGGCCGACGTCGAGACCGCCGCCCGCGGCCGGGGGCTGCCGTGGTGGACGACGGGGTCGTTCACCGTCACAGCTGATGACACGACGGACGACGGCGTGATCAACCTGGACGCGACGGTGGTCGACCGCTTCGCCGGCGACGTGCCGAAGGCGATCGAGACGATGCGTGGCTGGCACCGCGACGGCTGGCGTGTCGTCGTCACGTTCGCCGGCCCGGGCCCCGCCCAGCGCGCCGCCGACCAGTTCGCCGAGGCCGACCTCGGTGCCGCGCTCGTGCCCGGCCTCGACGCCGCGCCCGAGCCGCGGCTGACCTCGGTCACCCAGGGCAACCTCGAGACCGGCTTCGCCTTCCCCGGCGTCGGCCTGGCGCTGCTGGCCGAACATGACCTCACCGGCCAGCGCGGCACCTCGATGCGCGACGCGGTGAAGATGCCGGCGCGCCGGCGCAACGCCGTCGACCTGGTGCAGCTGCAGCCCGGTGACCTGGTCGTCCACGAGCAGCACGGCATCGGCCGCTACATCGAGATGATCAGCCGCACCGTCAACGGCGGGCAGCGCGACTACCTGATCGTCGAGTACGCGGCCTCGCGCCGGAACCAGCCGCCGGACCGGCTCTTCGTGCCGACCGACGCCCTCGACCAGCTGACCCGCTACGTCGGCGGCGAGGCCCCGGCGCTGTCGAAGCTCGGCGGGGCGGACTGGAAGAACACCAAGAGCAAGGCGCGCAAGGCGGTCAAGCAGATCGCCGGCGAGCTCATCCGGCTGTACTCGGCGCGGATGGCGACGGCGGGGCACGCCTTCGGCCCCGACACCGTCTGGCAGCGCGAGCTCGAGGACGCCTTCCCGTTCCAGGAAACGCCCGACCAGCTGGCCGCGATCGACGAGGTCAAGGCCGACATGCAGCAGACCGTTCCGATGGACCGGATCATCTGCGGCGACGTCGGCTACGGGAAGACCGAGATCGCGATCCGCGCGGCGTTCAAGGCGGTGCAGGACGGCAAGCAGGTCGCCGTCCTGGTGCCGACGACGCTGCTGGCCAACCAGCACTTCAAGACCTTCTCCGAGCGGGTGGCGCAGTTCCCGGTGACGGTGAAGGTGCTCTCCCGGTTCCAGTCGGAGAAGGAGACCACCGAGATCCTCCGGCAGCTCGCGGCCGGTGACATCGACATCCTCGTCGGGACGCACCGGCTGCTGCAGCCCACGACCCGGTGGAAGGACCTCGGCCTGGTCATCGTGGACGAGGAGCAGCGCTTCGGGGTCGAGCACAAGGAGTACCTCAAGACGATGCGGACGGCGGTCGACGTCCTGTCGATGTCGGCCACCCCGATCCCGCGCACGCTGGAGATGTCGCTGACCGGCATCCGGGAGATGTCGACGATCCTGACCCCGCCCGAGGAGCGGCACCCGGTGCTGACCTACGTGGGCGCGTGGGCGGACAAGCAGATGGCCGCCGCGATCCGCCGCGAGCTGCTGCGCGACGGCCAGGTCTTCGTCATCCACAACCGGGTGCAGTCCATCGACAAGGCCGCGGCGAAGATCCGGAGCCTGGTGCCCGAGGCCCGGGTCGCCGTCGGCCACGGGCAGATGAAGGAGCACGAGCTCGAGCGGATCATGGTCGGCTTCTGGGAGAAGGAGTACGACGTCCTGGTCGCGACGACGATCGTCGAGTCCGGCCTGGACATCCCGAACGCCAACACCCTGATCGTCGACCGCGCCGACACCTTCGGGCTCTCCCAGCTGCACCAGATCCGCGGTCGCGTCGGCCGGGGTCGGGAGCGGGCCTACGCCTACTTCACCTACGACCCGACCCGCACGCTCACCGAGACCTCGGTCGACCGGCTGACCACCATCGCCAACAACACCGACCTCGGTGCCGGCATGGCGGTGGCGATGAAGGACCTGGAGATCCGCGGCTCGGGCAACCTGCTCGGCGGCGAGCAGTCCGGGCACATCGCCGGCGTCGGCTTCGACCTCTACGTCCGGCTGGTCGGTGAGGCGGTCGCCGACTACCGGGCCCAGGTCACCGGCGAGGAGGCGCCCGCCGAGCCGGTCGAGGTCCGGGTGGACCTGCCCATCGACGCGCACCTGCCGCACGACTACGTGCCCGGCGAGCGGCTGCGCATGGAGGCCTACCGCAAGGTGGCCTCCGTGCAGGACGAGGACCAGGCGCAGGCGGTGCTCGACGAGCTCACCGACCGGTACGGCGCCCCGCCGGCCCCGGTGCTCAACCTGCTCGCCGTCGCCCGGTTCCGCGTCGCCATGCGCGCGCTGGGCATCACCGAGGTGTCACTGCAGGGCCGTGCCATCCGGATCAGCCCGGTCGTGCTCCCGGAGTCCAAGCAGATGCGGCTGGCCCGCCTCGCCGACGGGGCCTCCTACAAGGCGGCGGTGGAGACCATCGCGCTCAAGATGCCGGTCGGCCCCGACCGGCGGACCCCGCTGCGGGACATCGCGCTGCTGGAGAACCTGCGCGCCACCCTGACCGCCGTACTCGACACGCCCGTGGCGGCCGCCGCCTCCTGAAGGAGGACCCTGCTGCCCCCCACGCCTCGCAGGCTCGGCGCGGGCTACTGCAGCAGGGCCGGGAGCCGGGCGAGTCGCTGTCTGTGTGGCAATCTGCGGGCGTGCTGATGCCTCGCGCTCCCCGGGTGGTGGCCGCCGGGATGCTGGTCGCCCTCGCCCTGCCCGCTCTGGCCGCGTGCCGGACCTCCCCGGACGTCGCGGCCTACGTCGGTGAGGAGACCATCACCGTCGACGAGCTGCAGGATGCGGTGGACGCCCGCCGGGACGACCCGTCGGTGGCCGCTGGCGAGGGCGCCGCCTACGACCGGCTGGTCCTCACCGAGCTCGTGCGCGCCGCGGTCTTCGACTCCGCCGCCGAGCACTACGGCGTCGACCCCGACCCCCGCGGGCTGCCCGAGCTGTTCCAGATCCTCCTGGGTGATCAGGAGCCGGACGCGTACGTCGAGGAGGCCGGGGCGCAGGGCTACAGCCGGGAGGACACCCTCGAGCGCGTGCGGCAGGTCGCGCTGCTCCAGGCCATCGCCGTGGCCGAGGGAGAGGCCGAGGAGCCGACCGCGGCAGCACTGCGCGCCACCTACGAGCAGGGTCTGGCCGAGCAGCCGGAGCGGGTCGAGCTCGGCATCATCAACGTGCCCGACCAGGCCACGGCCGACGCGACGGTGGCGGACCTCCTGGCCGACCCCGAGCGCTACGGCGAGGTCGCGGCCTCCTACCCCGGTCCGGCGACGACGCCGGCGCCGCAGCCCGCCGCGATCGACGAGCTCGCCGCCCAGGCGCCCGACCTGGCCGCCCGGGTCGCGGACACGCCGGCGGGCGGCATCTTCTCCACGACCGTCCAGGGGGTTCCCGGCGTGCTCGTGGTCGCGGTCGGCGAGCCGGTCGTCCCCTCGTTCGAGGACGTGCGGCCCCAGTTGGAGGCGGCGGCGCTGAACGAGGCGGCGGCGGCCGGCGAGGAGGTCCTCGCCGAGTACCGGGACGGCCTGGACATCGACGTGAACCCCCGGTACGGGGAGCTGGAGGAGGGGTCGGTGGTCCCCCTCGAGGGCGGCGTCGTCCAGCTCCTGGGCACGGAGGACTGACGCCGGTGCCCGTCGTGCGCGCCGTGGTCGTCAGTCCCCGGCTGCCCGGCCTGCTGGAGCCCGCCGCCTGGCAGGCGCTGGGGGACCACCCGGTGATCGCCCTGCCCGGCGCCTCCGGCACCGCGGAGGCACTGCGGGCCGCCGGCCGGCGGGTCGAGGACGTCGAGGACACCGCGGCCGCGCTGGCCCGGCCCGATGCCGTCGTCCTCCTCACCGACGGCGCGGACGAGCTCCCCGGTGTCGAGGTGATCGCCGCCGCACCGGAACCGCCCGGTGCCCGCCTGCTCGACGTCGTCCGCGTCATGGACCGGCTGCGCTCGCCCGGCGGCTGTCCGTGGGACGCCGAGCAGACCCACGCCTCGCTGCGCGGTTACCTGCTCGAGGAGGCGCACGAGGCCTACGACGCGATCGTCGACGACGACCCGGTGGCGATGCGCGAGGAGCTCGGGGACGTGCTGCTGCAGGTCGTCTTCCACGCCCGCGTGGCGGCCGAGGCGGAGCCCGGGCGGCGGTTCGACGTCGACGCGGTGGCCGGGGACCTGGTCGACAAGCTGGTCCGCCGGCACCCGCACGTGTTCGGGGACGCCGGGCCGCGTGATGTCGCGGAGGTGGAGGCCGGCTGGGACGAGATCAAGCAGCAGGAGAAGCAGCGGCGCTCGCCGACCGAGGGCGTCTCCCGGTCGCAGCCGGCGGCCTCGTGGGGCGCGGCCCTGGTCCGGCGCGCGGGACGGGCCGGGCTGCCCACGCCCGGGGCGGCCGAGCTCGCCGTCGACAGCCCGGAGGCCCTCGGCGAGCAGCTGCTGGGCGTCGTGACGGCGGCGCAGGCGCGCGGCTGGGACGTCGAGGACGCGCTGCGCGAGGCGGTGCGGCGCTACGCCGGCGAACTGGACGCCGAGGCCGCCGAGCGCGCCACCTCCTGATCCTCGGGCGCGGGCCGGGTCCGGCGCGCCGCCACCAGGAGAGCACCGACGTAGCCGACGGCGACGCTCAGCAGCACCAGCTCACCGCCGTCCTCCAGGATGCCCAGCGTCCGATCGAGGGGGCCGCCCAGTGTCATGGAGTGGAGCTGGTCGACGACGACACCGAAGAAGGCGTAGCCCGCCACGACCACGGCCATGCCCCGGCTGGCCGCGCGGACCTGGTCGGGGCTGCGGCGGTGCAGCACCGCCACCGCGACCAGCGGGAACACCCCGAGCACCCCCCAGATCGCCAGCTCGCCGAGGTCCTGCCCCCGCAGTCCGGCGATCCCCTCCGGGAGCGACAGCTGCCGGGCCAGCCAGCCACCGGCCCGTTCGTGGATCTGCAGGCGGTCGTCCACGAGGGCGCAGGCGAACACCGCCGCCCAGGCGGCGAACACCCCGCCGCGGGTCCGCCGCCACAGCAGGAGCAGCAGACCGGCGGAGGTGGCCTCCTTGGCGTAGGCGAACTGCTCGGGCCATCCGTTCTCGGTGCGCAGCAACCACTGCCGGTACCGGCCGTCGGACCACCCCCGCCGCTGCGCCTCGACGGACGCGGCGATGAGCAGCAGGTCGGCGACGAGCAGGACGGCGAGGACCAGCGACGGCCGGCTGCCGGGGCGGGCCACACGGGCCTCTGCGGTGGTCATGGAGGACACCCTTCCGCGGGCGTCCCGCGGTGCAGGACGCCGTCCCCGACGGGCGGGGCAGGGGGACGAGGAACGGCCGCGACCGCGCGGCTGATGAGCGCGGTCGGGCGCGCTGGTTAGGCTGCCCCCGTGCCGAGCATCGATGCCGTAGGCGCGCGGGAGATCCTCGACTCGCGCGGAAACCCCACCGTTGAGGTCGAGGTCGCCCTCGACGACGGGACGATCGCCCGTGCGGCGGTCCCCAGCGGCGCGTCCACCGGCGCCTTTGAGGCGGTGGAACTGCGGGATGGTGGGAGCCGCTACGGCGGCAAGGGCGTCACCAAGGCCGTCGACGGCGTCCTCGACGTCATCGGCCCCGAGCTCGTCGGCTACGAGGCCAGCGAGCAGCGGCTGGTCGACCAACGGCTGATCGACCTCGACGGCACGCCGGACAAGTCGCGCCTGGGCGCGAACGCGATCCTGGGCGTGAGCCTGGCCGTCGCGCGAGCCGCCGCCGACTCCGCCGGTCTGCCGCTGTTCCGCTACGTCGGCGGCCCGTCCGCGCACCTGTTGCCGGTGCCGATGATGAACATCCTCAACGGGGGCTCCCACGCCGACAGCAACGTCGACGTGCAGGAGTTCATGATCGCCCCCATCGGCGCCGGGACCTTCGCCGAGGCGCTGGCCATGGGCACCGAGACCTACCACGCGCTCAAGGGCGTGCTGAAGGGGCGCGGCCTGGCCACGGGCCTGGGTGACGAAGGAGGCTTCGCTCCCGACCTGCCGAGCAACCGCGACGCGCTCGACCTGATCGCCGAAGCGGTGGAGAAGGCCGGCTACTCGCTGGGCACCGACATCGCCCTCGCCCTCGACGTCGCAGCCAGCGAGTTCCACACCGACGGCGGCTACGACTTCGAGGGCCAGACGCGCTCGGCGGAGTACCTGGTCGACTACTACCGCGGCCTGGTCGACGGCTACCCGATCGTCTCGATCGAGGACCCGCTCGACGAGGAGGACTGGGACGGCTGGATCGCGATGACCGCCGCGCTCGGCGACCGGGTGCAGATCGTGGGCGACGACCTCTTCGTCACCAACCCGACCCGGCTGGCCGACGGCATCGCCCGCGGCGCGGCCAACGCGCTGCTGGTGAAGGTCAACCAGATCGGCACGCTGACCGAGACCCTCGACGCGGTCAACCTCGCCCACCGCAGCGGCTACCGCTCGATGATGAGCCACCGCTCGGGCGAGACCGAGGACACCACGATCGCCGACCTCGCCGTCGCCACCGACTGCGGGCAGATCAAGACCGGTGCCCCGGCCCGCAGCGAGCGGGTGGCCAAGTACAACCAGCTCCTGCGCATCGAGGAGGAGCTCGACGACGCCGCCCGCTACGCCGGTGCGGCGGCCTTCCCCCGCCTGACCCGGGGCTGATCGGTCGCACATGAGCAGCGTCCGCGGCCGGCGCGGCGGGACACCGCCGCCCGGCTCCCGCAGCACCGGTCGCGCACCGCGGGTCCACACGACCCGCCCGGTGCGCACCGGGCTGCGGGCGGGGACGCCGCACCCGACGCGACGGCCGGGGGAGCGCCGTGCGGCGCGCCGGCCGGCACGGACCGCTCCCGCGGCGACCGTCCGGCGGCGTCCGCTGTTCACCGGGCGGGCGGTGCTCCTGGGCGCGCTGGTCCTGCTGCTCGCGCTGACCCTCGCCGGCCCGCTCCGCCAGTACCTGGCCGGGCAGCAGGAGCTGGTCGAGCTCACCGCCGAGGGGCAGGCCCTCGACCGGCGGGCCGCCGAGTTCGAGGCCCAGCTGGAACGGCAGCGGGACCCGGCGTGGACGCAGCAGCAGGCCCGGGAGCGGCTCACCTACGTGCTGCCCGGTGACCGGCTGGTCGTCGTCGTCGACGGCGAGGCGGTCGAGGGCGACGCCGGGACGCTGGACGAGGCGGCCGCGCCCGCGGAGCCGCAGCCGTGGTTCCAGGGGCTGATGGAGTCGGTCGCCCGGGCCGACGGCGACCTGCCCGAGGAGCCCCAGGAGTGAGCGAGCCGATCACCCCCGCCGACCGCGACGTCGTCGAGCGGCAGCTGGGCCGGCCGCCGCGCGCCCTCGAGGGCGTCGCGCACCGCTGCCCGTGCGGTCAGCCCGACGTCGTGGAGACCGCGCCGCGGCTCGAGGACGGCACCCCCTTCCCGACGCTCTACTACCTCACCTGCCCCCGGGCCTCGGCCGCCGCCAGCCGGCTCGAGTCGGCCGGCCGGATGCGCGAGTGGCAGGACGAGCTCGCCACCGACCCGGAGCTGGCCGCCGCGTACCGGGCGGCGCACGAGGCCTACCTGGCCGAGCGGGACGCCAAGGACGTGCTCCCCACCCGCGCGACGGCCGGCGGCATGCCCGACCGGGTCAAGTGCCTGCACGCGCTCGCCGGTCACGCGCTGGCCGCCGGACCCGGGGCGAACCCGATCGGCGACCGCGCGGTCGCCGGGATGGGGGAGTGGTGGGCCAAGGGCCCCTGCGCGCTCCCCGAGGGGGACGGATGACCCGGGTCGCGGCCATCGACTGCGGGACCAACTCCATCCGGCTGCTCGTGGCCGACGTGCCGCCCGCCGGTGGGGCCACCGACCTGCTGCGCCGCATGGAGGTCGTCCGGCTGGGCCAGGGCGTCGACGCGACCGGCCGGCTGGCTGCGGAAGCCATCGAGCGGACCCGCGTCGTGCTGGCCGAGTACGCCGCGACGGCTCGCGATCTGGGGGCCGAGGACGTCCGCATGGTGGCGACCAGTGCGACCCGCGACGCCGCCAACCGCGCCGACTTCGAGCAGATGGTGCTGACCACGCTCGGGCGGTTGCCCGACGTCGTCCCGGGCCGGGAGGAGGCCGAGCTCTCCTTCCTCGGTGCGACCGCGTCCCTGGAGTCGGCGGCCGCGGCGCACGGCACTCCGGCGCCGCGAGCGCCGTTCCTCGTGGTCGACATCGGCGGCGGGTCGACGGAGTTCGTGCTGGGCGACGCTTCGGGTCTGCGGGCGGCGCGCTCGGTCGACATCGGCTGCGTGCGGCTGACCGAGCGCCGGCTGCACGGCGACCCGCCCTCGGCCGCCGAGGTGCAGGCGACCGTCGCCGACATCCGGGCAGCCCTCGCGCTGGTCAGGGACGTGGTGCCGGTGGCCGACGCCGCCAGCCTCGTCGGACTGGCCGGCTCGGTCACCACCGTCGCGGCGCTGGCGCTGGACCTGCCCGCCTACGACCCGGTGGCCATCCACGGCTCCCGGATCCCCCTCGCCGACGTCCGCCGGGTCAGCGAGACGCTGCTGGCGATGCCGCGGGCCGAGCGGGCCGCGCTGGCGGTCATGCACCCCGGCCGGGTCGACGTCATCGGCGCCGGCGCGCTGATCCTGCGGGTGCTGATGGACGAGTTCGGCCTCGACGAGGTCGTGGTCAGCGAGCACGACATCCTCGACGGCATCGCCCTGCGCCTCGCCCGCGGCTGACGGGTCACGCCCGCCGCGGCACGCCCTCGACCCCGGCTGGCTCCTCGATCTCGGCGAGCACCTCGCCGTCCCGATCGAGGATGCGGACGGTGCACGGCGCATCGGCGACGACGCTCACCACGAACAGGCCCGTCGGCGCCTCGACGGTCCGTCGGGTGAGCTCGCCGAGCTGCTCGACCTCGGCGATCGCCGCGTCGACGCCGACCACGCCGTAGAGCGCCTTGCAGCCGTCGTCGTCCGGGGCCCGCCAGTCGCACACCTGATAGTCGAGGCGCACCTCGCGGGCCGGCACCGGCGGCACCAGGAGCTCGTCCGCGGACCAGCTCCTGAGGCCGCCCCGGTACTCCCAGCCGTCCCCGACCATGGCGAGGAGCCGGAGGTCGGTACCCGTGTGCGGCTCGGGGGCTCCCTCGTCCTGCGACCGGTAGAGGTGCAGCACCGCCGCTGTCCGTACCCCGACCCAGTACGCCACCGGCACGGAGTCCCCGAAGGCGACCGGCGTGCGGGGCAGCTCCGGAAGACCGTGGTCGCGCACCCACTCGTCCCACAGGTGGCTGTGCCCCGCCCAGAAGTCCGGTGGCCGCTGCACGGGGCGAGGATGGCAGGGCCCGGTCGTGGTCCGCCAGAGCTGCCGGCCCGGTGCACCCGCTGCCCGTGGGTGGCTACGGGCATGTTCTGCTTCGTGCCATGGCACTGGATGCCGGCGGGTTCCCCGTCACGCGGACTCCCGCCGGGGTGCAGCGCTCCGCGCGAGCCACGCACGCGCTCGCCGTCCTCGACGAGCGCATCTCCGGTTGCTACGCCTGCTCCCGCTTGGTCGCGTGGCGGGAGCAGGTGGCCCGTGAGAAGCGCGCGTCGTTCCGGGACGAGGACTACTGGGGCCGGCCGGTGCCGGGCCTGGGGCCCGCGGATGCGCGCATCGCCGTCGTCGGCCTGGCGCCGGCCGCCCACGGCGGCAACCGCACCGGGCGGGTCTTCACCGGCGACCGCAGCGGCGACTGGATCTTCGCCGCGCTGTGGCGGGCGGGGCTTGCCAACCAGCCGACGTCCACGCACCTCGGCGACGGCCTCGAGCTGAGCGACGTGCGGGTCGCCGCCGCGGTGCGCTGCGCCCCGCCGGGCAACGCGCCCACCCCCGAGGAGCGCGACACCTGCTCGCCGTGGCTCGCCCGCGAACTGGACCTGCTGCCGCGGCTGCGGGTCGTGGTGGTGCTCGGCGGGTTCGGCTGGACGGCGCTGTGGCCGGTGCTCGCCGCGGCCGGCTACGCGATCCCGCGGCCCCGCCCGGTCTTCGGCCACGGGGCCGAGGTGGAGCTGGCGGGACCGCGCGGACCGCTCTCCGTTCTGGGCAGCTACCACGTCAGCCAGCAGAACACCTTCACCGGCAAGCTCACCGAACCGATGCTCGACGCCGTCCTCACCCGGGCGACGGATCTGGCCGGCTCGGCCCACTGACCCGGCGGCGCTAGCGTGCAGGCCAGGCAACCGCAGATCGAAGCGCCCCCGTAGCCCAACTGGCAGAGGCAGACCCCTTAAAAGGGTTCCAGCGTCGGTTCGAACCCGACCGGGGGCACCAGCGGAACGCCTGGGGCGACCAGGGATGACGGGTGTGACACGCCGGAACTACTGGGACCGCCGGAGCGTTGACCAGACCGAGTGGAGTGCACCACCGTGTACCCCACGATCCAAGCGGTCACCTCGAGGAGATGACGATGCCCAGCAGCAACCCGGCGTTCAAGGGCCTCGGCGGCGCCGGCAACGGCCAGAACGCGGGCTGGGGAGCTCAGCCCCAGTACGGCGCGCCCGGCCAGTACGGCGCCCCCGCCCCGACCGACCCCTACGCCGCACCGTCGCCCTACGCGGCGACCGGCACGCAGTACCTCACGATGGACGACGTCGTCCAGAAGACCGGCCTGTCCTTCCTGGTCACCGTGCTCTCGGCGGCCGTCACCTGGGCGCTGCTCCCCGAGGACGTCGCGCTCGGCCTCGCCCTCCCGGCGGTGCTCGTGGCCTTCGTCCTGGGCCTGGTGATCGCGTTCAAGCAGATCGCCAACCCGGTGGCCACGCTGTCGTACGGCGCGCTGTACGGCGTCGCGCTCGGCGCGATCAGCGAGGTCTTCAACGGCCTCTACCCCGGCATCGTGGTGCAGGCGCTGGTCGGCACCTTCGGTGTGTTCGCCGGGATGCTCATCGTCTACAAGACCGGCGCCATCCGGGTCACCCCGAAGCTCACCAAGTGGGTGCTGGCCGCCGGTATCGGCGTCCTGGCGCTCATCGTGGTGAACCTCCTCGCCAGCTTCTTCATCGACGGTGGTCTGGGTCTGCGTGAGGGCGGTCCGCTGGCGATCGGCTTCAGCCTCCTGGTGATCGGTGTCGCGGCGTTCTTCCTGCTGCTGGACTTCGACCTGGCCGACGAGGCCATCCGTCGCGGTGCTCCGGCCAAGTTCGCCTGGTACATCGCCTTCGGTCTGCTCGTGACCGTCATCTGGCTGTACATCGAGATCCTGCGTCTGCTCAGCTACTTCCGCGAGTGAGCTGAACTTCGCACCGCATGGCAGTGGCCCGGTCCCCGCGAGGGGGCCGGGCCACTGCCATGTCCGGGGTCGGTGCGCCGACAGGGTGCGCGGATGCGTCGTCCACGGCTCTCGGGCGATGCATCCGCGCACTCCGTCGGGCCGTGCCCGACAGCACAGTGGCCCGGCCCCCGAGGGGAGCCGGGCCACTGTCGGGCTAGCGCAGGATCAGGAGAGGCGCTCGATGACCATCGCCATGCCCATGCCGCCGCCGACGCACATGGTCTCGAGACCGAACGTCTTGTCGCGGGTCTGCAGGCCGTTGATCAGCGTGCCGGTGATGCGGGCACCGGTCATGCCGAACGGGTGGCCGACGGCGATGGCGCCACCGTTCACGTTCAGCTTGTCGATGTCGATGTTCAGGTCGCGGTAGCTCGGGATGACCTGAGCGGCGAAGGCCTCGTTGATCTCCACGAGGTCGATGTCGTCGATGCTCATGCCCGCGCGCTTGAGCGCCAGCTTCGAGGCGTCGACCGGGCCGTAGCCCATGATCTCCGGCGAGAGGCCGGTGACCGCGGTGGAGACGATGCGGGCCAGCGGGGTCAGGCCCAGCTCGGCTGCCTTGGTGTCGCTCATGACGATCACCGCGGCGGCGCCGTCGTTCAGCGGGCAGGCGTTGCCGGCGGTGGCGCGGCCGTCGGGGCGGAACGCCGGCTTGAGGCCGGACAGGCCCTCGACGGTGGTGCCGCGGCGGGGGCCGTCGTCCTGGCTGACCACGGTGCCGTCCGGGGTCGTGACGGGGGTGATCTCCCGCGCCCAGAAGCCGTTGTCGATCGACTCGACGGCCAGGTTCTGGCTGCGGGCGGCGAACTCGTCCATCTCCTGGCGCGAGACGTCCTTGATCAGCGCCAGGTTCTCGGCCGTCTGGCCCATGGCGATGTAGACGTCCGGGATGTCGCCGCCGTCGCGCGGGTCGGTCCAGGTGTCGGCGCCGCTCTCGGCGGCCTTGGCGGCCTTGGCCTGGGCGTCGGCGAAGGCCGGGTTCTTCGTGTCCGGCAGGCCGTCGCTGTTGCCCTTCACGAAGCGCGAGACCATCTCCACACCGGCGGAGATGAAGACGTCGCCCTCGCCGGCCTTGATGGCGTGCATGGCCATGCGGGTGGTCTGCAGCGACGAGGAGCAGTAGCGGGTGATCGTGGTGCCGGGCAGGTGGTCCATGCCCATGAGGACGCTGACGACGCGGCCCATGTTGTAGCCCTGCTCGCCCCCGGGCAGGCCGCAGCCGAGGATCAGGTCGTCGATGTCGCGGGGGTCGAGCGACGGGACCTTGTCGAGGGCGGCGCGCACGATGGTGGCGGCGAGGTCGTCCGGGCGCATGTCCTTCAGCGAGCCCTTGAAGGCGCGGCCGATGGGGGAGCGGGCGGTCGAGACGATGACTGCTTCGGGCATGAATCCTCCACGATGAGGGGGTCCGGCCGCGATCGCCGGACGTCGGGTCGCCCTTGAAGTTACCCCCGCCCCTCCGCGCGCTATGAGCCGCGGCACACCAGCGTCGGCTCTGTGGCCCGCATCACCGCCGGATGTCAGGTGGCGACCGGCTCCTGCTCCGCCTGCTCGAGCTGCGCTGCCTGCTCCACGGCGGAGATCTCGGAGGGGCGGCGACGGCGCAGCAGCGCCCATCCGCCACGAGGCTCCGCACCCTGCCCGGCGACCTCGGCGGGCTGGACCTCGCTGCCGGTGCGGCTGGCGGCGCGTGCGGCCGCGCTGGCGACCGGACGCACGGACTCCCGCCGGAGCGGGCCCCGGCGACGGTCGGCGGCGGCCGGCCAGACGCCGAGCGCGTCGGCGACCGAGGGCAGGATCACCGCCGCGGCGTGCGCGTAGCCGTACGCGCTGGGGTGGAACTCGTCCCGGCTGAACAGCGAGCGGTCGGTGGCGAAGGTGGGTCCGAGCGCCGAGCCCAGCGAGACGGTGCGGCCGCCCGCCTCGACGACGGCGATGGTCTGGGCGGCGGCCATCTGCCGGCTCCAGCGGCGGGCGAGCGTGCGCAACGGCTGGCCGATCGGCCGGATCGTGCCGAGGTCGGGGCACGTGCCCACGACCACCTCGGCGCCGGCGGCGGTGAGCCGCCGGACGGCGTCCCCGAGGTGGCGGACGGAGACCGCCGGCCGGGTCCGGCTGGTGACGTCGTTGGCGCCGATCATGATCAGCGCGACGTCGGGCCGCTCCTCGAGCGCGGCATCGACCTGCGCGTCCAGTTCGGGGGACTTCGCGCCGGACACGGCCAGCCGGGTGAGCCGCACGGGCCGCTCGGCGAGCTCGGTCAGCGCCGAGGCGATGAGGACACCGGGTGTCTGGGCGGCGCGGTCGACGCCCAGGCCGACGGCGCTGGAGTCCCCGAGCACGGTGAAGGAGATCGGTGTGCCGCGCCCCCGGCCGTACACGCCGTTGCCCGACGGCGGATCCGGCTCGCGTCGAGCGTCCACGCGCCGCCGTGCGGCGCGGGCCTCCTCGCGGAGCAGCGCGACCAGGACGGCGCCGGCCAGGGTGACCCCGCCACCGCCGTAGGCGGCGCCGGTCGCCAGCCGGCGGGCTGCGCTCGCTCGGATCACGGTGCCTCCTCCCGGTCGTCGTCTGGGCCGATCACGGTCGTGCCCACCGAGGTTATCGACCGCCTACCGTGCAAGCTGTGGCCCTCTCCCCCTCAGGTGTGACCCAGCCCACAGATGCCGACGACCGGAGCCGGTTGATCGTCGACGTCCTGGTCGACGCGTTCGCCGACCTGATGGCTGCCGACGCCGACGCCTTCCGGACCAAGTTCCGCAAGATGGCCGCGGACCCGTTCGCCTTCTACCGCGGGAGCGCCTGCCTGTTCTACGCCGACATGGCGACGGGCGAGGACCGCTGGTGTGACGAGCGGACGTCCCGGGTGTGGATCCACGGTGACCTGCACGCGGAGAACTTCGGCACCTACATGGACGCGAACGGCCGGATCGTCTTCGACGTCAACGACTTCGACGAGGCCTATCTCGGCCACGTCAGCTGGGACCTGCGACGCTTCGCCGCCAGCTTCGCCCTCATGGCCTGGCGCAAGGCCTTCTCCGACGAGGTGATCGGCGAGCTGCTGACCGTCTACCTCGACGCCTGGCTCGACCAGGTGGAGGCCTTCACCCGCTCGGACGCCGACCGGGACTTCGCCCTCGTCGTCGGCAACACCCACGGCGCGGTGCACGAGCTGATCCGCGCGACGGCCACCCGCACCCGCCTGGGACTGCTGCAGCGGATGACGGTGATCGAGGAGCACGAACGGCGCTTCGCCGACTCCCCGCGCAACCGGCGGCTGGACGACGCCGAGCACGCCGAGGTGCTCGAGGCGCTGGAGCGGTACAAGGCCACGCTGCCCCCGCGGCCGTGGCGGCGGGAGGTGGCCTACGAGGTCAAGGACCTCATCGGCACCGGCGGCTTCGGCATCGGCAGCGCCGGGCTGCCGGCCTACAACGTGCTTCTCGAGGGGTACGACGAGGCGCTGGAGAACGACGTCGTGCTGTCGATCAAGCAGGGCAACGTGCCCGCCCCCAGCCGGATCGTGGACGACCCGGAGATCCGCGGGTACTTCGAGCACGAGGGGCACCGGACCGCGGTGAGCCGGCGGGCGCTGCAGTCGCACGCCTCCCAGTTCCTGGGTCACACGGAGATCCGGGGGACGGGCTTCGTCGTCGCCGAGCTGTCGCCCTACGAGCTCGACCTGGACTGGGAGGACCTCACCGAGCCCGCCGACATCCGGCCGGTCCTGGAGCAGCTCGGGCGCGCGACGGCGAAGCTGCACTGCGTCGGCGACGCCGACAGCGACCACACGCTGGTCCCCTTCCAGACCGAGGAGGCGATCGTGGCCATGCTCGGCGGACGACGGCAGGAGTTCGTGGAGGACCTGGTCGGGTTCGCGCACTCCTACGCCCGGCGCACCCAGGAGGACTTCCGGCACTTCGTCGACGCCTTCCGCGCCGGCGCGATCCCGGGGATCAGCTCGAGCGACGCCCAGCAGGAACGCCGCTGACCGCGGCCGGGAGGCGGGCGGCCAGCTGGTCGGCGAGGTCGGGAACCCGCCAGCGGTGCCCACTGCCGGGGATGTCGGTCCGCTCGGCGCGGGCCAGCGCCTCGGCGTCGGCCTCCAGGGCCGGAGCGCATGTCCTCGAACCACTCCGGTGGCATGCCGTCGGTGTAGAGCCGCCAGATCCCCTCCCGGTCGCCGGCCGCGACGAGCGCACGGACGGCGGCGAGGTGCTCGGCGCCGTCGGTGCCGCACTCCGGCCCGAGCGGCACCTCCCACAGGAACAACCGCTCGACCCCCGGTAGCTCGGCCGCCGCGGCGAGCGCGATCGCGCCGCCCGACGAGCTGCCGTACAGCCAGGCGCGGCCGCCGACGGCGTCGATCAGCGCGCTCACCGCCGCCACCTCCCGGGCCAGCCCGAACGGTGGGTCGCCGGCGCTGTCACCTCGCCCCGGCCGGTCGTGGTGGAGGACGGTGAACCCACGGCGGGCCAGCTCGCCGGTCAGCTCGCGGGTGTCGGGGTCCACGGCGCGGAACTGGCCGGCGCCACCGATCAGGATCAGCGGCTGGCCCGCCCCTGCGCGGTCGACGGCGATCCGGGTGCCGTCCGGTGCCTGCACGTACTCGGTCATGTGCTGCAGACCGGAGGAGAGGACGGAACTCAGCGCATGCGCGGCTCCGTACCGGCGCTCCCCAGAGCCCAGCCGGAGGGCGTCGGAACCCGGCCGATGTCGACCACCATGCCCACGTGCGGGCCGGTGGCCGGCCGGTCGAACGGCCCGGTGACGGCCGTGAAGCCCATCCGCGCGTAGAAGCCGGCCGCGCTCGCGCGGGCGTCGCACCACACCACGTCCGCGCCGCGCCCGGTCACCCGGGCGAGCCCGAGCCGGACGACGGCGCGCCCGACGCCGGAGCCGCGCACCGACGGGTCGGTGGCCATGCCGCGCAGTTGCCAGGAGGCACGGGCTCGTGGCCGGTACGGGCAGGCGGCAGGGACGAAGCGGACGACGCCGACGACCCGTCCGTCCGCGGTCCGGGCGGCCAGGTGGAGGGTGCCCGGAGGGTCCACGGGCCACGAGCCGGGCCGCCCGGCGCGGAGGACGTCCCGCCGGAGCGGGTACGTCGCCTCCGCGGTGGCCTCGCCGACGACGAGACCGGCCGTCCCGCCGGTCATGACGGTTCCACCCCGTCCGGTGTCCGCCCGCGGTCAGCGGGTGCGGCGGCCGCGGCGGGAGCGCAGGTAGTCGGCCACCACGAATTCGCCGAGCCGGTCGCTGTCGGGCGTGAACACCCGTCCGCCCGCCCGCTCGGTGAGGTCGTGCACGAAGTGCACCAGGCCGGGGTCGGGGTCGAGCGCGAAGACGTTCACCGTGGCGCCTGACCGGGCCACCCGCTCCACCTCGGCGACCGTCCGGGCGATGGTCTCGGGCATCGGCGGCCAGCAGAAGAACGGCGTCCCGTCGTCCTCCAGGTGCGCCGTCGGCTCGCCGTCGGTGACCACCAGGACGACCGGCTCGGCGTCGTGGTGCTTGGCCAGGAACCGCCGTGCCAGCATCAGGCCGTGCTGCAGGTTGGTGCCTTGCAGGGTGTCCACCGACAGCTCGGCCAGCGTCGACGGCTTGAGCACCTGGGCGGTCGAGGCGAACCCGATGATCTCGATGGCGTCCTGCGGGAATCGGGTGGTGACCAGCGAGTGCAGCGCCATCGCCGTCGACTTGGCCGCGCCCCAGGTGCCGCGCAGCGCCATGGAGTACGACAGGTCGACCAGCAGGGCGACCGCCGCCCCGGTGCGCCGCTCCGTCTCCACCACCTCGAAGTCCTCGACGGCGATCTGGACCCGGCGCTGGTGCTCCGGCCGGGGCTCGCCGGCGGTGCGCAGGACCGCGTTCTTCACCGTGCGGACGACGTCCAACGGCTGCTCGTCGCCGAACCGCCACTCGCGCGAGCTGCCGGTGAGCTCGCCGGCCGATCCCGCGTCGGCGACGTCGTGGTCGCCGCGGCCGGCGGCGTCGAGCTGGGCGAAGACCCGCTTCAGCGCGGTCGCCCCGAGTCGGCGCACGGCCTTGGGGGAGAGCTCCAGCTTGCCGCCGGAGCGGTTGAGGTAGCCCTGCCGCTCGAGCTCGGTCTCCATCTGCCGCAGTGCGGCGAGGTCGTCGACGGCGGGCCGGCCGAGCGCGCGCTCGAGCAGCTCCTCGTCGATGTCGGCCAGCGAGGCGCCCGCGTACCCCTGCGAGAGCTGGTTGGACAGCGCCTCGAGGTCCGCGAGCTCGGCCACGGCGGAGGTGGCGTCGCCCATGCCCAGGGCCTGCTCGCCGTCGGGCACCTGTCCCCGCCGTCCCCAGGGCAGGTCGGGGCGGGCCTGGCGCAGCGCGTCACCGAGGTGGGCCATCTCGCTGGCCAGACCCATGTCCTCCATGGTCTGGGCCATCAGGTCGGCCAGCTCGGCCCGCTGCTCGGGCGAGAGCCCGGCCATCATCCGCTCCTGCGCCGCGGCGCGGCGGGCGAGGGAGTCGATGAGCTCCTCGACCGTCTGCGGGTCGTCGGGGAAGAACTGGCCGTGCTTGTCCATGAAGTCGGCGAAGCGCTCGTCGGTGTCCTCGCCGCGGTTGTGCGCGTCGACGAGCTGCGAGAGGTCGGCGACCATGTCCTTGATCGCCTGCATGTCCTGCTCGCCGGCGTTCTCCAGTGCCTGCTTCATCGAGGCGAAGGAGCTGTCGAGCACCTCGCGGCGGAGCAGGTCCTGGATCTGGTCGTAGGCCTGCCGCGCCTCGTCGGACCGCCACTGCCAGTCCTTGAGCGCGCGCACCGCGCCCGCGGTGTCCTCGGGCAGCGCATCGAGCTCGCCCTCGGCCAGCCGGGCGGCGTCGTCCGGATCGGGGAACAGCGCCCGGCGCTCGGCCTCGACCGCCCGGTCCAGCAGCTCGCGCACCTCCTGCAGGGTGCCGTCCATCCGGCCCGCGGTCCGGGCCTTGCGCAGCCGTTCGCGGACCGAGCGCCGCAGCTCGTCCAGGCCCCGGCGTCCCTCGGCGCCGCGGCGGAGCAGCTCCCGGAGCGCCTCGCGCACACCGCTGCCGCCCAGGACGGAGTCGCCGATCTCGTCGACGGCGTTGCCCAGGTCGTAGGGCGGCGCGAGCGGGTCGGGTCCGCCGCGCCAGCGTCCGTAGCGGTAGCCCTTGGGGCTGCGCCTCATCTCAGCCACCCGCCCAACGCGCCCATGTCAGGCCCCGTAGATCGTGCGGCCGCCGTCGGTGTCCTTGGCCAGCCGCCGGGTCAGGTACAGCCCCTCCAGGGCGAACTCCACCGCGGCCGCGGCCTGCTCGGCGGACTGGTCGCCCTCGGGGACGCCGAGCCGGCCCAGCAGCTCGGCCAGCTTCGGGATCGTGCCCAGCTGCCCGAGCAGGGCCGGTGCGCTCACCAGCTCGCCGGACTCGACCGTCTCGCCGCCGGTGAAGTGCTCCTGCAGGCCGGCGAGGTCCAGGCCCGCGCACCGGGCGCGGAACGTCTGCGCCGTCGCCTGACGGAGGAGGTGGTCGAGGATCTCCAGCTCCCTGCCGTCGTCGTTGTCGCTGCCGGAGTCGGCGAACTCGACCTTGCCGCGGCTGGCGGGGACGACGCTGGGGAGGTCGACGACGCGGGCGACGGGACGGCTCTCCCCGGCGATGGCCGCCCGGCGGACGGCGGAGGCCGCCACGGTCTCCAGACCGGCGATGGCGAAGCGCGCGCTGACGCCGGAGCGCTGGTCGACGTGCGTCGACTCGCGGACCAGTCGGGTGAAGCGGGCGACGATCTCGACCAGGTGCTCGGGCACGAGGGGCGCGCTCTGGCCGTCGCCGCCCAGGGCGGAGGTCTGCGCCTCCTGGTGCAGGAGCTGGATCTCGTCGGCGAGTTCGATCGGGTAGTGGGTGCGCACCTCGGCGCCGAAGCGGTCCTTGAGCGGGGTGATGATCCGGCCGCGGTTGGTGTAGTCCTCAGGGTTGGCGCTGGCGACCAGCAGCAGGTCCAGCGGCAGGCGGACGCGGTAGCCGCGGATCTGGATGTCGCGCTCCTCCAGGACGTTCAGCAGCGCCACCTGGATCCGCTCGGCGAGGTCCGGGAGCTCGTTGACGCTGAAGATGCCGCGATTGGTGCGCGGCACCAGGCCGTAGTGGACGGTCTCCGGGTCACCGAGCGTCCGGCCTTCGGCCACCTTGATCGGGTCGACGTCGCCGATGAGGTCGCCGACGCTCGTGTCCGGGGTGGCCAGCTTCTCGCCGAAGCGCTCGCTGCGGTGCAGCCAGCCCACGGGGGTGGCGTCACCGTGCTCGGCGATCTGCCGGTGCGCCCAGACGCTGATCGGGGCCAGCGGGTGCTCGTTGAGCTCGCTGCCGGTCAGCACCGGGGTCCACTCGTCCAGCAGCCCCACCAGCGTGCGGATCAGCCGGGTCTTGCCCTGCCCCCGCTCGCCCAGCAGCACCAGGTCGTGCCCGGCGATCAGGGCCCGCTCGACCTCGGGCAGCACGGTGTCCTCGAAGCCCACCATGCCCGGCAGGCTGGGCTCGCCGCGGCCGAGGCGGGCGAGCAGGTTGGCACGGATCTCGCCCTTGACGGGGCGGGGCACGGCGCCGCTCGCGCGCAGCTCGCCCAGCGTCGTGGCAGCGGGGGATGGGGTGGTCGGTCCGGCAGCGACGCCGGTGGTGTCCGTCACCCCAGGAACGGTACGACGCTCGCGGCGGGAACGGGGGCCGGAACCGATCGCCTCGGACGCGGACACCGCACGGCCGATGACTTCGCTGCTCATCGCCGGTCACCGTCGGCATGGATCCGTTGCGCGCGCGCCGCCGTCCGTTCCTCCGCCGTCGGCGACGAAGCGTCGGGAAGTGTCGGTACCCGACCCTACGGTCGCCCGCATGACCGACGCGATCGTGGTCGAGGGGCTGGTGAAGCGCTTCGGCGCCACCACCGCCCTCGACGGAGTGGACCTGACCGTCACCGAAGGCTCGGTGCTCGGGCTGCTCGGCCCCAACGGTGCCGGGAAGACCACGGTGGTGCGCATCCTGAGCACGCTGCTGGAGCCCGACGGGGGGCACGCGCAGGTCGCCGGCCTCGACGTCGTGCGCGACGCCCACGCGGTCCGGGCCGCCATCGGGCTCACCGGTCAGTACGCCGCCGTCGACGAGTACCTGACCGGCTACGAGAACCTGGAGATGGTGGGCCGCCTGTACCGGCTGTCCAAGGCCGAGGCGCGCAGCCGGGCCGGCGAGCTGCTGGAGCGGTTCGACCTGACGGGTGCGGCGAAGCGCCCGGCGAAGACCTACTCCGGGGGCATGCGCCGCCGGCTGGACATCGCCGCCTCGCTGATCAACCGCCCGCGGGTGCTCTTCCTGGACGAGCCGACGACCGGCCTCGATCCGCGCAGCCGGCTGGCGATGTGGGAGTTCATCGCGGAGCTGGCCGACGGCGGCACGACCATCCTGCTGACCACCCAGTACCTGGAGGAGGCCGATCGGCTGGCCGACCGGATGGTGGTCATCGACTCCGGCACGGTCATCGCCCGCGGCACCGCCGACGAGCTCAAGGCCCAGGTGGGCGGTCAGCGCCTCGAGTTCACCGTCGCCGATGCTGCCGTGCTGCCGGGCATGGTGGCGGAGCTCCGGTATCTGGCGGTCGACGAGCCGCACGTCGACGTCGCCGGCCGGCGGCTGTCCCTGCCGGTCAGCGGGGGCGCCGAGGTGCTGGCCGAGGCGCTGAGCCGGCTCGACGGCTCCGTCGCGCAGATCGTCGACGTCGGGCTGCGCCGCCCCGACCTGGACGACGTGTTCCTCGCCCTCACCGGCCGCGTGGCCGAGGAGGCCGTTCCCGACGACGAGCAGCCGGCCGAGCCGGTCGCGGCCGGAGGCAACCGATGAGTTCACTCACCGCGGCGCTGTCCGACAGCGCCGTCATCACCAAGCGCAACCTGATCAAGGTCAAGCGCGTGCCGGACATCGTCGTGTTCGCGACGCTGTCGCCGATCATGTTCGTGCTGCTGTTCCGGTACGTCTTCGGCGGCGCGATCCAGCTGCCGGAGGGAACGAGCTACGGCGAGTTCCTGCTGCCGGGCATCTTCGCCCAGACCATCGTGCTCGGGAGCACGACGACCGGCGCCAGCCTGGCCGAGGACCTGCAGAAGGGGCTGATCGACCGGTTCCGCTCGCTGCCGATGTCGCGGTCGGCGGTGCTCATCGGCCGGACGGTCGCGGATGCCGGCCTCAACGTCATCTCGATCACGGTGATGGCGCTGACCGGACTGGTGGTGGGCTGGCGGATCAACTCCTCGGTCGGGGAGGCGATCGCCGGTTTCCTGCTGCTGCTCACCTTCGCCTTCTCGATCTCCTGGCTGATGGCGATGGTGGGGCTGCTGGTCAGGACGCCGGAGGTGGTGAACAACGCCAGCTTCATCGTGATCTTCCCGCTCACCTTCGTGGCCAACACCTTCGTGCCGCTGGAGAGCCTCCCCACGGTGCTGCGCACCTTCGCGGAGTGGAACCCGGTCTCC
This sequence comes from Blastococcus goldschmidtiae, assembly GCF_031845325.1. Taxonomy (NCBI): domain Bacteria; kingdom Bacillati; phylum Actinomycetota; class Actinomycetes; order Geodermatophilales; family Geodermatophilaceae; genus Blastococcus; species Blastococcus goldschmidtiae. The sequence continues at coordinate 55,721 of NZ_JAVREI010000003.1, read as the reverse complement.
TCGGTGGTCCAGGCCGCGCGGGACCTGTTCGGCAACACCTCGCCGCTGGCGCCCGTTCCCGACGCCTGGTCGCTGCAGCACCCGGTGCTCTACACGCTGATCTGGGTCGTGGGGATCCTGGCCGTCTTCGTCCCGCTCTCCGTGCGCGCCTACCGGCGGGCGGCCGGCCGCTGAGCGGCGTGGCGGGTGGACCCGGTCTGGGTTCGTGGAGTGGGGCCCGAAGGGTCCCCGACGGGGATGGGGCTGCAGGGCTCGGCCGGGGTCGGGACGGCTCGTGGACGCGGTGCGATCCGGAGGATCGCGATGTAATGGCCCCGATGAGTGCTGCAGAGAGCTCGCCGGTGCCCCCCGCCAACCCGCTGTTCGGCGCGTCACCGCTGCCCTACGGCCTCCCACCCTTCGGCGAGATCACCCCGGAGCACTGCCGCGAGGCGCTGCTGGCCGGGATGGCCGAGCAGCGGGTGGAGGTGGCGGCGATCGTCGGGTCCAGCGAGCCGCCCGGCTTCGAGAACACCGTCGTCGCGCTGGAGCGCTCGGGTCGGCTGCTGACCCGAGCGTGGAGCGTCTTCGGGAACCTGACCTCGTCGGTCTCCACCCCGCGGCTGCGCGAGATCGAGCGCGAGGTCGCACCGCTGGCGGCCGCGCACTCCGATGCGCTGCGGCTGGACCCGGCGCTCTTCGGACGCCTCGCCGCCGTGCACGCCGAGCGCCACGAGCTCGGCCTCGACGAGGAGTCGGTACGCCTGGTCGAGCGCTACCACCTCGACTTCCGGCTCTCCGGCGCACAGCTGGACGAAGGGGGGCGGGCCCGGCTCACCGAGCTCAACCAGGAGCTCTCCGGCCTGACGACGACGTTCGGGCAGAACGTGCAACTGGCCATGGAGGCCGCGGCGGTGCACGTGACCGACGTCGTACGGCTGGACGGGCTCGGCGCCGAGGAGATCGCCGCTGCGAGGACCGCCGCGGCCGACCGCGGGCTCGAGGGCTGGCTGCTCCCGCTGCTGCTGCCCACCCGCCAGCCGGTGCTGGCCAAGCTGCGGGACCGCGACCTGCGCCGCCGGCTGCACGAGGCGTCGGTGGGCCGGGCGTCTGCCGGCGAGCACGACAACGGACCGGTGGCCGTGCGCATCGCCAGGCTGCGGGCCGAGCGGGCACGCCTGCTCGGCTTCGCCACGCACGCCGACCTGGTGCTGGCCGACCAGACCGCCCGCACCACCGATGCGGTCGACGCGATGCTCGCCTCCATGGTGCCGGCGTCGGTGGCCAACGCGCAGGCCGAGGCCGAGGTGCTCGCGGAGGCGGCCGCCCGCGACGGCGTCGAGCTGGCGCCGTGGGACTGGGCGTTCTACAGCGAGCAGGTGCGCGCCGAGCGCTACGCCGTCGACACCGCCGCCCTGCGGCCGTACTTCGAGCTGGACCGGGTGCTCCACGACGGGGTGTTCCACGCGGCGGAGCTGCTCTACGGCTTCCGCTTCGCCCCGCGCCCCGACCTGGCCGGTTACCACCCCGACGTGCGGGTCTGGGAGGTCTCCGACGCCGACGGGTCCGCGCTGGGGCTCTACCTGGGTGACTACTTCGCCCGCGAGGGCAAGCGCGGCGGCGCCTGGATGAACTCCTTCGTGACCCAGTCGCGGCTGCTCGGAACCCTGCCGGTCGTCGTGAACAACCTCAACGTCTCGCGTGCACCGGACGGCCGGCCGGCGCTGCTGACGCTGGACGAGGTCGACACGCTGTTCCACGAGTTCGGGCATGCGCTGCACGGCCTGAGCTCGGCGGTGACCTACCCGCGGTTCGCGGGCACCAGCGTGCCGCGCGACTTCGTCGAGTTCCCCAGCCAGGTCAACGAGATGTGGGCGATGTGGCCGGAGGTCCTCGCCCACTACGCACGGCACGTCGACACCGGTGAGCCGCTCCCCGGTGCGGTCGTCGAGGCGGTCGACGCCGCCCGCCTCTGGGGCGAGGGGTTCGCGACGCTGGAGTACCTGGCGGCCACGCTGCTCGACCAGGCCTGGCACCGGATCGCGCCCGACGCCGAGATCAGCGACCCCGTGCAGTTCGAGCGGGAGGCCCTCGAGAAGGCCGGCGTCGCCTCGGAGCTGGTGCCGCCCCGCTACCGGACCACGTACTTCAACCACGTCTTCGCGGGGGGCTACTCGGCCGGCTACTACTCCTACATCTGGTCGGAGGTGCTCGACGCCGACACCGTCGACTGGTTCCGGGAGAGCGGCGGCCTGACCCGCGCGAACGGCGACGCCTTCCGGCAGAAGCTGCTCGCCGTCGGTGGCTCGGTCGACCCGCTCGCGGCGTTCCGTGCCGTGCGCGGCCGGGACGCCGACCCCGCCCCGCTGCTGCGCCGCAGAGGACTGGCGCCGGCCTGAGCCGGGTCCGGGACGGCGGTCGTCCTAGTCCGGGTACACGTCGTCGACGAACTCCGGGACCTGGCCGGCGGGGAAGCGCTCGTAGCCGGCCGGGGGCTCCTCGCCGTCCGGAGCACACGCCATCCCGCCGTCAGTCGGGTCGACCGTGCGGACGGGGTACTCACCGGAGCTGCACACGCGTTCCCCGAGCGAGCAGCCGCTCGTGCCGAGACCGGAGACGACGAGCACGGACAGTGCGGCGACCAGGTATCTCGGCACGGCGTCCAACCTACGGACCGCCGCGCGTGGCTGATCGCGGGGAGCTGACCGCCGGTCGGATCCGACCGGCATCGGTCAGGCCAGGCGCGCGTGGAGATGCATGTCGTGCCAACCGTCCTGGTGCAGGCCGGCGCGCCGCTTGGTCCCCTCGAGGACGAAGCCGGCCTTCTCCGCCACCCGGCACGACGCCGGATTGCCGGTGGAGTGCTGGAGCTCCAACCGCTGCAGGCCGAGGTCGAACGCCCAGGCCGCCACGGCCTCGACGGCGGCCGGCGCCACACCCGTGCCGCGTGCTGCGGGTGCCGTCCAGTACGTCACCTCGCCCTGGCCGCCGTCCAGCACCAGCCGGCTCACGGTCACACGCCCGACCAGCGCCTTCTCGCGGACGACGGCCCAGCCGGCCCTCGACCCCGTGCGCCAGAGGTCGGCCCACCGCCGGGCGTATCCCGCGGCCTCGTCGGCATCGAGGAACTCGCAGTGCCAGCGCTGGACGGCCTCATCGGCGTAGACCAGGAGCAGAGCGGGCGCGTCCTCGTCCAGCCACGGACGCAGGGTGAGATCGCCGGCCTGCAGGGTGGGCTGCTGCTCGGGCAGTCCGGTGAGAACAGGCGGGACGAGCGCTGGCATGCGCCGAGGCTAGGGCGCCCGGTGCGCCGACGGTCAGGGTCCCGCGGCCGGCCGAGGATCCGGGCCCGGCCCCGGTGCTGCCGCCCTCCCGGCACGGGCATGATCCACCGGGAGGAGGGAGCTCCTCCTCCCGGTCCCGGTGGTCCGCGCACCGGGGGCCGCCCGTCCCGTGGAGGTCAACGCATGGAGCTCTTCCCGCCGGTCCCGTACCCGGGGTGGTCGGACACGCTGGCGACGGTGCACCGGTTCGCCCAGGTGGTCGGCCGTGTCCGGCTGCTCGCCAGCCCCCGGCGCAACCACTGGTGGAACGTGCCCTTCCACCTGTCCGGCCGGGGCATCACGACCCGGCCGATGGGTCTGGACCCGACCTTCACCATCGACCTGGACCTGCTCGACCACCGGGTCGACGTGAGCACCGTGGCGGGGCGCCGAGCATCCTTCGGCATCGTCGGCCGGTCCGTGGCCGACTTCCACGGCGAGCTGCAGACCGCGCTGGCCGCCGTCGGGGTGCATGGCGTGGACATCGGCTCGGCCCGTCCGTTCGACCTGCCCGACTCCGACCGGCCGTTCGCCCAGGACACCGAGCACGCGACGTACGACCCGGCCGCGGTGACCCGCTACTGGCAGGTGCTCAGCCAGGTCGACGTCGTCCTCGAGGAGTTCGCGGGCCGGTTCTCCGGCAAGACCAGCCCGGTGCACCACTTCTGGCACACCTTCGACCTCGCGGTCACCCGGTTCTCCGACCGGGTCGTGCGACCCGCGGACGGCGCCGACGCCGTCACACGGGAGGCGTACTCCCGGGAGGTCGTCAGCTCGGGCTTCTGGTTCGGCGATCCGACGTTCCCCGAGCCGGCCTTCTACTCCTACACCGCTCCGGAGCCGGCCGGCCTGGCCGATGCCCCGCTCCCGGAGGGCGCGACCTGGCTCGAGCGCGGCGGCAGCCATCTGGCCGTCCTGCCCTACGACGCCGCCCGGGCCGCCGACGACCCGCGAGCGGCGGTGCTGGCCTTCCTCGAGGCGGCGTACCTGGCCGGGGCGACGCGGGCCGGATGGGACGTCGAGGGCCTGGCCTGCCGGGACGGGATCACCGACCCGCTGCTCAGAGGCTGAGCACGGGTCCGGCTACAGCCAGGGGAGCGACAGCACCAGGTCCAGGTCGTCGGGCGACTCGCCCCCGCGGACCAGCCGGTTGGGCTGGCGGTGGCCGCACGCCGTGCAGCGGTGCACCACCTGCCAGCCCTTGCCCGACTTCTCCACCAGCCCGATCGGCTCCATGGGCTGCCGGCACTCGCTCGCCCGATCGCCGGGCAGGTCGTCGACGTGCAGCGACCACAGGCAGTACGGGCAGTGGTTGCGGTAGTGCCCGTCGGTGTTCGCGGGCACCGGGATCGTGCAGTGCACGCAGGCGAACCCGGTGTTCTCGGCCCGACGGGAACGGGTCACCGGCGGATCAGGGGACGAACGGCTCGACGCCGACGACCTCGACGGTCATGTCGCGGCCGTTGGGCGTCTGGTAGGTCACGGTCGCACCCGGGGCGGCACCCATGATCGCCGAGCCCAGCGCCGACTCGGGGGAGTACACGGTGAGCTCGGTGGTTCCGGCGATCTCCCGCGACCCGAGCAGGAACTTCTCGGTCTCGTCGTCACCGGCGAACTTGATGGTGATCACGGTGCCCAGCGCGGCGTTGGTCGCCGTCGTCGGGGGCTCGCCGACCTGCGCCTTGCGCAGCAGGTCGGTCAGCTGACGGATCCGGCCCTCCTGCTTGCCCTGCTCGTCCTTGGCGGCGTGGTAACCGCCGTTCTCCTTGAGGTCGCCCTCTTCGCGGCGGGCGTTGATCTCCGCGGACATGGCTGGGCGGTTCGCCACCAGCTGGTCGAGCTCGGCCTTCAGCCGGTCGTAGGCGTCCTGGGTCAGCCAGACGCCCTGGTCCTGCTCGTCAGTGGGGGTGGACACGACGGACTCCTGAGAATCGGGAGGCCGCCCCCGAACGGGGACGGCCGATGGTCGAACGGCCAAGCTAACACCGCGCGAAGGCCGGATGCACGGATCCGCGAGGCAGCTCCAGGGTTGCGGAACGGTACCGGGTCGGGCGTGACGAGTAGCACATTTCACCCGTCCAGGGCACTGGCCAGCGTCGTCCCGGCGGCCGCTGCGGGACGGTCCGCCGGCTCTCCGGCGGGACGGGGGACAATGCTCCGGTGACCCGACCCGACCAGTTGCGCCTGCTCGCCGTGCACGCCCACCCGGACGACGAGTCGAGCAAGGGCGCCGCCACCATGGCCAAGTACGTCGCCGAGGGCGTGCGCGTCATGGTGGCCACCTGTACCGGTGGCGAGCGCGGCTCCGTGCTCAACCCCGCGATGGACCGCCCCGAGGTCTGGGAGCGGTTGCCCCAGATCCGGGTCGAGGAGATGGCCAGGGCCCGCGAGATCCTCGGGGTCGAGCAGGAGTTCCTCGGCTTCGTCGACTCCGGGCTGCCCGAGGGCGACCCGCTGCCGCCGCTGCCCGAGGGCTGCTTCGCGCTCGTGCCGCTGGAGGAGGCCGCCGCGCCGCTCGTGGCCCTGATCCGCCGGTTCAAGCCGCACGTCCTCACCACCTACGACGAGCGCGGGGGCTATCCCCACCCCGACCACATCAAGACGCACGAGGTCTCGATGTACGCCTTCGACGCCGCAGGCGACCCCGACCGGTACCCGGAGCTCGGGGAGCCCTGGCAGCCGAGCAAGCTCTACTACCACATGAGCTTCACGCTGCCCCGGACCAAGGCGCTGCACGAGGCGATCCTGGCCACGGGTGCGGAGTCGCCGTACACGGAGTGGCTGGCCAACTGGGACCCGGCGCGCGACATCTCCCACCGGGTGACGACGCGGGTGCCGTGCGGGGAGTACTTCTCCGTCCGTGACGCCGCGCTGATCGCGCACGCCACCCAGATCGACCCGCTCGGCCGCTGGTTCGCCTGCCCGATCGAGACCCAGCAGCAGATCTGGCCGACCGAGGACTACGAGCTCGCCCGCTCCCTGATCGACGCCCCCAAGCCGGAGGACGACCTGTTCGCCGGCCTGCGCAGCGAGGTGGGGGTCCGATGAGCACCGCCGTCGCGACCGTGCTGGCCGTACAGCAGGACCTCCCCGAGGACATCGGGAAGTCCGGCCCGCTGGGCCTGCTGCTGATCGTCGTCCTGCTCATCGCCGTGGCCCTGCTGGTGAGGTCCATGTCCGGGCACCTGAAGAAGCTGCCCCGCAGCTTCGACTCCGACGAGGCCGCGCCCGAGGTGCCCGACAGCCCCGCGGAGCTCGTCGACCGGGCGCCCGGCGCGGAGGTGCTGGACAGCCTGCGCCGTCAGCCTCTGGCGATCGAGCCGCCGCGGGACGACGACGGCCGACCGGCGGGCCCCACCGCGCAGGGCTGACTCCGGCCGGCCGCCGTCGGGTGGGCTACCAGCGGTGCGCGACGTCTATGACCAGCCGCGGCCCGAAGTCTGACCGGGCGACGCCTGGCAGCACGAACACCCGGAACGGCAGTCGCGCCCGGACACCGAGGGCCAGCGTGGTCGAGCCCTCGAAGGAGCCGGCCCACGCGACCTGCCGGAAGGTCCGGTAGCCGGCCACATCGACGACCTCGCGACGGTTGGCCGGAGTGAACGTGGCGTTCCCGTCGCCGTCGTAGGCCGGGGCCAGGACCGTGATCTGCAGATCGGCGGCGCCGCGGACCGGCACCGTGCGGCCGGAACCGTCCTCGACGACACCCGGCACGTAGCGGACGTCGTAGGAGCCGAAGGTGGTGTCCTGGCCCAGCAGGTCGACCACCAGCCGGTCGTAGCAGCCATGCCGGCCGGAGCGGACGCCCATGACCATGTCGGTGTCGGCGGGGGCGGCGCCCGCGCCCACTTCGGGCTGAGATCCCCAGACGAGGCCGCAGTACGGCGCGGCCTGCGCAGTGCCGGGGACGGCGACGGCGGCGAGCACCATCGTCAGGGTGAGTGTGAGTCGGCGGATCCGGTGGCGCCTCATGGCGGGCCTCCTGTGGGGGTGTGGGACGCCTGCAGGGTCCCGCCGACACGCCCATTACCACCATGGGTGGAGAACGCCAAGCATTGTCGAAAACGGAGCGCGTCAACTGGCGGCTCTTCCCCATCCGGAGCGGTTCGTCCCGATCCTGAGTTGGCACTTCTCTCCGGCTGGACCGCCCCCTCACCGTCGGTGACGACACGGCTGCCTCGGTCGCGCCTCGGCAGGTGTGTCCGCTCTCGGCGCAACGCGTCCGCGTCAGGGGAGGGGCCGAACGGCCTACCGTGTAAGCGTGTAATCAATCGCTGCCACAGGAGGCCGCCATGCATGCACACCGTTTCGCCGACGCCGACCTCGGTGCCGCCTTCCGCCGCGGGCGGGCCCGCGGGGCCGGCGGCCGTGGGCAGGAGGCGCCCCCGGTCGAGCGCGCCGAGGTGGCCGGCTGGTTCGCCGGCCGGCTGCCGGACGGCTGGTTCACCGGGCCGGTCGAGCTGACGATCGACCGCGACGAGATCGCCGTGGTCGGCACGCTGCCCGAGCCCTCCGCCGGGGAAGGCGACGCCGCGGCCGCGCAGGCCGGGCGGATCGTCCGGTTCCGCGAGGACACCCGCCACGAGCGCATGGGCATCGCGGACGCCGCCCAGCAGCGGTACGGCCGCTCGGTGGCGTGGGGCGCCGCCTGCGGCGGCAGCCGGGAACTGTTCACCAGCCTGTCGGTGCCGGTGATGACGCGACTGCGCCAGCCCGAGCGACTCGTCCTGGACACCCTGGTGGACGCCGGGGTCGCGCGGTCCCGGTCGGAGGCGTTGGTCTGGGCCGTGCGCCTGGTGGGCCGCAACGCCGAGGACTGGCTGGCCGAGCTGCGCGCGGCGATGGCCTCGGTGGAGGAGGTCCGGGCGCGGGGGCCGCAGGCCGACTGAGACGACCAGGGACACTGGGCGGCGTGCCAGCCAGCGCCGTCCCCGCCGCGACCGACGTCCTCGTGGTGGGGGCCGGCCCGGCAGGCGCTGCCGCCGCAGCCTGGGCCGCCCGCTCCGGCCGGGACGTCGTCCTCGCCGACGCGGCCGTCTTCCCCCGGGACAAGACCTGCGGCGACGGCCTGACCCCCCGCGCGATCGCCGAGCTCGACCGGCTCGGTCTCGGGGACTGGGCCCGCGGTAAGGCGCGGAACCGCGGGCTGCGGGCGGCGGGCTTCGGGCGGGAGTGGCAGCTGCCCTGGCCGGGTGGGGACCTCCCCGACCACGGCAGCGCGGTGCCGCGCACCGAACTCGACGCCCGCATCCGGCAGGTGGCCCTCGATGCCGGGGTCCACGCCATGGACGGCGCGCGGGCCGTCGACGTCGAGCGGGATGGCGAGCGGGTGCGGGGGGTGGTCTTCGAGCACTCCGGCGGGGAACGGTCCACGGTGTCCTGCCGGCGGCTCGTGGTGGCCGACGGGGTGCGCTCGCCGCTGGGCCGGGTGCTCGGCCGCGAATGGCACCGGAACACCGCCTACGGAGTGGCCGCCCGCGGGTACGTGCGGTCCACCCGTAGCGACGACGAGTGGATCTCCTCGCACCTGGAGCTGCGTGGGGTCGACGGCGAGCTGCTGTCGGGCTACGGCTGGATCTTCCCGCTCGGTGCCGAGGCCGGTGAGGTGAACATCGGCGTCGGGACGCTGGCGACGGCCCGCCGTCCGGCCGGGGTGCAGCTCAAGCCGCTGCTGGAGAACTACACCGACGCCCGGCGGGACGAATGGGGGATCGACGGTCCTGTCCGGTTGCCGGCGTCGGCGCTGCTGCCCATGGGCGGCGCGGTGTCCGGGGTGGCCGGGCGCAACTGGGCGTTGATCGGCGATGCGGCCGGCTGCGTGAACCCGCTCAACGGCGAGGGGATCGACTACGGCCTGGAGACCGGCCGGTCGATCGCGGACCTGCTCGACGAGCCCGACTGGTCGGCGGCGTGGCCCGCCACGCTGCGGCGGCACTACGGCGAGGCGTTCTCCATCGCCCGCCGCCTGGCGGGACTGCTGACGATCCCGCGTTTCCTCCCGGCCGCCGGGCCGGTGGGCATGCGCTCCCGCCCGCTGATGACCGTGGCGCTGCGCGTGATGGGGAACCTGGTGACCGAGTCCGACCGCGATGCCACGGCCCGGCTGTGGCGGGCGGCCGGACGACTCTCGGTGCGCCTGGACGACCGACCGCCGTTCAGCTGACGCCGCCGTCCGGCGCGCCCGGTGCCTCGCTGCGCGCGGTACTGCGCACTGAGCAGTACTGTGCGGAGCACCGACCGGGAGGCGCTCATGGACACCACGCAACTGCTCAAGGGAGTGCTGGACCTCGCCGTCCTGGCCGTCCTGGACGACGAGGACGGCTACGGCTACGACGTGGTCCGGCGGCTGCGCGCGGCCGGCCTCGACGACGTCGCCGACGCCTCGGTCTACGGCACCCTGCGCCGGCTGTTCGCCGCCGGGCACCTGACGTCCTACGTCGTGCCCTCCGTCGAGGGACCGCACCGCAAGTACTACGGCCTGAACGCGTCGGGCCGCGCCGAGCTCGAGGGCTCGGCGAAGACCTGGTCGGGCTTCGCCGACACGATGGCGGCCCTCCTGGCCGCGCGGAAGGAGGTGGCGGCATGACCGCCCCTCAGCAGGCCGAGCCGGACGTCGAGGTGCGCGCCTACGCCCGCCAGGTGCGCACCGCGCTGGCCGACGTCCCGTCCGAGCGGCTGGCCGAGCTGCTGGAGGACCTCGAGGAGCACCTGGTGGAGGTGGCCGCCGAGGGGGGTGAGCCACTCGCCCTCCGGCTGGGGCCACCGGCGGAGTACGCCGCCGAGCTGCGCCGTGCGGCCGGCCTCGCCGAGCCGGCCGAGCACGCCACCCCGGCCGACGCCTCGTGGAACGCCGGCCTGGCCGCCCACCTGGACCGGCTGACCGCCACTCCCCAGTACGCAGCGGTGCGCGACTTCCTGCCCGAGCTGCGGCCGGCCTGGTGGGTGCTGCGCGCCTGGGCCCCGCTGGTCGCGGTCGACGCCGTCTTCTTCGGGGGCACGTCGTTCCCCGTGCCCTCCCTCGGGCTGAGCCCGCTCGTCGGGCTGGTCGTCACCGGGGCGGTGATCGCCTGGTCGGTGCGACGCGGCCTGCGCGTCCGGCAGGACCCCGATCTGGCCGACCCGCGGTTGGCGCTGGTGGTGAACGGCGCTCTCGCGGTCGCCACCCTCGTCGCCCTCGTCGCGGTGGCCGATCAGCCGGAGCCGGCCATGGCCTACTCCCCGTACCCCGACCAGCCGGCCGCGGAGCTGGCGCACGAGGACGGGACGGCGATCACCAACATCCACCCGTACTCCTCGACCGGGGAGCCGCTCGAGGGCGTGCTGCTCTACGACCAGGACGGCCGGCCGATCGACAACCTGGCCACCTACACGGCCGAGGGCGGGGAGGTGCAGCGGCTGGACCAGGACCCGCCCGCACCGGCCAACGCCTTTCCGCAGGAGCAGCAAGTGCTGACCTTCGACGACCGGGGCAACCCGGTCTGGGTGCGGCCCAACACCGGGCCGAGCGCCTCGCCCTCGCCGTCGGCACCTGCCGGCGAGCGTGTCCCCGAGGTGGAGCCGCTGCCCGGGTCCGACGTCGAGCCGGTGCCGGGACCCGCGGCGGAGCCGCTTCCGGGGGCCGACGTCGAGCCGCTGCCCGGACCGGTGGGGGAGCCGTTGCCCGGGCCCGACGTCGAGCCGGGACCCGGACCGGCGGTCGAACCCACCCCCTGAAGGCTGCCGTTCAGGTGAGCGGGGAGTTGTACATCGCGAAGTAGACGGCGATGTAGTGGCAGATCGCGGCCACGACGGTCATCGCGTGGAACACCTCGTGGTAGCCGAAGGTGCCCGGCCAGGGATTCGGCTTCTTGATGCCGTAGGCGATCCCGCCCAGCGTGTAGAGCACGCCGCCGGCCGCGAGGAGCACCAGCGAGGCGACGCCGGCGAAGTGCAGGATGTCGGTCAGCACGAAGACCGCGACCCAGCCGAGGGCGATGTAGAGCGGCACCCCGACCCAGCGGGGCGCCGTCGGCCAGGTCATCTTCAGCGTCACGCCTGCGAGCGCGCCGATCCAGACGACGGCGAGCACCCAGAAACCGGTCACCCGGTCGACGGCGAGCAGGGCGAAGGGCGTGTAGGTGCCGGCGATGAACAGGAAGATCATCGAGTGGTCGAGGCGCTTCATGATCCGCCAGCCGCGCGGTGCCCAGCGGCGGCGGTGGTAGAGCGCGCTCACGCCGAAGAGGCCGCAGATGGTGAGGCAGTAGACGGACACGGAGAGACCGGCCCGCAGGCTCTCCGCGTAGGCCAGCGGGACCAGGACGGCCCCGGCGATGATCGCGCCGAAGAACGAGAACAGGTGCAGCCAGCCGCGCATGCGCGGCCGGGTGTCGGGGTGGGTCCAGTCCTTGTCGGCGAAGTCGTCGGCAGTCCACGCCTGCTCGACGTGCTCGCCTTCCTCCAGCACGGTGGTGAACGCCTGCCGGCGCGGGGCTTCGAGCTCCGCGCCGTCTGTCTCCACCCGGACGGGCTCGCGGTCGGAGGGGGACGAGGTGCTCATGAACCGAGGTTACGGAGCAGTAGGTCCGCCGTCATGCGCAGGAGCTGTGAGCTTGCTGCCAGGTCGACCGCGCCATCGCCTGCCCGCACGGGCGACGAGGCCTAGGGTGAGCGCTCGTGGGTGTGCGGCGACGGGTGCGGGATGCGCTGACCCACGTCTACGAGCGCCGCCTGGCGCGCGCCCTGGTCGGGGCCGACGTGCCTCGCCACGTCGGCGTGATCATGGACGGCAACCGCCGTTGGGCCCGCTCGATCGGGCTCGAGGACGTCGCCCACGGCCACCGCCGCGGCGCGAGCAAGATCGTCGACCTGCTGGGCTGGTGCGACGACGCCGGCGTGCAGGTGGTCACCCTGTTCATGCTCTCCACCGACAACCTGCGGCGGCCCGAGCCCGAGCTCAGCGCGCTGCTGACGATCATCGAGGACGTCGCCGTCGACCTCGCCGGTCCGGGACGGCGGTGGAAGATCCGGTCGATGGGCGCGTCGGAGGTGCTGCCGCCGGAGACGGTCGCCGTCCTCAAGCAGGTCGAGGAGGAGACGCGGGACCGACCGGGCGCGACGGTGAACCTCGCCGTCGGCTACGGCGGCCGGCGGGAGATCGCCGACGCGGTGCGCTCGCTGCTGGCCGAGCACGCGGCCCGGGGCACCTCGCTGGACGACCTGGTGGAGGCCCTCGAGGTCGAGCACATCGCCGAGCACCTCTACACCCGCGGGCAGCCCGACTGCGACCTGGTCATCCGGACCAGCGGCGAGCAGCGCATGTCCGGCTTCCTGCTCTGGCAGACGGCGAACGCCGAGTTCCACTTCACCGACGTCTACTGGCCCGACTTCCGCCGGGTGGACTTCCTGCGTGCGCTGCGGGACTACTCGGCCCGGCACCGCCGCTTCGGCGGGTAGCCGCGGGCTGGAAGACTGCCGGCATGAGTGCCCGAGCCCTCGACCTGCCCACGGAGTACGTGCGGCTGGGCCTGCGCTTCGACCGCCTGGAGCCCGGTTTCGTCGACGCCTACACCGGTGATCCCCGCACCCGGGCCCAGGTGCGGGACGAGCCGGCGCCCACCCCGCAGCAGCTGCGCGACCGCGCACGCGAGCTGCTCCGTGAGCTGGCTACCGCCGACCTCCCGGCGGATCGGACGGAGTTCCTGAGCGGCCAGCTCACCGGCCTGGAGTGCAGCGCCCGCAAGATGAGCGGCGAGCCGGTGGGCTTCCTCGAGGAGGTCTCCTGCTACTTCCAGGTGGACGTGTCCCTGGGGGACGAGGCGACCTACGCCGCGGCGCACGCCGAGCTGGACGAGCTGCTGCCCGGCACCGGTTCGCTGACCGAGCGGTACGCGGCGCACCGGCGTCGCGAGGAGTGCCCGCCCGACCGCCTGGAGGCAGCCGTGCACGCGCTGTCCAGCGCGCTGCGCGACCGGGTCCGGGGCCGGTACGGGCTGCCCGAGGTCGAGACGGTCCGCTACGAGGTGGTCACCGACAAGCCCTGGTCGGGCTTCAACTACTACGAGGGGGACTACCGGTCCCGGGTGGCGATCAACGCCGACCTCCCGCACCGGCTCTCCCAGCTGGCCCACCTGGTCGCCCACGAGTCCTATCCGGGTCACCACACCGAGCACTGCCGCAAGGAGCGCGGTCTGGTGGAGCGGGCCGGGCGGGCCGAGCACACCGTCTTCCTGGTGAACACCCCGGAGTGCCTCATGGCGGAGGGGCTGGCCGACCTCGGTGTGGAGGCCGCGATCGGGGAGGGGTGGGGGCCCTGGGCGGCCGAGATCCTGGGTGACCTCGGCCTCCGGTTCGACGGCCACCTGGCCGGGCGCATCGCGGCCGCCGCAGCACCGCTGAACCGCGTGCGGCAGGACGCGGCGATCCTGCTGCACGACCGCGGTGCCGACGCCGACGAGGTGGCCGGCTACCTGCAGCGGTGGTCGCTGGTCGCCGGGGACCGGGCCCGCCAGCAGCTGCGCTTCCTCACCGATCCGCTCTGGCGCGCCTACATCTCCACCTACGTGGAGGGCTACGGGCTGCTGTCGCGCTGGCTGCAGGCGCGCCCGGAGGAGCAACCGGTGGCCGATCGCTTCCTGCGCCTGCTCGACGAGCCGCTGACCCCGGCCGCCGTCGCCGGCGAGCTCGTGGGGGCCTGAGCGTCGTGCGCCGCCCCGATCCGCGGCGCGCCCGCGTGCTGGGGCTGTGGACGGCGGGCTGGCTGGCCGCGTTCCTGCTGTCCGGGATGTTCTGGCTGGGTGAGCCGTCGGTGCAGTGGCCGGTGCTGGCCGTGCCGCTGCTGTGGGCGCTGGTCGCACTCCGTCCGCGGCGCAACCGGTCTGATCGTGGCCGGGACGACGACTGGGCCGACGACGACGGGTGGGACGACCGCCGGTGGGACGACGGCCGGTGGGACGACGACCGGTGGGACGACGACCGGTGGGACGACGGCCGGTGGGACGACGGCCGGTCGGACGACGGCCGGTCGGACGACCGCGCGACGGCGGACCCGCGCCGGCACCGGCAGCCACCCGCGGCGCCGACGCCGGCCGAGCGCACCGACACGGTCGAGCGCCCGGCGCTGCGCCGCCCGTCGGAGGACGACACGCGGGGACACGGTCGCGGCCACTGACGCCGCCGTCGCCCCCGCTCCCGTCGCCGCAGTGGTGCGGCTACGGAGGGTGGGGTGGGCGAGGCGGGTGTGACCCCTCCAGGTGAACGTTGGGTTCCCTTCGGGGTGGGCGGTGCGCTTTCGTCGGTGGCCGGTCCTACCGTCGAAGGTGAACGGCCCGGAGTTGCCCGGATCGTTCACGGGAGGCCCGGTTGGTGCTGACGAGTTCGTCGACCAGGGGGGCCGGCACCCGGCCTCTGCGCCGGGGCCCGGCCGCCATCGAGTCGGGGCGCGCTGTGCGCCCCACGGGAGCCGACACGTGAACCCTCGCCGCACGTACGTCCTCGACACCTCCGTCCTGCTCTCCGACCCGGGCGCGCTGCTGCGCTTCGGCGACTCCGACGTGGTGCTCCCGCTCGTCGTCATCGGTGAGCTGGAGGCCAAGCGCGACCATCCCGAACTGGGCTGGTTCGCCCGCCAGTCGCTGCGCATGCTCGACGACCTGCGCGTCCGGCACGGCCGGCTCGACGCCCCGGTGCCGGTGGGGGAGGCCGGCGGCACCCTGCACGTCGAGCTCAACCACAGCGACTCCTCGGTCCTGCCGGCCGGGTTCCGCAACGACAGCAACGACAGCCGGATCATGGTCGTCGCGCTGAACCTCCGCGCCGAGGGTCGCGACGTCTGCCTGATCACCAAGGACGTGCCGCTGCGCGTCAAGGCGGCGGCGGTGGGTCTGGCGACCGACGAGTACCGGGTGCACGACGCCGTCGACACCGGGTGGACCGGGATGGCGGAGATCTCGGTGGACGACGGCGAGATCGACGAGCTGTACGAGTCCGGCCAGGCCTACCTCCCGGCGGCCGCCGAACTGCCGACGCACACCGGGCTGGTGCTGCTCTCCTCGCGGGGCTCGGCCCTGGGCCGGGTGCTGCCGGACAAGCACGTGCGGCTGGTGCGCGGCGACCGGGAGGCGTTCGGGCTGCACGGCCGCTCCGCCGAGCAGCGGGTGGCGCTGGACCTGCTGCTCGACCCCGAGATCGGGATCGTCTCGCTGGGTGGCCGTGCGGGCACCGGCAAATCGGCGCTGGCCCTGTGCGCGGGGCTGGAGTCGGTGATGGAGCGCCGGGCGCACAAGAAGGTGGTCATCTTCCGGCCGCTGTACGCCGTCGGCGGTCAGGAGCTGGGTTACCTGCCCGGCGGCGAGGGCGAGAAGATGTCGCCCTGGGCGCAGGCCGTCTACGACACCCTCGGTGCGCTGGTCTCGACCGCGGTGCTCGACGAGATCGCCGACCGCGGCCTCATCGAGGTGTTGCCGCTCACCCACATCCGGGGGCGGTCGCTGCACGACTCGTTCGTGATCGTCGACGAGGCGCAGTCGCTGGAGCGGGGCGTGCTGCTCACCGTGCTCTCCCGGCTGGGGGCCGGGTCGCGGGTCGTGCTGACCCACGACGTCGCCCAGCGCGACAACCTGCGCGTGGGCCGGCACGACGGCATCGCGGCGGTGGTCGAGAACCTCAAGGGGCACCCGCTGTTCGCCCACATGACGCTGACCCGCTCGGAGCGCTCCCCGATCGCGGCGCTGGTGACCGAGATGCTGGAGGACCTCCCGATCTGACGCCCGCTCCGCCCGCTGATGCGGTGGTTCTCGCGCCCCGGGGGTATCGCACGCCCCCCCCGGAGCGCGAGGACCGTCCCAGGGGGTGGTCCAGCGCCTGGTCGGGCCGGGTCCCTGCGCACGGGCAGCGCCCGGGGCCTGCCGGACCCGAGGAGCACGAGGTACACCGCCGGGGCGGACCCGGCCGCGTCGACGAGTTCGTGCGCGGGTTCAGGCGGCGGGCTCGTCCTCGGCCACCGGCTTGTGGGGAGGGCGAGCCCTGCGCTTCGGACGCGCCGGGGGAGTGCTGGCCAGCCGCAGCAGTGCCACCGCGCCCCAGCCCGCCGCCAGGCACCACGGCAGCCGAGTCACCACCTCTTCAGCGCTCAGGTCCCCCCGGAGCCCGAGTGCGAGCACCGGAAGAGCCAGCACGAACCCGACGAGGAGCACGTCCCAGCGCAGCGGGTTCATGCCGGTGCGCTCTCCAGCCGCTCGCAGAGGACCGAGGCCCACCGGTGCGGGGTGGCGCGCAGCCCGTCGACGACGGCGACCGGCGCGTCCAGGCGGTCCAGCACGGCGGCCGGATCAGCGGAGAGATCGGTGTCCTGCACGATGAGCGCATCCACGCGGCTGAGGCCGTCGAGCCAGTGCTCGAGGTCCTCGGGCTTCCGGGTCGCCTCGACGACCGCCCAGACGGCGACCGGGGACCAGATGGCCAGCATCTGCGCCATCCAGTAGGCGTCCGAGCGCAGCGGCGCGTCCACGGCCACGATCGTCACGGTCCCGGACGTCGCGGCGTCCTGCCGGCGGCGCAGCGCGGTGTCGATGGTGCTCATCCGGCTCGCCTCCGGGGAGAGCCCCACCAGGTCACCGCGCGTGGCCCACTGCACGCGGTCCGGGTCCAGCCGCAGGGTGGCGGCCAGCGAGCGCGCGGCGCGCAGGGTCTCGACGCCGGGACCGACGACGAACAGCACGTCCCCGGCGCCGGTCGGCAGTTCCGGAGCCTCCGGCAGGCGCGCGCCGAGCGCGCGGGTCAGCGCGGCGTAGGTGCCGTCGGCCGCCACGTCCGTGGTGAACGCAGGTCCGAGCAGGTCGGACGGGACGCCGAGGGCGGCGAGACGCGAGACGACCTCCGCGGGCGTGCTCGGCGGGTCGATGCGCACGCGCGCCGGCCGGGCCGGGACGACGGCGGGCAGGTCGACCGCGCCCAGCAGACCCGAACCGTCGGCCTCCATCAGGTCGGCCAGGTCGGCCAGGTCCGGCCGGTCCGGCGTCTCGGGCGTGGCCATCAGCGGAGCGACCGGGAGCCGGGTCACCGTGGCCAGTAGCCCGGACGTGCGGCCGGAGGACGGCGGGACGTCGTCGCCACCAGTCGTCGACGGGGCGATGGGACCGGCGGACGACCCGGCAGGGATCCGGGAGCGCGACGCCGGGACGGACGGGCGGCCGGTGCGCGGCGGAACGGGCGGCAGCCCCCGGCCACGGGAGGGCGAGCCCGGCAGGAGCGAGAGCGGCGGCATCACGGTGGTCTCGTCCATCGTCATGGACCGGCCGACGGGGGCGGGGTCGCTGGCGGTGCGGGCCAGGACGGGAGCGACCTCGAGGTCCATGCCGATCCCGGCCTCGACGGCGGCGCTCTCCGTCGCGGCGCTCTCCGCCGTGGGGCTCTCCGTCAGGGGGCTCTCCATCACGGGGCTCCCCGTGCGGGCGGGCTCGACGGCCACGGTCTGCGTGCCGGCGGCCGGGACGGCCGCGAGCTCGTCGAGCCCGGGCCGGCCGACGCCGGTGTCCGCGGCCGCGGCCTCCCCGAACAGCGACGTCCCGACGGCAGGCGCGTCCACCAGGGGGGAGGGCAGCTCGGTGACGGGGGCCGGCTGGGCCGGCGTGGCCGGTGCCCAGATCGCGACCGCCGGCTCCTCGGCGCGGATGTTCGCCACCGGGGCGGGGGCAACCTCGCCCCACAGGCTGACGGGTGCAACCTCGACGGGGGTGGCCGCAGCCGGGACGGGGGCCGGCGTGGCGGCGTGGCCGACGGGAGCGAAGAGGTCGGCGTTGGACCCGGCGGCGGACACGGACGAGGAGGCATCGGCCACCAGCGCCTCGACCACCAGCGCCTCGACCACCGGCAGCTCGGCTTCGGGAAGCTCGGTCACCGGCACCTCCATCTCGGGCACCTC
Organism: Blastococcus goldschmidtiae; assembly: GCF_031845325.1. Lineage (NCBI taxonomy): Bacteria > Bacillati > Actinomycetota > Actinomycetes > Geodermatophilales > Geodermatophilaceae > Blastococcus > Blastococcus goldschmidtiae. Next base: position 37,520 of record NZ_JAVREI010000003.1, on the reverse strand, counting down.
GGCTACCGGCGCCTCGGCCTCGGGCAGCTCGGCTACCGGCGCCTCGGCCTCGGGCAGCTCGACCACGGGCGAGGAGGGGACGTCATCCGCTGCGGCGACAGCGGGCTCGACCAGGGCGGTCTGCGGCGAGTCCCCGGCGACGACCCTGCGCAGGATGCCGGCCAGGGCGTCGTCGGAGTGCCCCTCGGCCAGGGCCGCGCGCAGCACCTCGGCGATCGCCTCCTCACGGGAGGCCGGCGGGGGGACGGCGGCGGGCAGCTCGGCGATCGACGTCCCGCTGGTGACGGGCCTGCCGACGTAGGGGGCATCCGCGAACGACTCGTCGGGGAACGAGGCGCCGTCCTCCCAGGTGAGGGACTCGGTCCGCTCCTCGAACGTCGTGGAGGGCGGCGCGATGACCTGGTCTCCCACCGTTTCCTCCTTCTGGCGCGGCACACGTGACCACACTGCGGGCTGGTTCGTCGGCTCGGGTCCGATGTCGTGCTCGGGCGCGGGCGGGGGCTCCGACTGGGGCTCGGGTCGCACCGCCCGTCCGCCGCTGTGCGCCTCCCCGGAGCGCAGCGCGTCCGACGTCTCCAGCGCTTCCCGCACCGCGTGCTGGACGTCGCGGTCGCCGGCCACCATCCGCGCGAGCGCGGCGGTGAACGGCGAGGGGGCGCCGGTGGCGGGGGCCTCGTCGTCGCCCCGGCCATTCCCGGGGGCGTCGTCCCCGACGCCCGGCACCGGGCGCTCCCGGGTGGCGCGCGCGAAGCTGGCAGGTGCCACCCCGGGACGGGAGGCGACGGCCGGCTGCCGCGGCGGCGTGGCCGCACCGGCGAGGAGCCCGGCGAGCTCGTCGACCCGGGCGTCGTCGGCGGGTTCGGAGCGCGGAACCGGCGCCTCGACCCGGCGGCCGACGGTCGCACCGGCGGGCGCAGGCGTCGCGCGGGGGGTCGCGCGGGCGGCAGGAGCGCTGGTCCGGGCTGCCTCCGCGGCCCAGGCGGCCGCACCGTTGCGGGGCGGAGCCGTGCGGGCGCGGGCCGGCGCCGCGGAGGCGAGCGGCGAGCCGAACGCGGCCAGGGATCCGGTGTCGGGGTCCTCGGTCAGCGCGCCGGCCGGCCGCGCGGGGGCCGGCACCGGCACGCCGGGGACGCCGTACGGGTCGGGCGCGACCTCGGCGACGTAGCGCTCGGTCGCGAAGAACCCGAGCACGCCGCCGGAGCGGACGCGACGGACCCCGACGACGCGGGCGGCCGGGCCGAACTGCTCGCGCGCGGCCGCGATCGCGTCGTCGCGGGAGGCAGCCTCAACGGATCGCAACGGCACCGCTCACCACTCCCAGCGACTCGATCTGTGCTGTCCGGGAGACCTCGGCGTACGAGATCACCGGAAGCCGGGGAAGAACCTGACGCATGAGCCGGGCCAGGGCGGACCTGACCTGCGGCGAGCAGACGAGCACGGGGGACAGGCCCTGCCGCTCGGCGTCCTCGAGCAGACCGCTGCAGCCGACGACGAGCGCGTCGACGGCACCGGCGTCCAGGGCCAGCACGGCACCGGCCTCGCTCTGCCGCACCGATTCCAGGAGCCGCTGCTCGAAGCCGGGGTCGAGGGTGAAGACGTGCAGACGCTCGTCGGGGGTCACGTACGGGTGGCTGATCGCCGAGCCGAGTGCGGCGCGCGCGGCCTCGACGAGTCCGTCCAGGTCCGTCGACTGCTTCGCACGCACAGAGAGTGCCTCGAAGATGCGGACCAGGTCCCGGATCGACACACCCTCTTCGAGCAACGCGTGCAACACGCGCTGCACCTCTCCCAGGGTGAGCAGGGCGGGGGTCAGTTCCTCGACGACGACGGGGTGCGTGCGGCGGATCATCTCCACGAGCAGGCGCACGTCCTCGCGGCCCAGCAGGTCCGCGGCGTTCTGCCGGACGACCTCGGCCAGGTGCGTGGTGATGACCGAGGAGCGGTCCACGACGGTGGCCCCGGCCATCTCGGCGGCGCGCTGCAGCTCGACCGGGACCCACTTGGCGGCCAGCCCGAAGACCGGCTCGCGGGTGGCCTTGCCCGGCAGCCCGTCGAGGTTGTCGCCGATGGCGAGCACTGTGCCGGCGGGGGAGATGCCCTTGGCCGCGGGGACGCCGTTGAGCCAGATGACGTACTGGGAGCCCTGCAGGTCCAGGTTGTCGCGGGTGCGCACCAGGGGGATGACCAGGCCGGTCTCCATGGCGACCTTGCGGCGCAGCGCCTTGACGCGGTCGAGCAGGTCGCCGCCGCGCGCGGTGTCGACCAGCTCCACCAGGTCGTAGGCCACCTCGAGCTCCAGCGGGTCCACCCGCATCTTCTCGACGATCGCCTCGTGGGAGTCCGGCTGCGGCTCGGCGTCGGCGGCGGCTGCCCGCGCCTCGGCCTCCTCGTCGACCTCCGGCTCGTCGGTCATGCGGGCGGCCAGGACCAGGAAGAGCCCGCCGACCAGCAGGAAGGGGAGCTTCGGCAGGCCGGGGATGAGGCACAGGGCGAGGGACGCTCCGCCGGCGATGCGGACGGGCTGCTTGAAGCGGCCGAGCTGGGCGATGAGGTCGCTGCCCATGTCGCCCTCGGTGGCCGACCGGGTCACGATGATGCCGGTCGCGGTCGACATCAGCAGGGCCGGGATCATCGAGACCAGGCCGTCGCCGACGGTCAGCAGCGAGAACGTGGTCACCGCCTCGGCCGGTGCCATGCCGCGCTGCATGACGCCGATGGCGAAGCCGCCGATCAGGTTGACCAGCGTGACGACGATGCCGGCGATGGCGTCGCCCTTGACGAACTTGCTGGCGCCGTCCATCGAGCCGTAGAAGTCGGCCTCGGCGGTGACCTCGTGCCGCCGCTTGCGGGCCTGCGTCTCGTCGATCAGGCCGGCGTTGAGGTCGGCGTCGATGGCCATCTGCTTGCCGGGCATGGCGTCGAGGGTGAAGCGGGCGCCGACCTCGGCCACGCGGCCGGCGCCGTTCGTGATCACGACGAACTGCACGACGGTCAGGATGATGAAGATGACCAGGCCGACCACGAGCGAGCCGGCGATGACGATGTGGCCGAACGCCTCGATGACCTTGCCGGCGTAGCCGTCGGTCAGCACGAGCCGGGTCGAGGAGACGTTGAGCGACAGCCGGAACAGCGTCGCCACCAGGAGCAGCGACGGGAAGACGGCGAAGTCCAGCGGCTTCTTGATCTGCATCGCGACCAGCAGGATGAGCAGCGAGACCGCGAGGTTCAGGCCGATCAGCAGGTCCATGGCCGCCGCGGGCAGCGGCACCACCAGCATGAGCACGATCGAGACGACGCCGACGGGGACGGCCGCCTTGCCGATGCCCTTCACGCGTCCGCTCCGGGGGTGCAGGGCAGGCGCGGGCTCACGTCCTACTCATCGGCAGGCGCAGAGGCGGCCGGTACCGCCGTCCTCCCTGGCCCCGTCCCGAGGCTCGCGCCGAGCGTGCGAGGCGTGAGGAGGACGGGGTCCTTCCGCTGATCGTGGCCGGGGCTCAGGCTGCCGGCTGGACGACCCGGCGACGGCCCGCCTTGGGCAGGTCGGTGGTGTCCGGCGGCTCGAAGCCGGGCCGGTGCAGGCCGCCGCGCACACCGCGCGCGCCCAGGTGCATCACGAAGGCGAGCACCCGGGCGACGGCGGTGAACAGCTGCGGCGGCACCTCCTGCCCCAGCTCGCAGGAGGCGTGCAGCGCACGGGCGAGCGGGATGTCCTGCACCATCGGCACCCGTGCCTCGGCGGCGATCTCGCGCAGCTTGGCGGCGACCTCGCCGGCGCCCTTGGCCACGACCCGCGGAGCGCCCTTGGCCGCCTCGTACTTGAGCGCGACGGCGACGTGGGTCGGGTTGACCAGGAGGACGTCGGCCTCGGCGACCTCGCTCATCATCCGGTTGCGCGACATGGACAGCTGCACCCCCTTGCGGTGGGCCTTCATGTGCGGGTCGCCCTCGGCCTGCTTGTGCTCCTGGGTGATCTCGTACTTGCTCATCCTGAGCTGCTTCATCATCTTCTTGCGGACCACGAGGTAGTCGGCGACGGCGATGACCAGGCCGGTCACGGCGACGACGCGGAACATCAGGATGGCCGAGTCGATGAAGGTGTCCACCACCACCGACAGCGGCAGCGCCCCGGCGGAGGAGACCAGTGTCTGCGCCCGGTCGCTGGTGATGATGACGACCGTCCCGAGCGCGACCGTCTTGATGAGGGCCTTGGTCACCTCCCAGAGTCCCTGGGTGCCGAACATCTTCTTCATGCCGGTGAGGGGGTTGAATTTCTTCAGGGTCGGCTTCATCCCCTTGGTGGCGAAGGTGACGCCGCCCTGGCTCGCCGACGCGACCAGGCCGACGACCATCAGGCCGAGCGCCAGGGGCAGTACCGTCATCATGAACGCGCGCAGCGCCTGGCCGAGCAGCGCCGCGATCGCCGACGCCTCGGGCTGCGCGGCCACCGCATCGATCTGCACGAACAGCTTCTGCACCTCGGCAAAGCCGTTCTCCCCGATCATCGGCAGCAGCACGCTCGCCGCCGCGATGCCCACCCAGGTGCCCAGCTCCTGGGTACGCGGGATCTGCCCCTCCTTGCGCGCCTTCTTCAGGCGCTGGGCAGTGGGCGCCTCGGTCTTCTCGCCGCCGGGACCGTCCTTGGCCATCGGTCAGCCGCTCCGGAGCGAGCCCATGGCCCGCACCCCGTGCTCGAGCAGCGCATCGAGCGCGGGCGGCAGCAGCGGGAAGGTGAGGCCGAGCATGAGGAGGGTCAGCGTGATCTTCACCGGGAAGCCGATGGCGAAGATGTTGAGCGAGGGTGCGGCGCGGCTCAGCAGCGCGAGCGCGACGTCCGCCAGCAGGAGCACGGCGACCATGGGTCCCGCGATCTGCAGTGCGGCCAGGAACATCATCGACACGGCCTGGATCAGCATCGCGCCGAGCTGGTCGACGGGAACCTCGCCCCCCACGGGCAGGCCCTGGTACGAGGTCGCGAAGCCCCTGACCAGCAGCAGGTGGCCGCCGCTGGTGAACAGCAGGGTGACGGCCAGCAGGTAGTGCAGCTTGCCGACCGCCGAGTTCTGCGTCATCGCCAGCGGGTCGTAGGCCGGCTGCAGCGAGAACCCGCCGGTCAGGTCGATGAGGTCGCCGGCCATCTGGACGGCGGTGAAGAGCACCTGGACGACGAAGCCCAGTGCCGCCCCGATGATCACCTCGGTGACGGCGGTGACGACGATGAAGCCGGCCGTCGGCTCGGGCAGCGTGGGTGCGATCTGCGTCGACAGCAGCAGCGACAGCGCCATGGCCAGCGCGCCCTTGACCGGCCCGGGGATGGTCCGCGAGTTGAACGGCGGAGCCATCAGCACGAACCCGGCGGCCCTGGCGGTACCGAGCAGCAGAGCCACCAGGGTGACGGCGGGGACCGAGAGGTCCATGGCTCAGGTCCGGTCGAGCAGTCGGGGCAGCTGGGCGAACAGGTGCTCGGTGAAGTCCACCACCGAGGCGAGGATCCAGTTGCCGGTGATCAGCAGGACGACGGAGACCGCGATCATCTTGGGGACGAACGACAGCGTCGGCTCCTGGATCTGCGTGGCCGCCTGGAAAAGCGAGATCAGGAAACCCACGGCCAGTGCCGTGAGCAGGATGGGGGCGGCCACCTTGGCCGCCAGCAGCATGGTCTGCAGCGCGATCTCGGTGACGTCGGCATCGCTCATTGTTCGACTCCGGGCTCGTTCCGCTCCTCGGTCGCCGTCCTCCGCAAGCGGGAGGGCCCCCCAGCCTGCAGCGATGCTCGCTCGCCCGTCGTTCTCACGTCGCTCACGCCTAACCACCCCCGCCGTAGGAGCCGACGAGCGCGGTGGTGACCAGCGACCAACCGTCGACCACGACGAACAGCAGCAGCTTGAACGGCAGGGACACGATGGTCGGCGGCACCATCATCATGCCCATCGACATCAGCGAGGCGCTCACGAGCATGTCGAGCACCAGGAACGGGATGAAGATGACCAGCCCGATGATGAAGGCGCTCTTGAGCTCGGAGAGGACGAACGCCGGGACGAGGGTGGTCATGCTGACCTCGGTCGCGTCGGCGGGCGCCTCCTCGCCGGAGAGGCCGATCATCAGCTTGAGTTCGTCCTCGCGGGTGTTGCCCAGGAGGAACTCGCGCAGCGGGACGACGCCGGCGTCGTAGGCCTGCGACACGGTCATCGCGCCGTCCATGTACGGCTGTACCGCGACGTCGTTGATGTCACCGATCACCGGGCCCATCACGAACAGCGTGAGGAACAGGGCCAGGCCGGTGAGCACCTGGTTGGGCGGCGACGTCGGCAGCCCGAGGGCGTTCCGGGTGATGCCGAGGACGACGATGATCTTGGTGAACGAGGTGGCGAGCAGCAGCACCGAGGGCGCGACCGACAGCACCGTGATCGCCAGGATCAGCGTGATCGACGTGCTCGCCGAGCCCCCGCCGATCGAGATGTCCACGCTGCCGTCGGCCCCGCCCACGCCCGGGACGACGGGGGCGGTGGGCTCGGTCGGGGCGGTGGGTGCGGCGGCGGCCGGACCGGCGAGCAGCACCGCCGCCACGCCGGAGAGCAGCAGCAGCAGGAGGAGGGCTGACGCGCGCCACCGGCCCGCCGCTACGGGCATCCGCCCCTGGAGCAGCGTGGTCATGACCGCCGGACCGTCCGCTCGCGCAGCTGGTGGACCAGGCCGCCCCAGCTGTCGCGATCGAGGACCGAGCCGGCGAGCGCGCCGGACGGGGCCGAGGACCGGGCGACCAGTGTGGGTGAGTCGTCGGCGTCCATGTCGCGGGCGGCCGTCAGGCGCACCGGCGTCCGTTCGCGCAGCGCGCCGTCGATCGTCTCCGCGTCCATCTCGGCCAGGAGCGTGATCTGCTCCTCGGTGGCGCCGACGACGAGGACGACGTCGGCGATCCGGACGACGTTGACCGAGCTGGTGCGGCCCAGGCGCTGGCTGGACACGACCTCGATCAGGCCCGAGCCCTGCCCCAGGCCGCGCTTCTTGGCCAGTCGGGCGGCGTAGACCAGCACGACGGCGATGAGCCCCAGCGACAGGATCAGCCGGATGATCATCCAGGTCATGCGCCGACCCCGAGCTCGGCGGCGTCGCTGACGATCTCGCTGATCCGCAGGCCGAAGTCCTCGTCGACGACGACGACCTCGCCGCGGGCGATGAGGGTGCCGTTGACCAGCAGGTCCGCCGGTGCGCTGGCGGCGCGGTCCAGCTCGACCACCTCGCCGGGGTGCAGCGAGAGCAGCTCCTGGACCGTCATGCGGGTGCGGCCGATCTCGACGGTGACCTCCATGGCCACGTGCCGGAGCAGCTCGAGGCTGCCGCCCTGACCGCGGGCTGCGGGCAGGTTCACCTGCAGCGCGAACGTCGCCTGGTGCTCGCCGTCGGCCATGAGAGGAACTGCCACGAACATCCCCTTGTCGCGCAGCCCGTCCAGGGCGGCGACCGGCTCCACCAGCCGCTCGGAGGCGACCCGGACCCGGCCGAGGGTCGCCGCGGCGGCCTCCAGGGCGGGGCGCAGCGCGGCGGCGACGTCCATCTTTCCCACGGGGGAGTTGCTGAGGGCCTCGACGACGTCGGCGGAGACGACCAGCACGACGTCGCCGCTGACCTCCCCGGACAGCCCGGCGGTGACCGCCGAGGCGGCGCCGGGCGGCAGGGGGACGGTGTCGGGGTCGCTGACGGGGGCGCCGGCGACCAACTGCGCGGTCGCGGGGACCAGGGTCGCCGCGGCGCGGGCGGCGGCCGCCACCACGGCGGTCACGGTCTGGGAGTCCTGGGTGCTGTCGGTGCTCATGCGGTGTCCTTCACGGCAGCGTGCGGGGTGGGAACGATCGAGGCGGCCAGCCGGCGCCGGTGGTTGCTGGCGATCGCGTAGGCGAAGGTCACGTCGTTGGTGGTGACCTCGAGCGGGCTGTCACGCGGATGGCGCAGCAGGAGTACGTCGTCGACGGCGAGGGAGAGCAGGTCGGCCGAGGACACCGACAGCGGCGAGAACCGCACGCTGACGTCCACCGGGACGAGGTTGAGGCGGGCGGCCAGTGCCTCGGCCGCCTTCTTGCGCTTGCGCAGCGCGGACTCCGACAGTTGCGGCGAGGCGGCGTTGTTCAGCGCCTGGGCGAACGAGGAGAACGGCAGGACGAGCGTCGCTTCGCCCTCGCGGCTGCCCACGGCCATGGCGAAGGTGGCGACCATGACGGTGTCCGAGCCCGAGGCGGCCTGCGCCAGCTGGGGGTTGTACTCGAAGCCCGTCATCGCCGGCTGGAGCTCGGTGATCGTCGCGAACGACGCCGCGAACTCCCGCAGCAGCCGGTCCAGCAGGTGGGTGGTGATGGTGGTTTCCATGCCGGTCATCGGCCGGGCCGGCTGGGCGGCCGCGCCGGAGCCGCCGAGCAGGTGGTCGACGATCGCCATCGCGATGTCCAACGGGTAGGCGAGCATGCCCTTGCCGGCCAGCGGCTCCAGCGTGAACGTGGTGATGAACACCGGGTTGGGCAGCGTCTGGATGTAGTCGTCGTAGGAGAACTGCTCGATGCCCACCAGTTCCAGGCGGGCACCGGCCCGGAGGAACGTGGTGAGGATCGTCGTCGCCTGGCGGGCGAAGGACTCCTGCGCGATCTGCATGACGCGGACGTGCTCGCGGGAGAGCTTCGTGGGGCGGCGGAAGTCGTAGGTGCGGGGCTCGCCGCGACGGCTCCGGGAGCCGCCGGCCGGTGCCGCCGCCGGGGCCTGGGAGCCGCCCCCGCGGGGGGTCGGGCCGGTCTCGGGGGTGGTCACGCACTGCTTCATCGGCTGGGCGTGGGGTCACCCTGACCGGGGGTGGGGGCCGCCGTCGGCGGGACGGGAGAGGTGTGACCGGTGGTGCGGGAGGTGCCCGGCGTGATGCGCCCGTCGCCGTCCCGGCCGCTCCCGCACGTCGACCAGCCGGAACCGCCAGGGCAGGCATGTCCACTTCTGCCCTGGCGGTACCGCGGGGTTACTGCGTGACGTACTCGGTGAAGTAGATGCCCATGACCATCGGCACGCCGTCCTCGGTGTACTTCGCGATGATCTTCTGCTCCAGGGCTTCCTTCAGCGCATCCCGCGCGCCGGTCACGTCGGCGGGGTTGGCCTGCGAGAACGTCGAGATGATCGCGTCGTAGGCCTTGGCGCCGTCGACGCCGCCGCCGCCGTGGCCCCCGCCCGCGGCGGCCGCGGTGTAGTCGAGGGTGATCCCGATCTTCAGGTAGCCGCCGCCGGCCAGGTTGACCGCGATGGGCTCGAGCGCGGTGTAGCCGCCGTGCACCGGTGCCGCGGCCTCGGCGCTGCCGCTCGAGAAGACGAAGAAGTACGCCGCGCCGGCGATGGCCAGCACGGCCACGCCCATGATGAGGAAGAGCTTCTTCTTCCCCTTCGGGGCTTCCTCGTCGGTCTCGGTCTGCTTGTCCTTGCTCATGGGGTTGCCTCCTTGGATGCGGCGTCGATGCCTGGCAGCAGTGCGTTGGCCTCGGCCGAGGCGGTGGAGAGGACGACGACGTCGACGCGACGGTTGGCGCTGAGCGCCGTGGGATCGGAGATCGGCACCAGCGGCTTGGTGGACGAGTAGCCGGCCGCCGACAGGCGGTCCTCGGGGACGCCGTCACCGACCAGGTACCGCAGCACGGTGCTGGCCCGCCACCCCGACAGCTCCCAGTTCGACGGCCAGGGGCCGCCGCGGGTGACCGGCAGGTGGTTGGCGTGGCCTTCGACGCGGAGCACGTTGGGCAGCTCGGTGAGCGTGGGCGCCACGGCGCCGAGGATGGCGGCGCCCTCGGGGCGGAGCACCGCTTCCTCGGCGTCGAACAGCACGGCGTCCGCGACGATGTGCACCACCAGGCCGCGCTCGTCGATCTCGAACCGCGCGGCGTCGGGGTAACCGGCCTCCGCCAGCGCCGCGGCGAGGCGGTCCCGGGCCGCGGCCAGCTCGTCGTAGGCGCTCTGCGCCTCGTTGGCGACCCGGGCGGCGCGCTCCAGGGCGGCCTGCGCCGCCGCGGCGTCGACCTCCGCCTGGTCCACCGTCGTCTCCGGCGGAAGGGCCGAGGCGATGTCGACGGCGCCGGGCAGCCCGTCCAGGACGGCGCCCTCCGGGGTCGGGCTGGTCAGCGCGGTGACGGGGCTGCCGAAAGCCTCGGACAGGCCGGTGGCCAGGGCGGCGAACTTGTCCTTGTCCACCTGGCTCATGGCGAAGAGCACCACGAAGAGCACGAAGAGCAGCGTCATCATGTCCGCGTAGGACACCATCCACCGCTCGTGGTTCTCGTGCTCCTCCTCCTCGTGCTTCTTCGCCCTGCGGCTGCCGCCGTGGCCCGCACTCACCGGTCCTCCTCGCTGGCGCTCGTCGGTCCGCTTCGCGGACTCGCTCCACCCCTGGCGGAGCTCGCAGGCTCGCTCACGCTGCTTCCTTGGCGAGCTCGCTCGGCGGGATCAGGGCGTTCAGCTTCTGGCGGACCGCGCGGGGGCTGGTGCCGGCCTGGATCTCGGCGATGCCCTCGACGAGCAGCTCCATCTGGGCGGCCTGCAGCTCGCTGACGCGCATGATCTTGGCGCCCATCGGCAGGAACCAGAAGTTGGCGGCCATGACGCCCCAGAGGGTGGCGACGAAGGCGGCGGCGATCATCGGGCCGAGCGCCTCGGGGTCGCTGAGGCTCCCCATGACGTTCATCAGGCCGACGATGCAGCCCACGATGCCGATGGTCGGCGCGTAGCCGCCCATCGTGTTCATGAACTTCGCGGCGACCTTGTCCTCGGCCTTCTTGGCCGAGATCTCGCTCTCCAGGACGGTGCGCAGCTCTTCGGGGTCGGTGCCGTCGATGCCCATCTGCAGGCCGCGCTTGAGGAACGGGTCCTCGATGGCCTTGACCTGGGCCTCCAGGGCCAGCAGGCCCTCCTTGCGGGCCTTCTCGGCGAGGCTGACCAGGGTCTGGATCTGCTGGGTCGGGGGCGGCACCTTGGCCGGCAGCACCGCCATCTTGAACCAGCCGGGCATCTTCTTGAGGTCGTCCATCGTCTGGCTGGACATGGCCGCACCGAAGGTGGCCACGATCACGAGGATGATCGCCGGCAGGAAGAGCAGCGACATCGGGTCGGCGCCCTCCATGATCATGAAGACCAGGAGCGCGACCAGGGAGAGGACGAAACCGATCAGGGTGGCCGGATCCATGGGTCAGCGCTCCTCGGGTCCGGGGAAGGGGACGACGGAGGAGACGCCGGCGAGGATCTGGGGGCCCCCGGCGGGCCGGTACTCGCCGCGGTCCATCTCGTAAGACGTCGCGAGGATGCCGGCGCGGTACTCGAGGATCTCCCGGAGCACGTCGTCGACGGTCTCCGTGACCACGTACCGGGTGCCGTCCACCAGGTGCACGACGGTGTCGGGGTGAGCCTCGACCCGCTCGATGAGGTCGGGGTTGAGCGCGAACTGCTCCCCGTTCAGGCGGGTCACTCGGATCACGGGACGGTCCTCTTGCTCGGTGGGGGTGGAGTCGGGAGGGGCGCGAATCGTCACTGTCACCATCGGCGCCGCGGCGCGTGTCCTTGAGCCGAAGCGGCGCCGGCCCGGTCACCCCACGGAGTGACCGGGCCGGGTGCGGCCCGCCTCCGGAGCCGGAGAAGGGCCCGCGATCAGCGCTTGAGGTTGACGAGGTCCTGGAGGAGCTCGTCCGACGCGCTGATCACGCGGCTGTTGGCCTGGAAGCCGCGCTGGGCCACGATCAGGCTGGTGAACTCCTCGGAGAGGTCGACGTTCGACATCTCCAGGGCGCCCGAGGAGAGGATGCCGCGGCCGCCGGCGCCGGCGACGCCGATCATCGCCTCACCGGAGTTCTGCGCGACGCGGAACGAGGAGTTGCCGGCCTTCTCCAGGCCGCTCGGGTTGTTGAACGACGCCATCGACAGCTGCCCCAGGTTCTGCCGCAGCCCGTTGGAGTAGGTGCCGGTGATGGTGCCGTCGTTCGACAGCGCGAAGCCCTGCAGGGAGCCCTGCGCGTAGCCGTCGACCTCGGTCGGCACGACCTCGCTCTTGCCGCCGAACTGGCTCAGGCCCGCCAGGTCGATGGTCACCGGGCCCGGCCACGCCACGGCGCCGGGCGCGAAGCGGATCTGGCCGGCGGGCGCGGTCATCGAGCCGTCCGCCGGGTCGAACCGCACGATGCCGTCGAACGCGGTGCCGTCGGGGTTGGTCAGCGCGAGCGCCGGGGGCGGCGTGGCCGGGTCGCCGTCGTCGTCACCGTTGTTGACGGTCATCTGCCACTCGTTGTCGGCGAGCTTGGTGAACGTGTAGGTCACCTGCTGCGCCACGCCCATCTGGTCGTACATGCGGACCGGGGTCTGCACGAACGCGCCGACCTCGGCGGCGGAGTTCAGGTTGCCGCCGAGGCCCGAGGTACCGGTGGGCTGCGGCGGGACCGTGGCGCCGTAGGGCACGGTCAGGTCCTGGATCGGGCCGTTCGGGTTGACGACGCCGTTGGCGTCGGCGATCCAGCCCTGCAGGATGCTGCCGTCCGGGGTGACCAGGCGGCCGCCGGCGTCGAAGTCGAACGAGCCGGCCCGGGTGTAGAGCTGCTCGCCCCCGGGCCCCCGGGTCACGAAGAAGCCGTCGCCCTCGATCATGAAGTCGGTCGACCGGCCGGTGGACTGGGCGGCGCCGTTGGTCCAGTTCGTCGTGATCGCCGCGAGCTTGACGCCGAGGCCGATCTGGGCGGGGTTCGTGCCGCCGCGGTCGGCGGCGGGGGCGCCACCGGCGCGGACGACCTGCGAGAGCGTGTCCTGGAAGACGGTGGAGCTGCTCTTGTAGCCGACGGTGTTGACGTTGGCGATGTTGTTGCCGGTGACGTCCATCTTCGCCTGGTGGGCCTTGAGGCCGGAGATGGCGGAGAACATGGAACGGAGCATGCGGAGGATCTCCTCGGGTGTCGGGGCGGGAAGTGGATCAGGACGCCGCGGAGGAGCTCGTCCCTGAGCTCGGCGTGGGGGTGGAGAGGGTGGTGATCCGGCCCACCTGCACCTCCTTGCCGTCGACGACGGCGACGGCCTCGGAGTTGCCGGAGGCGAGGCGGACGGAGGAGACCAGGCCGGTGACCGGGACCCCGTTGGTGTCGGTGTAGGTGACCTGGCGCCCGACCATCGCGCCCGCGGCCGCGTGCTCCTGGAGCACCAGCGCCGTGGCGCTGGACTTCGCGATCTGCTCGAGCTTCTCCACCTGGGTGAAGGTCGCGGTCTGGGCGATCATCTGGGAGGAATCGACCGGCTTGGACGGGTCCTGGTACCGCATCTGGGCGACCAGGAGCTTGAGGAACGTGTCCTTGCCCATCTGGTCGCCGCGGTCGAGCTGCTGGGTCGCGTAGGTGGTGGGGGCGCTCGCGGCGCCGCTGACTGCGTCCGGCATGGGTGGGTCTCCTGTTCAGACGCGGACGTCGACGCCCGAGGACGTGGATCCGGCGCTCGGGACGGTCCTGGTCTCTCCGCTATCGGCAGTGCGGAGCCATGGTCGTGACCGTCCGTCGGACTGGCCGTGCCGGCCGGGCCGCTCACCGGAGCCCTGCTGGGCCTGCTGACCGGCGGCGTGCCGGTCGAGCCAGGCGCCGCCGCTGTCCTTGGAGACCTCGAGCTTGGCGGTCACCAGGCCCGCGGACTCGAGGTCGCGGCGCAGGTCGGGCAGTGCGTCGAGGAGCGCGGCGCGACCGTGCTCGTGTGCCCCGCGCAGGACCAGGTCCACCGTGCCCTTGGTGACGGTGACGGACACCTCCACCGGTCCGAGCGTCTCGGGGGTGAGCACCAGGGTCATCGTGTGCGAGCCGTCGGCCGCACCGCGCAGGACCGCGACCTGGCGGGCGACCTGCCCCGCCACGGGCACGCTCGCCGCGGTGCCGGTCGCGCCGTCGGCATCAGCGGTCGCCGCTCGCGCCGCCGAGGGTGCCGGGCCGGAGATGCCGAAGGCGGTCGGTTCGGCCTCCCCGTCGCCGGGCGCGGAGCCGTCGGCATCCTGGTCGGTCCCTGCGGTGTCGGCGCCGGCGGACGAGGCGTTCCCGACGCCGGGCAGCGCGGTGACGGCGGCTGCCGGGGCGCCTGCGGGGGCGGAGTCGGGAGACGGAGCCGAGGTCACGACGCCGGCAGCCGCGGCGGCCACCTCGGTGACGAGGGGCACCGCGCCGGCGGTCGCGGCGCCGGCCGGTGCGGGCGTCGATCCGGCCGGGCCGGAGCCAGGCGTGCCCACTGCGCTGGTGCCCCGGGCGGATTCGAGAACGACGTCCGGAGCGGGTCCGGCACCCGGCGTCGGCAGCACACCACCGCCCGGGGCGACCGCGCCCGCCGCAGGAACAGCCGGGCCGGCCGGTGTCGCGCCGGGAGCGGACACGACGGACGGGTCGGCGCCGGCCGGGACCGTGCCGGCTCCCGTGCTCCCGGGGACGCCCGGCAGCCCGGTACCGGTGACCGCGGCGTCGGCGCCGGCCGTCGGGACGGTCACCGGCGACGTGCCGAGGGCCAGTGCCCAGAAGGGCGTGACCAGGCCGAGAGGGGGAGCTTCGGTGGCTGCGGTCCCCTCGAGGACGACGGTCCCGGCCGGGAGCTCGGGGTCCTGCTGTTCGCCGTCGCCGGTCGCCCCGTCGTCGACGGCGGCGCGGCCCTCGGACAGGGCGCCGTCCAGGGCGGAGGCGAACGGGGCGGCGCTCCCGGCGCCGCCGGCGTCCGACGTGCCACCGGTCGAGGGAGCGCGCGCGGCGGGAGCCGAGGGCATCACAGGTGCGGTCATCGGTAGCTCTCCGCCTTGTTCATGACGTCGCGGACGTAGTTCTGGGTCTCGGGGTAGGGCGGGATGCCGCCGTGTCGGCTGACCGTGCCCGGTCCGGCGTTGTAGGCGGCCAGGGCCAGCTCCGTGGAGCCGAACTGGCCGGTGAGGTCCTTCAGGTACCGCGCGGCGCCGTCGACGGCGGACGCCGGGTCGAGGGGAGACACCCCGAGGCCGCGCGCGGTGGCCGGCATGAACTGCATGAGCCCCTGGGCGCCGGAGGGGGAGACCGCGCTGGGGTCGAAGTTCGACTCCTTGGACGCGACGGCCGCCAGCAGCGCGGCGTCCACGCCGTGACGGCCGGCCGCACTGGTGAACAGGTTGGCGTAGGGCACGCCACCGATGCCGCCCGAGCCCGACGACGACGCGGCGACCGATGCGGCGAACGGCGGGGCGGTCGGGAGGACGCGGCGGATGGCGGTCGGTGAGCCGACGTCCTGCACCTTCACCACCTCGCCGGCCTGCGGGGCGGCGATCATCTTGCCCGCGCCGATGTAGATGCCGACGTGGTCGATGCCGGCCCGCGACGACGAGTTGTCGAAGAACACGAGGTCGCCGGGGCGGGCCTCGCCGAGCGAGGCCACCGCGGTGCCGCTGGTGGCCTGCTGGGAGGAGGTGCGGGGCAGGTCGATGCCCAGCTTGCCGAAGACGACCTGGACCAGGCCGGAGCAGTCCAGCCCCTTCGACGGGTCGGTGCCGCCCCACAGGTAGGGGGTCCCGAGGTGCTTGGTGGCCTCTGCGACGACCGCGGTCTCCGAGGCCGTCCCTGCCGCGGCCGTGGCCGAGATGCCCGGGGCGGACGTCGTGCGGGTGAGACCGGCGGCGGCGGCGGCCGACGCCCAGCCCTTCGATGCCGACTGGATCTGTGGGGTGAAGCGGGTCTGGATCTCGCTGATCCTCGCCTGCACCGCGGTCAGGCCGTCCACGGGACCTCCTCCTCGGCGGGTCCCCGGCCGGCGCGGCCGGTGACCAGGTCGTCGGCGGCGCGCTCCTCGGCGGCCGCCTCGGCGTGGCGCTGGGCCTCGAGGTGCCGCTCGCGGAGGCGCTCCATGGCCTTGGTGCGCTGCGCCGCCGCGGTCCACTGCGCGCGCACCGCCTCGGCCTGCTCGGCGGAGGCGGTCGCGGCGGCGCGGGCGTCGGAGGCGTCGGTCGCGGCGATCCGCAGCAGGGTCATCGCGGTGAGGAAGTCGCCCGAGGGGAGGGAGCGGGGCAGCTCCGCCGTGGCGAGCGCCGTCTCGTACCCGGTGGCGCGCCGTGCGGCGTCGGCCGCGGCACGGGCCGCGGTGGCCGAGGCCGCGGCGGCGGCGCGCTCCTGGGTGCGGCGCAGCTCGAGGACCGGCTGCAGCCGGAAGCCGGCCCGCTTCACGAGCTGCTCCTCCGCGACTCGGCAGCCTTGGTCCCGATCCACTCGCGACCCCGCGCATGGATGGTCACGAGCGGATGATCCGCTGCAGCCACGCCCAGGCGTCGGCCGTCGGCGTGGACTCGCCCATGGGCTGCTGCAGGAACGCCTCGATCTGCGGTGCGAGGTTCCGGGCCCGGTCGACCAGCGGGTCGCTGCCCGCCTGGTAGGCGCCGATCTCGATGAGCTCCTTGACGTCGCGCAGCGCGCCCATCAGCCGGCGGATCTCGCGTGCGTCGGTCATGAGGGCCGGTGGCACCACGGCGGTCGCGACGCGGGAGATCGACTCCAGCACGTCGATGGCCGGGAAGTGCCCGACGGTGGCGAGCGAGCGGGTGAGCACGATGTGCCCGTCCAGGATGGAGCGCGCGGTGTCGGCGATCGGCTCGTTGTGGTCGTCGCCCTCGACCAGGACCGTGTAGAGGCCGGTGATCGAGCCGACCGCGCCGGTACCGGCCTTCTCCAGCAGCTGAGGCATCATCGCGAAGACGCTCGGCGGGTACCCGCGGGTCGCCGGCGGCTCGCCGGCGGAGAGCCCCACCTCGCGCTGCGCCATGGCGGTGCGGGTGATCGAGTCCATGAGCAGCAGCACGTCGCGGCCCTGGTCGCGGAAGGCCTCGGCGATCCGGGTGGCCACGAATGCGGCCTTCAGGCGGACCAGCGGCGGCTCGTCGGAGGTGGCGACGACGACGACGGTCCGCGCCATGCCCTCCGGGCCGAGGTTCTCCTCGAGGAACTCGCGGACCTCGCGCCCGCGCTCGCCGATCAGGCCGATGACGCGGACGTCGGCGTCGGTTCCGCGGGTGATCTGGGCGAGCAGGCTGGACTTGCCGACCCCGGAGCCCGCGAAGATGCCCAGGCGCTGGCCCTTGCCGCAGGGGACGAGCGTGTCGAGCGCGCGCACCCCGAAGGTGAGCGGCTCCTCGACCCGGGTGCGGGCGAGGGCGTGCGGCGTCTCGCTGGCCAGGTCCACCCAGGAGACGTGCGAGGCCAGCGGCGGCCCCCCGTCGACCGGCCGGCCGAGCCCGTCGAGGACGCGGCCGAGCAGCGCCTCGCCGACGGGCACCTGGAGCGGCCTGCCCGTGGCGCGCACCGGTGCGCCCGAGTGCACCCCGGACAGCGTGCCCAGCGGCATGCAGGTGAGCCGGTCGCGGCCCACGGCCACGACCTCGGCCAGCAGGGGGCGTGCGCCCGGGTTGATCTCGACCAGGTCGCCGACGGCCGCGACGATGCCCTCCACGGTGAGCGTCAGGCCCATCGCCCCGGTGACCACGCCGGTGACCTGGGGCGCGGCGGCGGCGCGGGCGCGGGCGAAGAGGGCGGCGGGGAGGGGCGAAGGGGAGGCGGGGATGGCGGTCGAAGCGGCGGCGGGTGTCATGAGGACAGCACCGCCTGCACCCGCTCGAGCGCGGTCACGAGCTGGGCGTCGATGCGCCGGGAGCCGGTCTCGGCGATCGCACCGGCCCGCTCGACCGTCGTGTCGCCGACCAGGCGCACCGAGTCGGGCAGCCCGGCGAGCGCGTCGGCCGGGATCTCCGCCAGGTCGTCGGGGTGCACCCGGACGAGGGCGGGGGCGTCGGACGGGCACAGGGTCAGCGCGCGGTGCAGCGCATCCAGGACGGGGGACTCGGCCAGGGCCAGCTCCCTGCCCAGCAGGTCCTCCACCAGGGTGAGCACCGACCCCAGGACGGTCTCCCGGATCTCGTCGGCCGTCGGCAGGGCGGCCTCCTCGAGACGGGCAGCCGCGGCACCGAGGGAGGCCGCGGCTGATGCGATCCGGCGCTCCCAGCGCTGCTGCGTCTCGGCCAGGCGCTCGGTCGCGGCGCGCTCGGCCTCGGCCACGACCCCGGCGGCCGCCGTCATGCCCTCGGCGTGCCCGGCGGCGAAGCCCTCGGCGTGCGCCTGGCGGCGCAACCGGTCCAGCTCCTCGGCGTAGACCTCGCCGAGCCGGAACGTCGGCCGCCCTCCGGCCACGGGCTGGTCCTCCGCACGGCGGACCGTCGTGCGCCGCTCGACGGGGGAGGCCTGCGGTGGCACGGCCGGCGGCGCCGAGGCGTCGGCGAGCGGCCGGTACGGGCGGGCGGTGCTCGCCGCGCCACCGCGCAGCACGGCGCCCTCGCGCGGTGCCCGCGGGGCCGGCGGCCCGCCGGCATCCGCGCCGCGCAGCACGACGGCCATCGCGGCCGGCGGGGCCGTCGGCGTCGCGTTGCTCCTGCGGATGTCAGGCAACGAACTCATCGTCCCCGCCGCGCGAGATCGTCAGCACGCCCTGCTCCTCGAGCGTGCGGATGACACCGACCACCTTGGCCTGGGCCTCCTCGACGGTGCGGGTGCGCACCGGGCCGAGCATCTCGATCTCCTCGGTGAGGTTCTCGGCCGCGCGCTCGGAGAGGTTGCGCTTGATCTTGTCCTGGACGTCGGGACGCACGCCCTTGAGCGCGGTGGCTAGGTCGTTTGCCTCCACCTCGCGCAGCACGAGCTGCAGGGACCGGTCGTCGATCGTGACGATGTCCTCGAAGACGAACATCTGCGAGCGGACCTGGTCGGCCAGCTCGGGGTCGGTGTTGTCCAGCCACTCGAGGATGGAGCGCTCGGTGGGCCGCGGCGAGCGGTTGATGATCTCGACGAGGGCCTCCACACCACCGGCGGTCGTCATGTCCTGGTGGGCGAGGATCGAGCCCATCCGGCGGCCCAGCTCCTCCTCGACCAGGCGCACCATCTCCGGGGAGGTGCGGTCCATCGTGGCGATGCGGTGGGCGACCTCGGCCTGCTGTTCGGGAGCGAAGCCGGACAGCACCTCGGCGGACTGCCCCGCCGGGAGGTGGGCCAGCACCAGCGCGATGATCTGCGCGTGCTCGTCCTTGAGGAACGTGACGAGCTGCCGCACGTCGGCGTTCCGCAGGGAGGCGAACGGCACCTCGGTGTAGACGACGTTGAGCCGGGAGAGGATGCCCTCCGCCTTGTCCTCGCCCAGACCGGCGGCGAGGATCTCGCGGGCGAAGTCGACACCACCGCGGCCGATGAACTGCTGGGCGCTCATCAAGGTGTGGAACTCGCTCAGGACGCCGTCGACGTCCTCGACCTCGACCGAGCCCAGGCGCATGAGCTCCCGGGTCAGCGACTCGACCTCGCGCGGCCGCATCTGGGCCAGCAGGAGACCGGCCTCCTCCTTGCTCATCTGGGCCAGGAAGACCGCGGCCTTGCGCAGGCCTGGGAGCTCGGGGCGCGGCGGTGCGGGCGGGACGGCGGGCAGGTTCGCCCCGCCGTTGCCCAGGAGCTGGTCCATCCCTGCGAGCGTCATGACTTCTCCTCGCTGGCGCTCGTCGCAGTCATGACGGGCCGTGCTGGGCTCGCAAGCTCGCTCACGACTTGTTCTCCGTCAGCCAGCCGCGCAGCATGGCTGCGACCTCGTCGGGGCGTTCGCTGATCATGGTGGAGATGTCGGTCCGCACCTTCATCCGTTCGGCGGCCTCGAGCTCGGCTGCGCGGTTGTCGATGGTCGGTTCCTCGCGGGTGCTCGCGATCCGGATGCGGTCGAGTTCGGCGAGCATGTCGTCGGTGAGCTCGAGGGGCTCGTAGTCCTCCTGGACGTCCCCGCGCTTGCGGGAGCGCAGCCAGACGATCAGCACGACCAGCGCGATGCCGGCGGCGATGCCGCCGGTGCGGATCATCGACCACATCTGCTCGGCCGCCTCGGCCTCTCGAGCGGCCTCCATGTCGGCGGCGGCGGCGTCGGCGGCCGCGTTGTCGAACGGCATGGCCGCCACGGTGATCGCGTCCCCGCGCGCCTGGTCCAGCCCGACGGCGTTGCCGACCAGTGCCTGGATCTGGGCCTGGGGGAGGTTGCCGGCGACCTCGGCGTCCATGACCACGGAGACGGTTAGCCGGTTCAGGCCACCGGGCGCGGCCTGGACGACCTCGGTGGTCTCGCCGACGGCGTTGTTCGCCGTGGTCGACTCCTTGGTGTAGTTCGCGTCGCCACCGTTCGCCCCGGCGTCGGGCATGTTCTCCGGCCCCAGGACGCCGCCGACGATGGCGCCGCCACCGCCTTCGTACTCCTCGACGTCCCGCTTCTCCGAGATCGGCGGGATGCCCTCCTCGTAGGTGTAGGTCTTCGAGGTGGTGTCGCGCTGGTCGAGGTCGACGTCGGCGCGGACGGAGACGACGGCCCTGTTGGGGCCGAGGACCCGGTCGAGGATCTGCTGGGCGTTGGCCGCCAGCCGGTTCTGGTATTCCATCTCGACCTGCGAGCGCGCGTCACCAGCGGCTGCCGTGATCCCGCTGCCCGGGCTGGACAGCACCTGGCCCGCCGTGTTCGTGACGGTCACCTGCTCGGGCGAGAGGTTCACCACGCTCGAGGAGACGAGGTTCGTCACCGCCTGGATCTGCTGACCCGAGAGCTGGGTCCCCGCGGCCAGGTCGAGCAGCACCGAAGCGGTGGGCTCGGCCCGCTCGCTCACGAAGACCTCTTCCTCGGGCAGCGCGACGCTCACGATCGCCTGGTTGACGCCGTCCAGGGACTCCAGGGTCTTGGACAGCTCGCCCTCGAGCGCCCGCTTGTAGGTGATCTGCTGCTGGAACTCGCTGGTGGTGATGCCCTGCTCGTCGAGCAGTGAGTAGCCGGTGTCCGCGCCGGCCGGCAGGCCCTGGCCGCTCATCTGCAGGCGCAGGTCGTAGACGGAGTCCTTGGCGACCATGATCGTGCCGCTACCGTCGGCGAGGTCGTAGTCGATGCCGGCGGCCTGGAGCTCCTCGACGATGGCCGAGGCGTCACTGGCCGCCAGGTTGGTGAACAGCGGTGCCTGGGTGGGCGTCGTGATCCACCGCGAGAAGAAGAAGCCGCCGAGGAGCAGCCCGGCGAGCAGAAGGCCGATGACGACCTTCTGCGCCATGCTGACCGTGGCGAACGTGGAGCGGACGCGCTCCAGCGTCCCGGCGAGTGCCGACTGCATCAGACCGGCATCCTCATGATCTCGTTGAAGGCCTCAACGGCCTTGTTCTTGATGCCCACGACCATCTCGACCGCCAGGGAGGACTCGTTCCTGGCGATCATGTAGTCGTGCACGTCCTTGAGCTCGCCGGTGGCGGCCTTGGCGGCCAGCCCGTCGGTCTTGGCCTGGGTCGCCTGCAGCTGGTCGAAGCTCGAGGCCAGGACCGAGGAGAAGGCGTCTCCGTTGACCGCGTCCGCGACCGCGGGCGTGGGCGCGATGCCGGCCATGCCGCCGATCCCGGAGGAGGCGCCGATGCCGGGGATGCCGCTGATGGGGAACGTCATGATCAGCCCTTCCCGAGCTGCAGGGCGGCCTGGTAGGCCGCGGTCGCGCGTTCCACCACGGAGAGGTTCGCCTGGTAGCCGCGCTGCGCCATGATCATCTGCGTCATCTGGTCGCCGAGATCGATGTCCGGGTACTTCACGTAGCCCTCGTCGTCGGCCAGCGCGTGGTCGGGCTGGTAGACGAGGCGGCCCTCGGGGTCGCCGAACTCCGCGCGGGCGACGCGGACGCCGCCCTGCCCCGTGCCGTACTCGACCGCCTCCGCGATGACCATCCGCTGCTGGAACGCGTCCTCGTCGGTGCGACGCACGGTGTTGACGTTGGCGATGTTGTCCGAGACGGCATCCAGCCACTTGCGGTGGGTCATCAGGCCGGAGCCGGAGATGCCGAAGGTGTCGAAGATGGCCATCACTGGGTCCTGAGTGCCGTGCGGATGGAGTTGTACTTGCCGTCCAGGGCGTTGAGGGCCAGCTGGTACCGCAGGCCGGTCTCGGTGGCGATGAGGGTCTCCGCATCCAGGTTCACGTTGTTGCCGTTCGTGTTGGTCGGCTCCAGGGACCGCGCGACGGTGCCGCCGTTGATGCTCGGCGTCTCCCCGTTGCGCAGGGCCCCGCGGAGCGAGCCCTCGAAGTCCACGCGCCCGGCGAGGAAGCCGGGGGTGTTGATGTTGGCGATGTTGTCGGCGGTGACCCGCTGACGCTGGGCCAGCCCGGACAGGCTGGCGTGCAGGGCGGCGGGAGTGATCTCGCCGATCATCGGTCGGGCTGAGAGGGAGAACGGGACACGATCGACCTCCGGGGTAGGCGGAAGAAGCACTCGTGGTGAGTGCGTGGTCCGCCGATCCGTGGCGAAAGGGCTTGCTCTCCGTGCCCCTGCCTCATCGGCAGCGCCGGTCCGCCGGCTGACCGTCGGCCCGGTCCGGGAGGGATGCCTGAGTCCGGGAGTGGGAGCGGTGACGGATGGGGCCTGCGGTGATCTCGCCGTGTCCTGGGCCGACGGGGACGCGGGAGTTGGCACATTCCGTGCCCCTTCGCGGGTATCAGGGCCGGGGCACCCCGGAAATGCACGAACGCCCCGTCGGTCGACGGGGCGTTCGTGGGGAGTCGCGGAGTCAGCTCGTGGCTGCGGCCAGCCGGCCGGCGCCGAGGGCGCGCGAGCGGGTCTCACGAGCGGTGCGCCAGGCCGCGGCCCATCGCTCGGCGGTGTGCTCGGTGAGGTGCTGTGCCAGCACGCGATCCCGGGCCGCGGCGGCGATCTCGCGGCGCCGGTCGGCATCCGTGATGCCGAGGGTGATCCACTTCGCCCAGTCCTTGGGTGCCCGCGCGGGCATCCCGAGGCCCAGCCGCTCGTACTCGTCGGTCCGGGCGCGCACGCAGTACACGCCCCGCGCCGAGTACTCGAGCGGCTTGAGCCAGCTCTTGCTCGTGTTGAAGCGGTCCACCCGCAGCGGGGCGATCCCGACGTCGAAAAGCTCGCCCATCCGCGCCGCGTACCCGTCCACGTCCATCACCCAGGGCACCTCGTCCGGCTCGTCCGGCAACCCCAGGCGCTTCTTGATGTCCCACTTCTGGCCGAGGATCACCAGCCGGCTCTGCCCGCGGGTCCGGTCCAGCGCCTGCTGCAGCCCGGACCCCATCTCCTGCAGGTCGTACGGATGGCTCGGCACGCTGCCGGCCCAGCCGATGGTCACGGTGCCGGGGGTGCGCTCGTAGGCCGGCGGTAGCTCGGCGGTGCGGCGGGGAACGGCGTTCTCGATGACGGCGCCGCGGCCGTGCCGGGCGTACTCCTTCAGCAGCGCGGGCGTGGACGTGGTCACCAGGTCCGCCTCGCGGGCGGCCTGGGCCGCGAATTCGCTGCTGCCGGCCCGGACCAGGGCGTCGTGCCCCATGTGGCCGTACGGGACCCCGGACAGCAGGTCGTCCATCTCCACGACGACCGCGATCCCCTGCGCCTGCAGGAGCCGCTGGACCTGCAGCATCTCGGCGGTCTTCGGCAGCTGGAGGACGACGACGTCGGCTCCCTGGGCGTCGACGTCGACGACCTCCATCGGCGCGCCGTCGGTGACCGAGCGCATGGTGGTGCCGATCCCGCGGGAGACGGCGACCTCGACGCCGAGATCGGCGGCCTGGACGGCGCGCGCCGGCTCCTCGATCCGGTAGTACGTGGAGCCCGTGGCGATGGCGTGGGTGAGGAGGACGCGCATGGTGGGGACCTTTCGGTGGATGCCCGCCGAGGACCGGCTGGGTGGGGACGCCGCCCCGTCGTCCGGGCCGGTGCTCGTCCCTCTGTCATCGGCAGCGCAGTGAGGCGACGGGTTGCGTCAGCGCCGATTTCTCCCCGGCGGTCGACTCAGAGACCGCGGTCGATGAACGAGGCCGCGGGGCGCTGGTCGCCGTAGGACATGCGGGCGGCGACGTCGCGCTGCTTCTGGGACTGGGTGATGCGCTCGACCAGGGCCTCGGCCACGGCGAGCTGGCGCTGGAGCAGCAGGGCCGCGCGCTCGCGCAGGTCCGCGGGAACGGGGCCGAGGCCGGTGGGGGGGATCCAGTCCGTGCTCCGCCGGCCCCAGGCGGCGATCTCGTCTGCCCGCCCGCGGGCGAGGCTCTCCTGCGCGTCGAGGACGTCGCCCTCCAGCTCGGTGAGGGCCTCGTGCCAGTCCGCGGGGGCGCGACGACGACCGCGCCCTCCGGTCGCCGCGTCGCCGGGGTGGCCGGTCTGCCCCGGGGGCGTGTACGGGCTCTGACCGAACCCGGCCAGGGCCGAGCCGCCGACCGGGCTGACGGTCACGACGCCACGCCGGCCAAGGAGGCTGCGGCCTGGCGCCACGCGTCGCGCAGCGGCTCGACCACCTGGCGGCAGGAGGCGATGCGGTTGCCGTCCATCTTCATGTTCGCCTGGACGAGCTCGCTCAGCAGCCAGTGGTAGAGAGCGGCCAGCCGGGGGCCGCCCTCCCACACGTCCACCTGGAGGCTGGAGAGCAGTTCGAGCACGATCGCCTGCGCATGCTGGAGTTCGTCGTTGGCGCGGGCCCGGTCACCGTCGGCGGCCGCGACCTGAGCGCGTTCGAGGTCGAGGGTCAGCCGGTCGTACAGCATGACCAGCACCTGCTGCGGCGAGGCGGTGGCGACGGAGTCGCCCAGGTAGCGGGCGCGAAGCGAAGCGGCACTCATCGGTTGGGGCTCCTGGGGCGAAGGGTCGAGAGGGTGCGGCAGGTGATCAGGACGACAGCGAGCCGAGCTGGCCGGCCAGCCAGTTCGACTGATTGTTCAGCGAGCTCAGGGCGGTCTCCATGGCGGTGAACTGGCGGGTGAGTGCCGCCTTGCGCGCGGTGAGCCGGATGTCCCACGCGGCGATCCGGTCCTTGATGTCGCGTGCGACGGAATCCTGGCCCTGGGCCATGGAGGTCAGGCTGCCGGTGGTGGCGTCGGAGGCGGCCTTGGCGACGTCGCGGACCCGCGCGGCCAGGCCTTCCACGGCGTCGGGCTCGCCGGCTACGCCGCTGCCCGCCACGATCCGTTGTGCCAGGTCGGGCGTGGCCTGGAGGGCGGCGGTGAACTTCTCCTTGTCGAAGGTGATCAGGCCCTCCCGGGTGGTCTGGAAGCCGATCTGGGCCGGCGAGCCGTCGGTGCCGACCGCCTCGGAGACCGCTTGTCCCAACTGCGCGGAGATGGAGGTCACCGCGTACTCGCCGCGCAGCCCCGCCTTGCTGCCCGGCGTGTTGTCCGTGTAGGTCTTGATCGTCGAGATCGCCTTGTTGATCGCGTCGACCAGGCCAGAGACCTTGGTGGCGACGGCGGCCGGGTCCGCGGCCACGGTCACGGTCACGGGGGTGGTCTCCTCCTTGCTGACCGTGAACGTGGTGCCGGAGAGCACGCCCTCGAACGTGTTGCTGGCCGAGGTGACCGTGTAGGCGCTCGTGGTCGCAGTGTCCGAGCCGACCTTCAGCTCGGCGTTCTGGCCGACGGTGGTGGCCGTGAACGCCGTTCCGCCGATGGTGAAGCCGGCGGCTGCCCCCGACGTGCCCGCGCTGATCTGGAGGGCGAACTCTCCGGGAGCGACCTGCACCGCCGACGCCTTGAGGCCCAGCGCCGTGTCGGCGTTGATCTTGGCCGCGGCCTGCTCGAGGGTCTCGGTGCCGTCGAGGGCGATCGTGCCCTTGCTGACGGTGCCGTCGGCGGAGCGGATGTCGAGGCTGGTCAGCCCTGCGGCGGTGGTGGTGCTCGACCAGCGGCCGGTGCTGACGCTGGAGGCGGTCGTCGCGACCTTGCTGACGGTGAAGGTGAGGGAGCCCGGCTGCGCGTACGAGGCGGCGGTGACGGCGACCGACGCGGCGGAGCTGCTGGCGGTGGTGCTGGTCCAGGTCTCGGGCTTGAGGAGCGAGTCGGCGGCGGTGGTCAGGGCCGCGAGCGAGCTGTTGACGGTGCGGTACGCGCTGGCGGTGATCTCGGTGGTCGACAACCGGATCTTGAGTGCGGTCTGCTGCCGCGCCTCGAGCTGCATGAGCTGGTTGATCATCGTGCCCGTGTCGATCCCGGACGCAAGGCCGGTGTTGATGCTCATCGTCATGTCACTGGCTCCTGGTCGACGGGGCGCGGGCGTAAGCGAATGAGGGGGGAGGCACGGAGGCCTCCCCCCTCACCCGGGGTGGTGCTGAGGGTCTGCTGCCTCAGCTACTCAGCTGATCGGGATCAGCGGAGCAGCGACAGGACGCCCTGCGAGGCCTGGTTGGCCTGCGCGAGCATCGCGGTGCCGGCCTGGGTCAGGATCTGGGCGCGGGTGAACCCGACCATCTCCTGCGCCATGTCGGCATCGCGGACCCGGCTCTCCGACGCGCTCAGGTTCTCGATCGAGACGTTGAGCGAGTTGATGGTGCTCTCGAAGCGGTTCTGCTTCGCACCGAGGCTTGCGCGGGACTCCGACACGTTCTTGATCTGCGTGTCGAGCGTCGCCAGGTCGGCCGTGGCGCTGTAGGTGCCCGAGGCCGACATGTTGGTGGCCACGCCGGTGACCGCCGTGGCGACCGTGGTGACGTTGCTGAGCTCCACGGTCATGGTCTCGCCACCGTTGGCACCCGTCTGGAACGACAGGCTGGAGGCGCTGCCGTTCAGCAGCTTGGTGCCGTTGAAGTCGGTCCGGGCGGCGATGTCGGTCAGCGCGCCGGCGAGCTCGGTGACCTCCTTGGCGATGTAGCCCCGGGCCTTGTCGTCGACGACGCCGCTGTTGCCCGCCTGGACGGTCAGGTCACGGACGCGCTGCAGGATCGAGTGCACCTCGGTGAGGGCACCTTCCGCCGTCTGCACGACGGAGACGCCGTCCTGCGAGTTGCGGACGGCGACCTTGAGGCCACCGACCTGCGAACGCAGGCCCTCGGAGATCGCCAGGCCGGCCGCGTCGTCGGCGGCGCGGTTGATCCGGAAGCCGGAGGACAGCTTCTCCAGCGACTTGTTCATCTGGTTGTCCGTGATGGACAGGTTGCGGTGAGCGTTGAGCGCCGCGATGTTCTGGTTGATGCGCAGACCCATGATGATCCTCCTTGGATGGGGTCGTACTTTGTGTTCCCGCTGCATCCGTGCTGCGGGGCCGTGCAGAGAGGGTTTCGGCGCCGGGGTGGGGGTGCTTGAGCCGAGCGGCCGATTTTTTTCCGTTCGGGTGGATCAGGGGCTGGATCAGGCGGTCCGGGCCGTGCGGCCGCGGCTGGCCGGCCAGGCCGACCGCTGGCGGGGGAGCGGCTTGACGCTGCGGCCGGTCACCCGCTCGACGTAGGCCGTCTGCTGGTTACGGGCACGCACGCCGCCGTCGGCGGGCACCTGGCGGCCCTCCCATACCTCGCTCATCGCGGCGTGCAGGAGGGTGAGTGCACGGGCGCGCATCTGCGAGACCCGCGACAAGGTCACACCGAGGTCCTCGGCGATGTCCGTGAGCGATTCGTCACCGAAGAAATTGCGCTCCACGACCTCGTCGAGGCGGTCGGGGAGGGCTCGGATCGCCTCGTGCAGGTAGCGGGCCCGCTCGCCGCGCAACAGAGCGCGCTCCGGTGACTCACCGGTGTCCGGCAGGTCCAGCGATCCGCCGTCGGAGCTCGTCTCGGCGTCGATGCTGACCATGACCGCACGGTGCACGTCCACCTGCAGGCTCTCCAGCTCGCTGCGCGGCACGCCGAGGGCGGCGGCGAGCTCCTCGCGCGTGGGGGGTCGGCCGAGCGAGACGGCGAGCGCGTCGGCGGCGGCATCCGTGCGCCGCGCCGCGGCGCGGACCGACCGGCTGGCCCAGTCACCGGAGCGCAGCTCGTCCAGGACGGCGCCCTGCAGGCGGGCCAGGGCATAGGTGGCGAAGGAGGCCCCCGCCGTCGGGTCGAACCGCTTCGCGACCTCGACCAGGGCGACGTGCGCGCAGGACACGAGGTCGTCCCGGCTGACGTGGGCGGGCAGCGAGATGCGCGCGGCGACGGCGTTGACGGCGAAGGCCGCGAGCGGCAGGTGCTCGGTCACCAGGGCGTCGACCTCGGCCGGCGAGCGACCGGGGGCGGCGGCGCGGGACGGGTGAGCGACCCGTCCGGACGCGCTCCGCTCTCGGGCGGTCCGCTCGTGGACGGGGCGCTCGGTCATGACGGCGCGGGCTGGGCTCACGCCCTCCTTCTCGGCTGACCCGGTCGTCGGTGGCACCACCCATCGGCAACTTTCCTGCCGACCTTGAGCCCGGACCGGCCGCTCGGCTTGAGGTGCGGTCAGCCGGTGCCGAAGCCACTTGCAACGAGGGCAGCGCACGGCGGTCGAACCGTCGAGGCGCTCGAGTGCGAGACGACGGAGAGGCGGTGGGCACGTGGAGTACCAGCACCTGTCGACGTTGCTGTGGCGGGAGCAGGAGCTCCTGGACCTCCTGCTGTTCAAGGCCGAGGAGAAGCAGTACCTGATCCTCACCGGGAAGACCCGGTGGCTGGCGCGCATCGCGCACGAGCTCGAGGTCGTGCTCGACCAGTTGCGCACCCTGGAGGTGGAGCGCTCGGCGGCCACCGAGGTCATCGCCGCGGCGCTCGGCCTGGAGACCAACCCCTCGCTCCGCCAGGTGGCCGACGCGGCGCCCGCGCCGTGGGGCGACCTGCTGGGCAAGCACCACGAGGCGTTGCTCGTGCTGATCACCGACCTGCGCAGCCTGTCCGACGCGAACAAGGAACTCATCGAGGGCGGCCTGGCCGCGATCGGGGACGCCCTGGCGCAGACCCGGGCGCCCTCGGCCGGCACCTACGGCTCCACCGGCCGGCACTCCGACGGGACGCACCGCGCGGTCACCCTGGACGGAGCACTCTGACATGAGCAGCTTCGGTTCCCTGAACACCGCGACCACGTCCCTGTGGGCGCAGCGCCGCGCCCTCGACGTCACCGGGCAGAACATCGCCAACGTCAACACCGACGGTTACTCGCGTCAACGGGCCGACCTGCGTGCCATCGGCGGCAGCGCGGTGCCGGCCTTCTACTCGACGAGCTCGGGCATCGGCGCCGGCGTCAGCGTGGACGACGTCATCCGGATCCGGGACTCCTTCCTCGAGGGTCGAGGGCACACCGAGCACGGCAACAGCGCGCGGCTCACCGCGGAGAGCGCGGCGTACTCGCTGGTCGAGCAGGCCTTCCGCGAGCCGGGCACCACCGGGCTGCAGAACCTCATGTCCGACATGTGGCGCGGGTTCCAGGACGTCGCGAACAAGCCCGAGGACCCGGCGGCGCGGGGTCAGGTGCTCAAGCGCCTCGAGACGCTGGTGGGCGGCCTGCACTTCAGCAGCGGCCAGCTCGACGGGCAGTGGAACCAGACGCGGGAGAGCCTCGACGTCCTGGTGAAGGACGTCAACGCGGCCGCCGACACGATCGCGCAGCTCAACACCGCCATCCTGCGCGCCAGCCAGAGCGGGCTGCCGTCCAACGACCTGATGGACCAGCGCGACGTGCTGGTCATGAAGCTCGCCGACCAGGTCGGCGCCACGGTCCGTCCCCGGGACGGCGGCGTCGTCGACGTCGTGCTCGGGAGCGTCACCCTGGTGGCCGGCGGGTCGTCTTCGAAACTCGCCGTCGAGGGCTCCATCGATCCCACGGACTCGGCCGGCGACCCTCCCCGGGTCGTGACGGCGACCGGCTCGCTGACGGTGTCCGTCGGCGGGACCGCCGGTGGGCAGCTGCATGCGCTCAACTCGATCATCCCCACTTCCCGTGCCGCGCTGGACGGCATCGCCACCCAGCTGGCCACCGCGCTCAACGACGCACACAACGACGGCTTCGACCTCGACGGAGTCCGGGGCGGTCCGCTGATCGGCTCCACGACAGGCACCGTGACGGCGTCCTCCATCACCGTCGCGATCACCGACCCGCGCAAGATCGCGGCCTCGGCCATCGGCGCGGACGACGGCTCCGTCCCGGCGAACCTCGACCGCGGTAACGCCGACAAGCTCGCCCAGCTCGGCACGGGCGTCGGCTCGCCCGACACCGCCTACCGCCGGATGATCGTGGAACTCGGCGTCCAGTCGGCGGTCTCGCAGCGCAACCTCGGGATCCAGTCCGTGATCACCGGCCAGGTCGACGCCGCCCGGGAGTCCGTGGCCGGCGTCAACCTCGACGAGGAGATGACCAACATGCTGTCCTTCCAGCACGCCTACTCGGCCGCTAGCCGGCTGGTCAGCACGATCGACGAGATGCTCGACGTCCTGATCAACCGCACCGGCCGCGTGGGGCTGTGATCTGAGTGCGCATCACGCAGAAGGCCGTCGCGCTCACCAGCCTGCAGGGCCTCAACCGCAATCTCGACACGTTCGGCAAGCTGCAGCAGCAGCTCACGTCGGGGCGGGTCATCAACGCGCCGTCGGACTCGCCGACCGGCACCAACAGGGCGATGCAGATCCGGTCGGACCAGGCCGCCGTCGAGCAGTTCGCGCGCAACATCTCCGACGCCGACAGCTGGCTGTCGATCACCGACTCGACCTTGCAGAACATGCTCGACGTCACCCGCCGGGTCCGCGATCTCACCGTCCAGGGCGCCAGCACCGGTAACTCGTCCGAGGCCAGCCGCCGGGCGCTGGCCACCGAGGTCGAGTCGTTGCGCAGCAGCCTCCTCGGTCTGGCGAACACCACGATCCAGGGCCGCCCCATCTTCGGCGGGGTGACGACGGGTGCCAGGGCCTACGACGGGGACACCGGGAACTTCCTCGGCATGGCCGTGCCGGGTGGCGACGTCCTGCGGCGGGTGTCCTTCACCGAGGAGGTCCGCGTCGACCTGACCGGCCGCGAGGCGTTCGGCCCCGCCGGTGACGACCTCTTCGCCGTGGTCGGCCGGATCGCCGACGACCTGGTCAACGACCCCGCGGCGCTCGGTCAGGGCCTCGAGGACATCGACGCGGCGATGCGGCGGATGCTCGGCAGCGTCGCCGACGTGGGCGCGCGGGCGGCGCGGGTGGACCGCGAGCAGCAGATCAACACCGACCTCGCGCTCACCCTGGAGATCCAGCTCGGCGACGTCGAGAACGTCGACCTGCCGGGCACGATGATGCGGCTGCAGATGCAGCAGGTCGGCTACCAGGCGGCGCTGCAGGCGACGGCGAAGGCCATCTCCCCGACGCTGATGGACTACCTGCGCTGATGTCCGGCTGCCTCGTCCCCGCAGCCGGCCCCTCGAGGAGGTGCCCCGCATGACCCCGTCCCCGGCTGCCCTGGCCGCGCGTCCGCACGCCCCCGCGTCCGCGCCGGTCCGGTCCCGTGCCGGCGCCGTGATCCCCGCGATGCAGGTCCTCACCCTGACCGAGGCGTTGCCGGGCTTCCCGGCGCACCGGGACTACGCGCTCGTCCCGGCCGACGGCGCCGGTGTGCTCTCGTGGCTCCAGTCGGTCGCCCCCGACGGCCCGCGCTTCCTCGTCGCTCGCGCGACTGCGTACTTCCCGGAGTACGCGCCCGAGCTGCCGTGGGCGGCCTGCGCCGAGCTCGGCCTCGGGGAGTCCGCGGACGCGCAGGTGCACTGCCTGGTGACGGTTCCCGACGGGGACGTCGCCGCGGCCACGGTGAATCTCCGGGCCCCGCTGGTGGTGAGCCCCCTCACCGCCCGGGCGCGGCAGGTGGTCCTGGCCGATCCGTCCCATCCGGTGCGGTGCCCATTGCGCCGATAACACCTGCAGCGGCGTCCAGCGCCGCTCGCCCGGTGCCGCCGGGCACGCCACGGACGGCCACATACACACCCATGGAGGGGTACACGTGCTCACACTCACCCGCAGCGTCGGCGAGACCATCCGCATCGGCGACGACATCGAGATCCACGTCGTCGAGGTGCGCGGAGGGACGGTCCGGCTCGGCTTCAAGGCCCCGCGCGAGATCGCCATCCACCGCGAGGAGGTCTACCGGCAGATCGCGGAGGCCAACCTGCTCGCCGCTCAGGTGACCGCCGACACCCTCGGTGCCCTGGCTGCCTTCGCCCCCCCGGCGGTCGGTGCGGACACGGCGGCCGGCACCGCGGAGCTGGCGAGCGAGGACGCGCAGGGCTGATCGCTCAGCGTCGGGCGGCGGCTTGGGCAGAGACTGCCAAAGCCGCCGCCCGTGCCGCGACCGCACCAGCGACACGGGCAACTTCTGCCGAAGTATTTGCTCACAGGTGCGTATGACACGGCGAGTGTTGTGCCCTCGGTTGCCGAGGGGATGCGGCAGATTTCTCCCCAAGCAAGTGACAGGGGGCGATCAACATGCAACACACTGCATCCAACGCGCAGACCGACGGCGACCACGGCGGTGAGCAGGAGTCCGTGGTGGTCCACGTGCAGCTGCGGCCGCGGCGGGGCGCCACGCGTAAGTGCCTGGCCGCACTCGCGTCGCTCGCCGCCGAGCACGACGAGGTCGCCTTCGCCGTCTCGGGTCTGAGCAAGGACGACCGCGTCGTCCGGGTGACCGTCGGCGTGGACCTCGGTCCGCGGACCGGTGTCGCCAAGTTCTCCCCGCAGGCGCAGGCCGCCTACGCGTTCGTCAGCGCCGTCTTCACGTCGCTCTACGACCACATGCCGGTGTACGTCGCCGAGCCCAGCGGCGCCGAGCGCGCCGCCGCGGCCGTGCTCCTCGAGCGGGCCGGCGGCGGGGTCACCGCCGCGGACGTGGTCGAGGCCCTGCCTGCGTCGCCCGCCGCGGCGCCGATCCCGAGTCCGCGCACCGCGGGCCCGGGGGAGCGCATCCCGGCCTGAGGTTCTACCTCCCGAGCGTTGTCGCAGGCCTCCTTCCCCGAGGTCTGTCCTTCCCCGTAGTGCCCAGGAGTTCCGGTGTCCGAAATGCTCGTGTCCGCCCCGCCCGCCCTCGACCCCCGCGCCCGTCAGCCGCTCGTCTTCGGCGGCCTCCCCGAGGCGGAGGGCTGGGCTCTCGCCCCGATCACCCCGCGCGACCGGGTGCACTTCCGCCTCGACCGCGAGCTCCCGCTGGACGAGTTCCGGGCGGAGCTTCCCGACGGCGTCACCGTCAGCTACGACCAGGGCGACGGGCTCTACCGCGTCGACGGCGCCCGCGGCTCGGCGTCGGTGCTCGCCGACTGGGTGCGCGCCTGGTGCGCCCGGCACGGCTGCACCACCGTCGGGCTCCGCGCCGAGACCGACGTCCGTCGCCGCGCACCCCGTGACCTCCCCCCGGAGTTCCTGGCCGACCTGTGCCGGCACTACGGCCCGGTGAGCCTCAAGCGCCTGCAGCGCAACATGAGCACGATCCGGCTGCACCTGCCCGACCCCGACGACCTCGGCCAGCAGGTGTACGAGTGGGTGCTCAAGGCCGTCGGGCAGTTCGACGAGACCAAGTCCGTCCCCTTCGGCGCCTTCCTGGCCACGCAGCTGTCCAAGTGGGTGCACGACCTGGGCCGCAACGCCCACGGGCGCACCGCGGCCGACACCGAGCACAAGCAGCAGAAGGCGATCGCCACCTTCATCGCCGAGCACCAGCGCCGGCCCAGCGAGAAGGAGCTCGCCGCCTACATGGGGCAGAGCGTGGCCACCCTGCGGCGCAACTCGCAGACCGTGGCGACGCTGAACGGGCTGCGCAACCTGCAGTCCCTGGACGGCGGCCCCGACGGCACCGAGATCCTGCTGCCCGACTCCGGCGAGGCGCCCGACGAGATCATGGGCGAGGCCGAGCAGACGCTGCTCTCCCACGCCCTCACGGCGGCCTGCGCTCCGGACCCGAACGCGCGTCGCGACCAGCGTGCCGGCCAGCCCAACGTGCTGGGGTGGGCCACCTGGTACCTGACCACGTGGGGCGGGCAGACCAAGACGCAGCTGTCGTCGGATCTCAACACCTCGGTGCGCAACATGAACGTCTACGCCGACCGCGTGGAGAAGGCCCTCAAGGACCGGCTGGCCGAGCTCGCCGACTGAGGAACGGCCCCGTCCTCCCCACCCTTCGCGCGCTCAGGGTGGGACCCGGGACGGGGCCGTTCCGGTCCGTCACCGCCAGGCGGTGAGGACGTCGTCGGCGACGACGCCCTCGCGGACGCGCTGGGGGTGGTCGCCGACGACGATCGTGGCGATCCGCTCGGCGGTGTCGTAGTCGATGACGACGACCTGGTCGGTGCCGCTGACCGAGACCCAGCACTCGTCGTCGTCCACGCCGGTGGTGGACCAGTAGGGCTTCTCGCCCACCTCGACCAGGCGGTGCTCCCCGGTCTCGCGGTCGATGATCGCCGCGTAGCCGTCCATGGTCCCGGCGGCGCACAGCGTCGTCCCCGCCGGGTCGATGGCCAGGCCGTGGTGGGCGGAGTCGAGCACGTACCGCTCGCGGGGTTCGGTGGTCCGCTTCGGCAGGTCGACCACCCGGGTGACAGCCCCGACCGCGGGCTCGCCGTCGTAGGTGCGGCTGGTGTCGGCGTCGGGCGCCTGGGTGTCGAACTCGATCCAGCCGTGGAAGAACGAGACCTGCAGGTAGACGTACCGCTCGTCCGGCGCCAGCGCCATCGGGCGGACGGCGGAGGCCATGCCCGGGTAGCCGGCCTCCTCGAGCTCGCGGCCCATGTCCCACCGCTGCTCCACGGCCAGTCCGTCGGTCCGGACGATCTGGAAGTACTGCTCGCCCTTGAGGGTGTCGAACGGCTGCCGCAGGACCGGCCGGTCGACCGGCGTGTAGACACGGCCGATGCTGGCGTGGAACACCCGCGACCCGTCGGCGGTGTAGTTGTTCTCGTGCGGACTGTCCCCGCTGGGGAACTCGCCGGTCTTCGCGCCGGTGCGGATGTTCAGTTCGTGCACCTTGTTCGCGGTGGAGTCGCTGACCAGCAGCCGCTCGCCGTCGGGCGAGACGCCCATGTGGTCGGAGCGGTAGCCCTCCATCGGGAAGCGCCACACGATGTCGCCGCTGGCGAGGTCGATGCCCACCACGTCGGCGAAGCTGGGCCGGCTCACGGCCAGCAGCCTGCCGTCGTGCGTCGTGTACATGTCGTCGGCGTACTGCGCGTGGCCCTCGCCGATGGCCGCCGTGATCGCGAGGTGGAACGCGAGGGCGTCCGGCCGGGTGAGGATCTCGACCATCCGCCGGTGCCGGTCGGGGATGGTGTCGACCGTCGCGATCGGTTCGTGGGTGGCCGCGTCGACGACGGTCGCGGTCCCGTCCCAGTTGTTGCCCACGAACATCACCGGTCGGGGGTCGTCCGCCGGCGCGCCGGTCGCGGCGGCGGGCACGGTCGATCCCGCGGCGGCCAGGACGACGGCGAGCGTGGCGGCGGTCAGAGCGGGAGCGGTGGCACGGCGCATGAGGGGCCCTCGGCAGTCGGCGACACCTGGGAAACGGCCCGCGGACGTCCCGGTTACGCCCGGCGGACGAGCGGTGCGAGTCCGACGGGACGGTACGAGGCCAATTCGTCGCCGTGGACGGGTCGATCGGGCCTCTGTCCTGCCGATATCCACCTCGTGACGCTTCGCCCGGGTACCCGCCGCACCACAGGCGGGGACGGCGCGGGGACGGATGCCGGGCGACCCGGTCCGGGCGGCGTTCGATGAGCGCGATGCCCACCGGCGAGGCCGGGGTGCAGGTCCTGGTGCCGCACTGGCTCGCCTCTCCCGAGCGTGTCCAGCTCGCCACCGCCGTCCGAGCCGCCCTGGGCAACCCGGCGGTCCACCCGGTCGCCGCGCTCCACCTGGAGGACGTGCTCACCGAACTGCACGTGGCGGCCGCCCGCGACGCCGTCTGGCCTGCCTCCGCCGCCCGGGTGCGACTGGCGACGGGCTGGGATGCCGACGTGCTGCCCGTGCGCCTCAGCGTCGCCGAGCTGACCGCCGTCCTGGCGCTCTGCGCCCTGCCCCACGGGCTGCGCGACCGCCTCTGCGTGGCCGGGGCGTGAGCGCCTTCGGACCCGGGAGCTCCGCCGGGCTGCTGCAGCGCCTGCGCCCGAGCCGCATCGACCTCGCCGACCTGCTGGACGTGGTCTCCGCGGTGCTGCCAGGGCTGGCCGGTCCGCAGGTGCGCGTGGAACTGGTCCGCCGGCCGTCCGCGGGATCGGCGCTCCTCGTGGAGGAGGACGAGCGCACGCTGCGCGTGGACCTCGCCGACCTCGCCGACGACATGACCCGGGCCGGCGTGGCCCCCACCCCGGACGGGATGACCGCTGCCCTGCACTCCTGGGTCGCGCACCGCCCGGTGGCCGATGCGTCCGCGGCCGCTGCCGGGATCGCCGTGCTCGACTGGGCCGACGCGGCCCGTGCGGCGGTCGGGTGGCGGGTCGTCGTCCGCCGCGGCGACCTGACGCTGCCGTGGGTCCCGGTGCCGGGCACCGCTCCCGGGCAGCTGGCCCCCACCCGGTCGGCGGCCATGGGCCGGTCCGGCGAGGTGGAGCTGGCCTTCCACGTCGAGGGGCCGGTCGCGCTGTGGTCGCACCCGTCGATGCCGGTGCTCGCGACCACCGTGCTGGTGGCACCCGAGCGCCTGCTCGGCCGGGTCACCGACGCCGGACTGCCGGTGGACGACGTGCACGTGGTCGTCACACCGCACCGGCCGGTCGCCTGTGCCGGTCGGAGCGTGGCGGCGCGGCTGGCGGGGGAGTCCTCCGAGGCCAGCGTGACCCTCCCGTGGGAGCGAGTGGCCGACCTGCCCTGGCTCTGACCCGGCGGCCCGCTCTGCCTCAGGCCACGCTGCTCCCGGTGTCGTCGTTCTCCGGGTACTGGGGCCAGCTGCTCCGCCAGCCCATGGTCCAGTTGTTCCCGCCGACGGCGATGGTCAGGACCGGCCTGGTCCGGAGAATGCCGCTCGTGTGCTCGACCGAGCCTCCGCCGCGCAGATAAGCCTCGCCGACCAGCGCCAGCAGGCGGAGGAGCGCGTCCATGTGGTCCTCGTCGTCGTACTCGACGAACCCCGTGCGGACGTCGAGGTCGACGACGAGTAGTTCAAAGACCCCCGTGGTCGTCGCACGGAGACGGACGGTGCGGCGGTCGGCCCCTCGGTCCGCGGGAGCGTGACCCGATGCATGTGAGGGACACCGGACTGTGTGTCCCACGCTGCGTCTACGTCCTGGCCGAACACGTCGTGCACGACTCGGCGCAGCTTGCGCTCGACGTCCACGGGCACCGGGGCAGTCGTGCACCGCGCCTCGACCCGCACGCGAACGACGAGCCTCCGGGAGACGCCATTGAGCCCCGCCGACCACGGGCCGGCGGGGCTCAGTGCGAAGACCTGGGGAAGCAGGGCCTTAGGTCAGAGCCCGGTCTGATTCACGCCGTACTCTGCCTGCCCGGGCGTGAACCCTTCAAAGATCAGCTGGTCGATTAGGCCCTGGCGGGAGAAGTTCGAGAAGCTCAGGTACTCCTCGGCGGACTTCGCGGCCTGCTGGTTCCAGTCCGGGTCAACTCGATCGACCGCGAACGTAGCGTCGGCATTGGAGTAGCCCTCGAACTCCAGCTGCTCAATGAGCCCGCTCCGCGAGAATGACGCGAAGCTCAGATAGTCCCGCGCCGACCCCACTGCATTCTCCTGTGCGCGGGACATTCCCGGCACCCCCTC
Organism: Blastococcus goldschmidtiae; assembly: GCF_031845325.1. Classification (NCBI taxonomy): domain Bacteria; kingdom Bacillati; phylum Actinomycetota; class Actinomycetes; order Geodermatophilales; family Geodermatophilaceae; genus Blastococcus; species Blastococcus goldschmidtiae. The sequence continues at coordinate 65 of NZ_JAVREI010000003.1, read as the reverse complement.
CGGCGCCGGAGGCGGCGGCGGAGGCGGCGGCGGCGGCGGGGGAGGCGGCGGGGGAGGCGGCGGCG